>NZ_JBQQBO010000016.1:0-202534 GCF_052246905.1 Saccharopolyspora antiqui
CCCAGCCCACCGGCAGGGGCACGCTCTTTCATCAGGACTCAAACGTCCAGGAGCCCAGAGTGCTCACCTGCCAGCGGCTACCCGACCCGAGTCTGCCGGATGGCCGACTCACGACTCATTAGGTGCCGCCGATGACCGACGCACCGGCCGAACTCGTCCTCGACGGCGACCCGCTCGACGCCATCGGCGGCGGCGCCCGCGTCGGCCATGCCCGGGTCTCCACCCGGGATCAGAACCTGCGCCGCCAGGTCGACGCCCTCACTGCGGCTGGGTGCATCCGGGTGTTCGAGGAGAAGCTGTCCGGCAAGAACGCCGAACGGCCCGAGCTGTGGGCTTGCCTGGACTACCTCCGCGAAGGCGACACCCTCGTCGTCCTGGAGCTCTCCCGCCTCGGCCGCAGCCTTGCCGACCTGCTGTCGCTGGTCAGCGGGCTACGCCGCCGCAGGGTCGGGTTCACCTCGCTGCACGAGAACCTCGACACCACTACCCCCGGCGGCCGCCTGGTCTTCCACGTCTCCGCCGCGCTGGCCGAATTCATCCGCGAACTCATCGTCGACGGCACCCGCGAGGGCCTGGCCGCCGCCCGCGCCAACGGCGTCCGGCTCGGCCGTCCACCAGTCATGACCTCCGAGAAGATCCGCCACGCCCGCGCGCTGCTCACCGAGCCCGACAACACCGTCACCTCGATCGCGCGGCTGCTCGGCGTATCCCGTTCGACGATCTACAAGTACGTCCCCGAACTCGGCAGTCGCGCCAGCATCGAGGGCGCGAGCCGCGTCGATCTTCAGTCGTCCTCGGCATCGCCTTCGCGGTAGCGGCGGCGCAGTTCGGCCAGCTGCTCAGGCGGAAGGCTGTTGACCTCGACCACGCGTGCCTGCTCTTCTACCGCTGCCCGTGTCCAGGCGAAATCGTGGTCGTTGACGTGCGCGTAGCCGGCGGGCTCGACAACCCACTCGTACTCGTCGCCGGTGTCCAGGTCGATGAGATCGGGGTGTCGGTCACCTTCGCCGGGGGAAGGTCTCGCGCGGCATCCCGGCCGCGGTCAGTTCGTCCTCGGTCGGGACCCATCCGCGAAGCCAGCTGGCCAGGTCTGTGTTTTCCGTTCGCCTCGGTCGACATGCCGCCAGCATGTCGACCAGGACTGACGCCACAAGCCCGGATCGCGGATCAGGCCCGGATCAGGTGATCCGTCAACATCGCACCGACTCGGGACCACACTGAGATGACTCGCTTCTCAACCCCGTGATGAACAGCGCGTTCGGCGCTCATTGCCCCTTTCCGCCGTATTCCGGCGGTCCCCCAACGAGGCCCGGTGGCGGGCACGGCGGACGGGAGGGCCTTGGCCGCCAGAGCGGTGAACAGGAGCAGCGCACTGACGGAACGGGCGTGACGGTGGGTATGACAGCGCTCCCCGGAGGGTGGCGGCGAGCGGGGTCCCGCAGGGAGGCCGACTCAGGCAGACGGCGTGGCGGGCGGTGGGGGCCAGTCGGCCGACGCGCGCCCCCCGCCAGGCAATGTTCGCCTGGCCCGTCACCAGACAGCTCGCAGGGTCGTTCAGGGCCTGCGGCCGTGAAAGGTGCGGCGCAGGTCGCTCACCCAGGCGTCGGGGTTCTCCCAGGGGATGAAGTGGCCGCCGTGGTCGTGGGCGTTGACGTTGACGTGGTTGAACCAATCGGCTTGCGGGCCGGTCTTGAATGCCCGGACGCGCTCGTTGGCGGTGTGGATGCCGGGCGGGTTCTCGTACGTGACGAAGGTGAGGCCGACCGGGGCCTGCACGACCGGGGTGCGGTCGTGGGCGGGGGTCCAGGGGTAGCGGTTGGCGTTGGCGTAGTAACGCATCGACGTGGCGATGGAGTTGTTCACCCAGTAGATCGTGGCGTGGGTGAGCAGGTCGTCCTTGGTGAAGACGGACTCGACGTCGCCGCCGTTGTCGCTCCAGGCGTTCCAGCGCTCCAGCAGCCAGGCGAGCAGTCCGGCGGGTGAGTCGCTCAGCCCGTGGGCCAGGGTGGCGCCGTCGAGCATGTGCACGGCGAGGTGGGACGCCGAGCGGTGGTCCAGCTCGATGATGCGGGCGCGGACGTCGGCGGGCTGGTCGTCGGCGAGGGGCCGATTCCGGGCGAAGTCCCAGGCGCGGTGGCCGGTGAAGAAGTCGAGCGGCAGCCCGGAGCCGATGTGGATGCCGTACAGCTCGTCGGCGTACTTGTGGCCGAGTTGGCTGGAGACGATCCCGCCGATGTCGCAGCCCCCGGCGGCGTACTTCTCGTATCCCAGGGTCTCGGTCATCAGGGTGTGCCAGAGGTCGGAGACCTTCCAGAAGTTGACGTCCGAAAAGCCGGTGAGCGGCCCGGGGAAACCGAAGCCGGGCAGGGACGGCACGATGACGTCGAACGCATCGGCGGGGTCACCGCCGAACGCGGCCGGGTCGGCGAGCGGGTCGATCACCTTCGACCAGTGCCAGAACGTCCACGGCCAGCCGTGGGTGAGGATCAACGGGATCGGGCGAGGGCCGCGGCCGGGCTTGCGCATGAAGTGCACTGGGACACCGGCGACGCTCACCTGGTAGTGCTCGTAGGCGTTGATGGCCGCCTCGGCCTTGCGCCAGTCGTAGGCGTCCCGCCAGTAGGCGACCAGCTCACGGAGATAGCTGTCCGGGACGCCGTAGGACCAATCCCCATTCCCCTCGTCCAGCGGCGGCCGGGTCAATGTGAGACGGGCGCGCAGGTCATCGAGGACCTCGTCAGACACATGGATCGGGGTGGGCTCCAGGGGGAAGGCGTGCGGGGTGGTCACGGCGTGGTTCCTTACTGGGTCGGGGAAGCGGTGTCGTCGGCCTGTTGGGTGGTTGGGCGGCGAGCCGCGCCATTTCAAGGCGTGCGGGCAGCGACGCGGCGAGTTCCTGCCGGTGGTGCGGGTCGAGCTGGCTGGCCCAGCTCGACCGATGCGCTCCTTTCGCCGCGCCTCGACCACCTTGGCACCGGCGCGGACACTCAACGGCTCTGACGATAGGACGTTTCCACATCCGCCCCGGGGCGGCGTTGCAGAGGTGGTCGCTCGTGAAACACCCGGCCGCGCGGCAACCCACCTGCGGCGAACATGTCTCATGAGTCGTTGCAAACGGTTGGACGAATGAAACACCCACATAAAACAGTCCGAGGTCGTGAGCGACGACTTCAAGCGCGTGGAATCGCACGACTGCCCGATGTCCACCTGCACCGCCCCTAATTTCGTCACCGTGACGTAAGTGATCAGTGGGGAAAACCCTTGGCTAATCCGGGGTTTTTGCGGTTGCTTCGGCGACGAGGTGGGCCGGGTCTCGGGTCAGGGACAGGGCGACGTGGTCGTAGAGCTGGGTGATCGCCGCTGACGAATGGCCGAGCGCGTCGCGGCGATCCTCCAGCGCCGCTCCCCTTTCGCGGGCGATGGTGTTGAAGGCGTGCCGCATCGAGTGCGGTGTGATGCGTTGTGGCATCGGAACCCCCGCGTCCGCGGCGACGCGCTGCACCAGCCGGTACACCTGGTGTCGGTTGATGCGATCGCCGCCTCTGGTGACCAGCAGGGCATCACTGTCTCCGGCGGGGCGCACGTCGAGGTAGGCGTCGAGCAGCGCGGCCACCTGGGCCGGAATCGGCCGGGTGCGGATCTTGCCGCCCTTCATCCGGACGGTCAGCACGCGGATGCCTTCGCGCTGTCCGAGGTCGGCCAGGTTGGCGTTGCACAGTTCGGACACGCGGATGCCCAAGTCGATCAGCAGCGCGGTCGCCAAAGCGGCGGCTTCAGGCCCCATCGTCCGGTGCTGGTAGTCACGGCTGGCACCCAGCATGCCCGCGGCCTGCCGCTCGGACACGCTGGTGGTCGTCGAGTGCCGACGGTCGTAGCGCGGCCGCGCCGCGTCCCGTGCGGGATTCGCGTCGATCGCCCCGGCGCGGACCAGGAAGGTGTACCAGCTGGAGACGGCGGCGAGTTTGCGCGCCCTGGTCGACGATGCGAACGGGCGCCCGGTGCGCGGATTGGTCGCCGCCGCCAGTTGCGCGGCGTACATCTGCACCTCGGGCAGCCGCATCGCCAGCGGGTCGAGGTCGCGCTGCGCGCACCACGCGAGGTACTCCCGCAGATCGCGCGCGTAGGCGGCGCGGGTGTCGGCGGAGTCGGCGAACGAACCCAGCCACGCCGAGATCAACGCGGCGCGGGTGTGCCCTGTGCGGGTGGTCGTGGCCAGCAATTCCGTTTGCGGACCCACTCGCCCAATCCCGGCGCCAGGACCCAACTCGATCTCCATGACGTGACCTTACCGCACATAAGCGCGATTATGTGCGCCACCTCTTCGCCCGTTTTAGCTGGTCCACATTTCGTTTCGTTTGATGATTAACGTTTCAATATGACGGTCACGAAATTGGAGTTTTGCTTGGCAGCGGAGACGGAGCTCGAAGTCGTGCGGCAATCGCCCTTCCGGTCCCCTGCTCCCGGCGGGCGTCAGCACGAGTAGCAGAATTCGCGCGGTTCCTCGCCGAGCGGATGTCGGCGCTGGCGGTCGCGAGTGGCAGACGCGACTGGAGGCCCTGCGCGCCACCCGGAATTCCTGACACCCTTCTGGTGCAACGGGTTCTGGACGACCCGGCGTGGAAGAAGCGGATGGGTGCCGAGGACCGCAGAGCGCGCTCAGCGCCCTGTTCTGGACCCACGTGAACCTGTACGGGAGGTTCCTGCTCGACATGGACAAACGTCTGGACCTGGACGCCAGGGCCGCGTGACCCGACCTGAACACCGCTATCGGGCAATAGCGGACGTCCACCGGCCGCGCTCTACGCGGTGGAAGTGGATGTTCGGAAATCCTGCGGTCGCTTGCCGAGCATCGAGAACCGATCGAGTTGAACTGGTCGGCAGTTCTGGGTGACCCGCGAGGTCGCAGTTCCGGCCTATCCCGTCGCAGCTCGCTTCAGCACTGGGAGTCCGGCGATCAGTACGTCCAACCCGCGCACGAAGTCGTTCTCGGTGTCCCCGGCCGACAGCGCGGGCACTATCCGGCTGAAGTGCGGCAGCTTGTCCGGGTCGAGGCGGTGGACGTAGGGGTCGAGTTGTTCCCCTGGGGTGGTCCGGCTGGTGTCGCGGACGAACCCGGTGGTCGACAGCAGGATCGATCCGTAGACCAGGCTCTGTACCGCCCCGAGCGCTTGGCGGACGCCGTCATCGTCGAGCCCTGCCTCGTAGAACGCCCCGAGGAGGTCGTCTATCGGTTGCAGCGCCCGCAGTGATGTCGGGTTGGCCTGGTCGGTGGCCAGCGCCATCGGCACGACCGGGTGGCGGCACAGTGCCCGGTACATGCTCACCGCGGTGGCGCGTACCCGTTGGGCCCAGGGGAGTTCAGGGTCGGCGCGGTCGATGCCGCCGAGCACCCGGTCGGCGATGCCGTCGAGGATCTCGGTCTTGTTGGCCACGTGGTTGTACAGGGCCATCGCCTCCACGCCGAGGGACTTGGCGAGTTTGCGCATGGACAGCCCGTCCAACCCGTCCGTGCTGGCCAGGGCCAGGGCGGCGTCCAGGATGCGTTCCCGGGTCAGCGGTTGCCTCGGTGCCATCCGCCCGTCCCTCCATCGCTTCCGAGGTTGACAGATTTACACTGTACATGCTCCTATATTTACATCGTATATTTACAGTGTAAATGGAGTGTTCTCATGACTGATGTCCTCGTCGTAGGTGGCGGACCGGTCGGTCTGCTGCTGGCCGGCGAACTGCGCCTGGCCGGCCTGGACCCGCTGGTCCTCGAAGCCGCCGACGGCACCGAACGTCACACCCGCCGCCTTGGCCTGCGCGGCATCAACGTCCGCAGCACTCAGAGCCTGCGGCTGCGCGGTCTGACCGAACCACTGGCCCGAGTGCAGCGGGAGATGTTCGAGCGGTTGGACGCCGAACGCGGCCACGACAGCGCTGACCCCGCACCGGGGCACCGCCTCGGGCGCCAGCTCCGGTCCAGCAAGGTGCGAGGCCACTTCGGCGGGCTGATGCTGTTCGAGGAGGACACCGGCGAGGACGTCTCGCCGCGGCGTCCGCACCTGCTCAAGCCGCATCTGTTCGAACAGGTTCTCCTTGAACGGGCCAGCGAGTTGAGGGTGCGGATCTGGCACGACAGCGAGGTCGTCGACGTCATCGACGAGGGTGAGGCCGTGCTCGCAGTCCTCGCCGACGGGCGCACTGTCCGCGCGCCCTACCTGGTCGGCTGCGACGGCGGTCGCAGCACCGTGCGCAAGCGCACCGGGATCCTTTTCCCTGGCACCGAGCCGACCATGACCGGCCGCGTTGCCGTGGCCGAAGTGGCCGATCCCGACGCCCTCGCTTCGAACCCGCGTGGACCGGGTGGCATGGTCACCGTGTCCCCATTGCTCCCAGGAGAGATCTCCACCATGGAGTTCGACGGTGGGCCCGGCGACCGCACCGCGCCGGTCACCCTGGAGGAGATGCAGGCCAGCATCCGTCGCGCCAGCGGCGTCAACGCGACGGTCACCAACCTGACCGCGGCCAGCCGGTACACCGACAACACCCGGCAGGCGGCCACCTACCGGCAGGGCCGGGTGCTGCTGGCCGGTGACGCCGCACACGTCCACTCCCCGATCGGCGGCCAAGGGCTCAACCTCGGCGTGCAGGACGCGATAAACCTGGGCTGGAAGCTCGGCCTGGTGGTCCGCGGCCTGGCACCGGAGTCCCTTTTGGACACCTACACCGCCGAACGGCACCCGATCGGCGAGCGGGTGCTGCGCAACAGCCGCGCACAGGTGGCGTTGATGCGACCTGGTCCGCAGGTCGAGGCCCTGCGGGAGGTGCTCGCCGAGGTGCTGGCGATCCCCGCTGCCAAACGCCACTTCATCGCGATGGTCAACAGCACCGACATCGACTACGCGCCCGGCTCGACACACCCACTGGTCGGCCGGTTCGTGCCAGACCTGGATCCCGACATCTGGAACCTCGTCGCTGTACCACTGCGGCAGAGCCGCGCGGTCCTGCTGGATCTGGCCGACTCGGCGGAGATCCGTTCAGCGGCGGCCGGGCACTCCGACCGTGTGCAGATCATCACCGCATCCAGCGCATCCTGCGGCGAGTTGGCCGGTCTGCTCATCCGCCCAGACGGCTACGTCGCCTGGGCATGCGCAACAGCCGACCCCGAGGGCCTGCCGGATGCGCTCACTTCCTGGTTCGGGGTGCCCGCCGAGGCAGGCGCAAGTACTGCCGCCGCACATCGCTAGCCCGATCCGCACCGCCGCAGCAGATCCGGGTCATGCTCCTTCTGGCGGGCGGCGAGCACGACCCGAACAATCGCCGTGTCTCGATCATTACCTCGTGATCGCCCCAGACCGGGCTCTGTTCGTTCGCTCGACTCGGCTACGGACACCATGCGTCCCAAGCACGGCAAGCGGAAGCACACCGTCCAGCAGACCGACGTCGACTACTGGCCGTCCAAGCTCGTAGCACGCGCTGTCGGCGGCATGAGTGGACGTTGGCGCTCAACTCGCGTTGGCGCGGCGGGCCGTGCTGAACCGGCGTTGGTAGGCGGCGGGGCTGATCGACAGCTTCCTGGCGAACACCCGTCGCATGCTTTCGTAACTGGGGAACCCGGCGAGGGTCGCGGCCTGCGTCGCGGTGTGTCCTTGGTCGAGCAGTGCCCTGGCCATGTCGAATCGGATGTTTTCCACGTAGCGGGCCGGTGTCGTGGACAGCTCGTCGTGGAAAAGCCGGGTGAGGTGCCGGGTGCTCACGTTGAGATGTTTCGCGAGTTCACCGAGCGAGTGGTCCCCGCGGGGGTTCGCCGTCACCAAATCGGTGATTTTGCGAAGAGCCGGCGAGCGGGGCGGCGGTCCCTGCAGCGGTGCCGAGAACTGGGACTGACCGCCCGCACGCTGCATGTACACCACCAAGGCGCGGGCGACGTCGCGCGCCAGGTCGGGCCCGTGGTCCTCTTCGACGAGAGCGAGCGCCAGATCGATGCCGGCCGTCACCCCTGCCGACGTGTACGTGGTGCCATCGCGAACGTAGATCGCGTCGGGCTCGACGCGGCACGTCGGACACCGGGCGGCGAGCTCGTGCGCGACCTGCCAGTGCGTGGTCGCGCGCTTGCCGTCGAGGAAACCGGCGGCGGCGAGGACGAACGCCCCGCTGCAGATCGACGCGACCCGGCTGGCCACGGCCGCCGGTATTCGCGCGGCGTCCGCCAGGTCGCTGGGGACCCGGGCGCGCGGATAGAGGTCGGACCCGGCCACCAGTAACGTGTCGAAAGCTGGCTCCGAGGCGACGGCGCCGTCGACCGCGATCCGGATCCCGAGGTTCGACGTGACGTCCGCACCGGTCGGCGACAGCAGCACGATCCGGTAGTCGGCACCGAACTGGTTCGCCTCCTTGAACACCTCCGCGGGACCGGCGACGTCCAGCAACGTCACTCCGTCGTAGACGAGGATCGCGACGCGATGGGGGGCGGCATTCACCACTCCGGTCCCTCCGGAGCCGGATCCGCGCGGTGACCGCCGTCGGGTCGGCGACGCAGGAGGCATGGACACCGTTCATTGGTAGCACACCGTTACCGGAGATGACGGGATCCTCAACTCTCCGTCTTACCCGGTGCGGCAGAGCGGGTTTGTTCAAGAAACGCCGGAGCCGTTGCAAAGGCGGTCTGCGAAATCCTCGTGCCGCAACCGATGCCAGGTTGACTCACGCGATGCATCCGACACCAGGCCGCGCGCTGGTCCCGGCCGCACGACGTGGTGCCGTGCGTGGTGGAGCACACGGCTGCGATTTCGCCCTGTCCGGATATCAGTGATTCCTGGCTGGACGAAGGCAGCGCCGCACGCCGATCGGTGGGCAGCATGGAAGTCGGACACACGGTCCACAGCCGACACACTTCCCGGAAAGTCAAAGGTCATGCCAGAGATCATCGCGGGGTTGGAGATTCCTGAGACAGCGACGGTCGCCGAAGCGACCAGGCTCATCCAGGAGACGACCAGCCCCCTCATCTACCACCACTCCCGGCGGGTCTTCTTCTTCAGCCTGATTCACGCTCACAAGCTCGGCGTGAAACCGGACCCGGAGCTGCTCTACTTGGCGGCCATGTTCCACGACACCGGCCTCCTGACTCCCTTTTCCGACGTAGAGCAGCGCTTCGAAGTCGATGGCGCCGACCACGCGCGCAAGTTCCTCCTGGACCGGGGTTTCTCGACGGCCGCCGCCGAGACCGTCTGGACGGCGATCGCGCTGCACACCACGCCGGGCATCCCCGGCCGGATGGCCCCGGAAATCGCGACCACGCACCTCGGCGTCTTGACCGACGTGCTCGGCTTCGGCCTGGACGGACTGGAACACGATCAGCTGGGCGAAATCCTCGCCGTCCACCCACGAGGGGACTTCAAGAACGAGTTCCTGCGAGCCTACGTCGACGGGCTCAAGAACCGCCCCGAAACCACGAACGGCACCGTGAACTCCGACGTGCTCGAACATTTCATCCCCAGCTTGCAGCGCACGACGACGGTCGAGCGCATCGTCGGCTCGCCCTGGCCGAGCTGACCGGACAGCACACGAGGCCACGCGATGAGCTGACGGTGATCTTCGCCGGGTACGTCGCCGGTTCGTCGCAGTGCTGTCCGTGATCGCCGCGGTTCACACCGGACGCCGTGCTGAGCCACCACAACCACCCCATACTGACGAACGTTGTTGAAAGGATTCGAGCGTGCGAGCGATCACCGTGCGAGACCGTGACGTGGGTGTCGGTGGCCTCACCCTGACCGACATGCCTTACCCCCACGCTGCGGAAAACGACGTCATCGTGCGCGTGCACGCCGCGGGCTTCACCCCCGGAGAGCTCGACTGGCCGGGAACGTGGTCCGATCGCGCCGGCCGCGACCGGACCCCCAGCATCCCCGGGCACGAGCTGTCCGGAGCCGTGGTCGAGCTCGGTTACGGAACCACCGGCCTCACCGTGGGCCAGCGGGTGTTCGGACTGACCGACTGGACCCGCAACGGATCCCTGGCCGAATACACCGCGGTGGAGGCTCGCAACCTCGCCTCCCTCGCGGCCGACATCGACCACACCGTGGCCGCCGCGCTGCCCATTTCCGGACTGACCGCATGGCAGGGACTGTTCGACCACGCCCACCTCACGACCGGCCAGACCGTCCTCGTTCACGGCGCCGCGGGCGGCGTCGGCTCGATCGCCGTCCAACTCGCGCGAGAGGTGGGCGCCCGCGTGATCGGCACCGGCCGAGCCGACGACCGTGATGTCGCGCTCGGCCTCGGCGCGCAGACCTTCCTCGACCTGGACGCCGACGATCTGCAGCACGTCGGCGAGGTGGACGTGGTGTTCGACGTCATCGGCGGCGACATCCTCGAACGATCGACCGAACTGGTCCGCCCGGGCGGCACCCTCGTCACCATCGCCATGCCACCTGCCGTGCAGCCCAAGGACGGGCGAGCCATCTTCTTCGTCGTCGAACCCGACCGCGCCCGGCTGACCGACCTCGCCCAGCGCCTCCGGGCCGGACGGCTCAACCCCATCGTCGGCGCCGTGCGACCGCTTTCCGAAACGGCCTCCGCGTTCGCCCGCCGCCGCCGCACGCCCGGCAAGACGATCATTCAGGTCGCGGACGAACAAGGAGCGCAGCACTCATGATCAGTGTGCGAATCGCCAGCGGCGTGCTGATCGCCGGCACGGCTGCCGCAGTCGTCGGATGTGCCCCTGCGACGGAGCGTCCGACCACCCCGACCACCCCGGATGTGGCTTCGGAACACCCTTCCGAGACCCTGACACCCCTGATCCAACAGGCGCTCCCGAACATCCAAGGCAAAACCTTCACCTCGGCGACCGTGACCTTCCCGCCGGACGCCCGAGCGGTGCCCCACCGACACGGCAACGCGTTCGTCTACGCCTACGTGCTCGAAGGCACTGTACGCAGCCAGCTCGAAGGCGAACCGATGCGTACGTACCACCCAGGCGAGAACTGGATCGAGCAGCCAGGGGCCCACCACGTGGCCACCGAAAACGCCAGCAACACAGAACCAGCCGAGCTCCTCGTCGTCTTCGTCTCCACCACCGGAGAACAGCTCAAGACCGACGACCCGCACTAGTAGCCCCGTCGCGACAGCGTGATCAGCCCGCAGGACAACGCGCAGCTGACGGTTCCCCAAGCAGGCCAGGGGGACCGGGTGGGCCGCACCCAGCGACGACCACACCCGGTGGTCAGAATGTGCCGCTACCAGTACTGATGCCGCTTTCCGTCGGTGTCGGCGATGAAGATGACCGCGTCGGCGCCGTCCAACTCCGCCGGGTTCAGCGGGAGGTGGCCGGGCACGATCGGTTCGCCCGTGCCGATCGACGGGGGAAGCGCGGCGCGCAGGGCATGTGTCGGGAACAGGGCGCGGCGGGCGGTCGCCTCGGCCAACACGCCTTGGAGGGTGCCCGGATCGCTGTCGGGGTTGGCGTCGGTTGCCAGGAACACATAACGCTCGCCGAGGGTGAGCCAGACGAGCGCGCCAGCGCTTCCCCAGCTCACCTCGTCCTCGCCGACCGGCATGTGGGACTGCACACGCTGGAGGTGCACGTTGTGCGCGAACACCAGGCTCGGTCCGCGTCGCTGCTCCTGGGCAACGATCGCGAGCAGGTTCTCGGCCATCATCTCGGCGCGCAGGCTGAGCAGGGTCGCGATGCGATCGGGTGCGGGGCTGGCCATGGCCGCGTGATAGCGCAGCAGGCCCTGGGCGGTGCGCGCGTGCGCGACGGCGTGGGCGTAGCCGGTCGGGTCGGCGGGACGCAGGCCGGGTGCCGCGCGGCCCAATGTGCTGGCGAGGTCGTCGGCGACGATGCGCAGGGCGCGAGCGCGGTCGGAGTCGCCGATGGACGCTGCCGGGTCGAACATGGCCGCTTGGTTCGTCCAGTCCGCGTCCTCGCCGAGCAGCGCGTCGAGGTCGCGGACTGATTCGGGCCGCAGCGCCGCGGGCAGGTAGTCGTTGACCGAGGACAGTGCATGTCGCGGGCTTGGCGCGGTGGAGGTCTCCGTCGGTGCGTCGAAGCCGTGGAAGCGAACTCGGTCGTGCGGCGCGCGGTCGGCGTTGTGCGCGCGGAGCCATTCGACGAGTTCGCGGTTGCCCGGCACGGCGCCGAACCCGTGGCTGAACCCGGTCGCGAGCACCGTGTCGATCTCCGCTGTGCTCCCGGCCACGTAGTCGTCGACAACGGACGCGGCAAAGAAATCGGTCTCCAGCACGATCGACCGGTACCCGCGTTCGACGAGGTGACCGAGGATTTCGTTGCGCAGCAACGGGAAGGCCTCGATCCCGTGTGTCGGTTCGCCGAGGGCGAGCAGGGTCGGCGGCTCGGTCCGCGCGGCGAGCAGCTCGTCGAGGGCACGGCCCAGGCTTGCCGGGTCGTCGAGTTGGCGGCCGATCCCACGCAGTGATGTGGCAGTGGACATGAACACCCCTTTTCGGAAGAAACTGCCTTCGACAGTATCGTTGAAGAATCGATTGAAACTTCTGCGAATTCTCCCTGCATTCACTAGATTGAAGCCTCAATCGGAGGTGCAAGCTGCGACCCATCGACCTTGCCCGAGAACACGAGTTGTCCGCACAGGCGATCCGCAACTACGAGGGCGCGGGCATCCTCCCGCCGACCGAGCGCAGCGAAACCGGCTACCGGCGCTACACGCCCCGGCACGCACAGGCCCTGCGCACCTTCCTGGCGCTGCGCCGCGGCCACGGTCACCAGCAGGCAATGGAGATCATGCGCGCGACCAACCGGGGCGACACCGAGTCCGCCTACCGGCTCATCGACGCCGCGCACGTCGCGCTGCTCGCCGAACGCGACACCCGCACCGAGTCCGCGAGAGCCCTTGGCACCTTGTCCACCACGACACCCAGGCGGGTCAACGGTCGACCGCTGACCGTGGGCGAACTCGCACGTCGGCTCGGCGTGCACCCGGCGACGCTGCGCACCTGGGAGACCGAGGGCATCCTGCGCCCCGAACGCGACCAGGCAACGGGTTACCGCGAATACGGACCGGACTGCGTGCGCGACGCCGAGATCGCACGGCAACTGCGCCGAGGCGGGTACCTGCTGCGCCAGGTCGCGCAGTTCGTCGAGTCGCTGCGCGAGGCGGGCGGGGCGGACGCGTTGAGCGCCTTCCTCGACTCCTGGCAGGACCGGCTGACCACGCGCAGCCGCAACCTTCTCGCTGGCGCTGCCCAACTCGACGCCTACCTCACCCTGCTCGATCAGACGTAGCAGGGGGGCAGCCGACGGTAGCCGGGGCGATGCGCTATGGCAACTGGCGCGTTCCGCTGCTTCGGCCAGCGCTCATCGGCATTCCGGGCGTGCTGGTCGGCCGGTAGCGCGCTGGCCGACACGCTGCCCACCGCGGGCGAACAGGGTTGTTCGGGCCGACTCAGCGTTGCGGCGAACGTCGCATTCGCCGCAACCGGAGAGCCTCAGCTGACCGAGCGGTCCAGGGCGTCGAGCAACCAGGTGTGCGTGACGCCGACCGGCGCGGGTTCGCCGGTGATCTCGCCAGCGAGGTGCCAGTAGCGGCGCAACCGCGGGTGCCGGTCGGCGGCGGTGCGCCGGTTCAGCGCGCGCCGGAACTCCGGGGTGTCGCTGGCACCGAGTGCGGTGGCGTGGGCCGCGACGAACCCGTCTAGTGCGGGCCCCGGCTTTGGTCGAGCCCCGGCCGCCACCTGGGGGAACGCCAGCTCGCAGGCCGCACCGACGGCGGCGTGGAGCGCGCCGAGGTCGGCGATGCGTTCGTGGTTGACGAGCGTGCTGGCCCGCAGTTGGGTCGCGAGTGCCCGGTCGGCGGCGAGCAGCACCAGCTCGGCGTACGCGACGACCTGCGCCGGGGTCGGCAGCTCCGGCGGTCGCGGCGCGCTGATGTCGAGGAACATGCGGACCGTGTCCGGCGGGATCGGTCCGGTGGTCATCGGGCGCCAGAGGCGGACGAGGGTGTCGTGCGCGGAGAACCCGTCCTGCACCTCGGACAGCAGCTCAAGCCGGGCTGCGCGGTCGGTGGGTGACGCCTCCTCGACCGCGCGGAGCACCGAACGTCGCCAAGCCAGCGTCGCCACCTCGTGGTCGAGCGCAGCCCGCTCGGCGGCCACGGCGTCGGCGAGGCAACGTTGGCCAGTGAGGACGTCGGTGATCGACCGCAGGCCCAACCCTAGCCCGCGCAGCCGCCGGACCAGGTTCAGCCGGTCGACCGCGGCCGCGTCGAACCGGCGGTGCCCACCGGTGCTGCGTGCGGGCTCCAGGAGGCCTTCGTCGCAGTAGAAGCGGATCGTCCGGACTGGCACGCCGGTTCGCCGCGCCAGATCGCCGATCCCGAGCGTGTCTCCGGTCACCATCGGTTGAACCTCCAGCCGAGTGGAGTTCCTACGGTACGGCCATGGATGTCGCGCGATTCGTCGAGGGACTGCACGAGCACACCGCCGGGTTCGCCGAGGCGGTGGCCGGTGCCGACCCGAACACCCGGGTGCCCACGTGTCCGGAGTGGCCGCTGCGGGTGCTGGTCGGACACATCGGCCAGGCACACCGCTGGGCGGCGGGCATCGTCCGGTCCGGGCCGACCCCGGTACCGGACCCGTTCGACGCGGACCCGGGCGACCCGGCGGAGTGGTCCGACTGGCTGCGCAAGGGCGCCGCGGACCTCGCCGACACGGTGCTGGCCGCCGCCGAGAATCCAGTGTGGACGTTCTTCGGCCCGCAGCCAGCGACGTTCTGGTTGCGCCGGATGCTCCACGACACCACCGTGCACCACGTGGACGCGGCGCTTGCCACGGGTACCGCGTTCGAGGTGGCGCCGGACCTCGCGGCCGACGCGATCAGCGAATGGCTGGAGCTGCTGTCCGACCCGGTCGCGTCGACGATCAAACCGGCTTTCGCCGAACTGCGCGGTACCGGCCAAACCCTCCAACTCCGCCCCGACACCGGTTCGGGCTGGCTGATCACCCGCACCCCGGACGGCGTGCGGTGGGCACGTGCCACGGACGTCGCGGACGTGACGCTGGCCGGTCCCGTCGGGGACCTGCTGCTGGTGCTCACCCGACGGCTGCCGGTCGGCCAGGTCACGATCACCGGCGACCGCGACCTGGCCGACCACTGGCTGGCGCACACGGCGGCCTGACAACGGTAGATTTCCGACAAGACCACCTGAATCCCAACATCGGCAGATCCGGGCTTGGCGGTCGCGCAGGTGTGGCGCTGGGGCTCGTGAGTGATTGTGTTGGTGAGAACCACGATTCCCACCAACGAACACGTAGCGCCAACCCCGATCCGCGCACCTTCACAGCACAGACACCCGTCGGGGCTGCTGTTGGTGGCGGACCATGCGAACGTTCGGTTTGTCGCGGCCTCGGCTCGCGCCGTCGTGATGCCCGGGTCTCGGTGCCCGTTCGGGATCCGGTGGTGTGCGGTTAAGGTCCGGTGATGGATCGGTGCGGGTACCGGAGGTGGGAGTTGTCGGGGAACCGGCCGAGTGCTCAGGAGTTGGCGGCGGCGGAGGGGACGACTATCCCGGATGTCCTCTCCCCGGGTTTGCGGGTGTTGTTCTGCGGGATCAATCCTGGACTGTGGTCGGCGGCGACGGGGTTTCACTTCGCGCGGCCGGGCAACCGGTTCTGGGCCGCCTTGCACGCCGCCGGGTTCACGCCGCGCCTGGTGCATCCGCACGAGCAGGCCGAGTTGCTCGATTTCGGGTTGGGCATCACCAACCTGGTGGCGCGGGCCAGCGCGCGGGCGGCCGAGCTCACCGACGACGAGTTGCGGGCCGGTGGGCAGGTCCTGGTCGAGAAGGTGCGGCGCTATCGGCCGCGATGGGTGGCGGTGGTGGGGATCACGGCTTACCGGGTGGCCTTCGGTGAGCGTCGAGCGACGGTGGGCCCGCAGGATCGCCGCATCGAGGGTGCGCGGGTGTGGGTGCTGCCCAATCCCAGTGGTCTCAACGCGCACTGGACGGCCAGCACGCTGGCTGCCGAGTTCCACCAGCTGCGACAAGCGGCGATGGCCGACCGGGCACCGGAATCCGAGCCTGAGGACCGGTGCGGCTGAAACCTCGACGCCGCGGAGCACATCGAGGGCTGCCCGGCCCTTGAGCTGGGGTGAGTCACCTTCTGCGCTGTCTTCTCGTCAACTGGGTAGGCAAGCACGGCAGGAGGCGAAGGCATGCGAGGCATGGAGTTTCCGGGCGAAGGGCCCGCCTGCGAGCGCGGTGGCGGTTTGGGATTCCAGCTGTGACCGCGCCGCGTGACGATGTCCCGGCGGCGGCACCGGCGATGGATGGCAACACCGACGCGGTCTTCGACCGCGAGCGGCCGCACCTGCTCGCGGTGGCGTTCCGCGTTCTCGGGTCGGATGCCGACGCCCAGGACGTCGTGCAGGAAGCGTGGATCCGGTACCGGCGCGCTGACCTTGAGCATGTCGGCAACGTGGCGGCGTGGCTGACGACCGTCGTGACGCGGCTGTGCCTGGATCTGCTGCGCCGGTCGCGTGAATCGCCACGCGAACCGGCGGGCATGCCCGAGTCGGCGGACGACGTCGAAGGTCCGGAGGAGGTCGCGCTGCTGGCCGGGGATTTGGCTGAGGCGATGGCGATCGTGCTGGACGAGTTGACGCCGCCGCAGCGGGTCGCGCTCGTCCTGCACGACGTGTTCGGCGTGCCGTTCGACGAGGTCGCGCACCTGTTGGGCACGACGTCCGGGTCGGCCAAGAAGTTGGCCAGCCGGGCGCGGGCTCGGGTGCGCCGGTCGGCGAGCGCGGTCGATACCGATCCCGACAGCGCGCGGCGGGTGGTGAGCGCTTTCCTGAAGGCAGCCCAACAGGGCGATATCGACGGTCTCGTCCAAGTCCTGCACCCCGGTGTGACGAGAACCGCGGATCCGCAGGCCCTTCCGCCCGGGGCGGCGCTGCGCGTGGCGGGCGTGCAGACCGTTGTGGCCGAAACGCGGGCGTTGCAGGCCAACGCCCGGCGAGCGCGGGTGGCGACGGTCGACGGGCAGCCGGGAATCGTGGTCGCATCCGATCGGGGCCCGAGTGTTGCGCTGGTCTTCCGCGTCATCGGCGAGCGCATCGCCCACTACGACGTCATCGCAGATCCGCGGCGCCTCGCCCTGCTGCACTTCGCCGACTGACCTCGGTGCATCCGCCTGGCGGGCGGCGCTTTTCGGAGGAAGCCATGTGCATCGCATACCTTGCCGTCACCATCGTCACCATCGTCGCGAATGCCGCCGTTGTCGTCGCGGACCTGGCACGAGCGAACTTCGTCCTGGCCAACTTGGCCGAATTGGGCCTGCCTCGATCATGGCTGCCGCTGTTGGCGGTGCTCAAAGCCCTTGGCGCGGCGGGACTTCTCCTCGGATTGCTCGGGGTGCGCGGCATCGGAGCCGCCGCGGCGATCGGGTTGGTGGCCTTCTTCGCGGGCGCGGTCATCGCGCACCTGCGGGCTCGGGTCTTCCACAACGTCGTTTTTCCGGGCGGCTACCTCGCGCTGGCCGTCACTTCGCTCGTGCTCGCGATCACTCATTGACACGATGGGGCCGCCCGCGATGGCTGGATCGGCTGCTTGGGGGGTGTCGATTACAGCGGATGGCGGTGTTGGCACTGGGCGTGGTCACGCAGCGAGATCCAGGCGACACGGGGGTGTGCTTTATCTGTCCGTTACCGGTAGGGTCTGACCCGCCGGTACGGGAAGCCCCCGATCTGGTGACACTGGCCGTTATCCCCCGCAGAGTCGATACGGATGACTATTCAAGACGACCTTGCCCGACCGTGGTTCCAGCCTGTGGTCCCTTCGGAAGCGCAGCAGCAGCGACCGAACCAGGGACGGCCGACTACCCGCATCATGGGTGAACTCCCCTTGGACGAGGTGGCCTTCCCCGCCCGTCCGGCTCCCCCGCCGCCGATGGCACCCGCCCCCGCGCGGGTTGAGGTCACCCAGCCCTACATTCCCGCGATCCGCGATGAGCAGCCCGAGTTCGCCAAGCGGCTCAATCCCGACCCGCCGACTCCGGCCGCCGGGATCACCGGTCCGCAACCGCCGACGGCGGCCGTGGCGCCACCGGTTGAGCAGCGCACGCCGGTCGCACCGGCGGCACCGGTGAAGAAGCGCAGCCTGGTGCGCCGGGTGGTGCGCCGGATCATCGGTCCTGATCTGCTGCGCAAGGACCCGCCGAAGAAGCGGCGGTAGGACGGCCCGGTTGGGCGGTGGCCTCGGCACTGGCGCAGACCTGCATCCTGCGCCAGTGCCAAGGCCGCTGTTGTTCCTGGTGGCGCGGGGAAGTTCGGGCGCGCTGGTGTGACTGGTCGGTTAGTCTTCGGTCTGCTTGCCGGTGCTGCCTTTCGGCCCGATCTGTTGCCGGTTCTCATCATTGGTGGCAGCGCGTCCCGGCAAGCGCTGACAACCTGGAGAGGTTCATGCGTTTCGCTTTCAAGACCGCCAATCACTACACCT
Organism: Saccharopolyspora antiqui; assembly: GCF_052246905.1. Taxonomy (NCBI): domain Bacteria; kingdom Bacillati; phylum Actinomycetota; class Actinomycetes; order Pseudonocardiales; family Pseudonocardiaceae; genus Saccharopolyspora; species Saccharopolyspora antiqui. The sequence continues at coordinate 18,459 of NZ_JBQQBO010000016.1, forward strand.
CGTGGGGCGAAGTCCTGGACGTGTGGAAGGAAGCGGACCGGATCGAGGTGTTCGAGTCCGGGTGGCTTTTCGACCACTTCTACCCGATCGCATCGGCGCGCAGCAGTGAACCCGATCCGTCGCAGCCATGTCTGGAGGGCTGGTCGATGCTGGCCGCGCTCGCCCAGGCCACCAGCAGACTGCGGTTGGGCACGCTGGTGACCGGTATCCACTACCGGCACCCGGCGGTGTTGGCGAACATGGCCGCCACGATCGACATCATCTCCGGTGGCCGTCTGGAGATCGGTATCGGCGCAGGTTGGAACGAGCAGGAATCGGGTGCCTACGGCATCCGGTTGGGCGGGCCGCGGGAACGCAGCGACCGGTTCGAGGAGGCCTGCCAGGTTCTCATCGGCCTGCTGTCCCAGCCGACGACGAACTTCCAGGGCACCTACTACCAGCTCACCGCCGCCCGCTGCGAGCCGAAGCCGATCCAGCGCCCGCACCCGCCGCTGACCATCGGCGGCAGCGGCGAGAAGCGGACGCTGCGCACCGTCGCCCGCTACGCCCAGCACTGGAACTTCGTCGGTGGCACACCGGAGGAATTCGCCCGCAAACGGGACGTTCTGCACGGTCACTGCCGGGACGTCGGCCGCGATCCCGCGGAGATCACGCTGTCGGCGCACGTGTGGCTGCACTCGGCGCAGGAAATCGGGCGCACCGTGGACGAGGTGGCGGCGCTCGCCGAAGTCGGCCTGGACATGGCCATCATCTACCTCCTCCCGCCGCTGACCCCGGCGGTGTTGACGCCGCTGGCCGAAGCCCTCACCCCGCTGCGCTGACCCGCAGGCCACCGGCGGCGTCACATCCGGGTGGGGCGGCGCCCCGGGCTGAAGAGGGTCGCGGCGAGCAGCGCGGTGGCCAGCAGGATGGCGGTGGCGACGCCGATGGCAGTGGTGCAGCCGTGCACGGCGGCGTCCACCGGCTGTTCGGGGCGGCTGGCCAGGTATGCGGTCGCGGTGCTCGCGGCGATGGTGTTGAACAGCGCGAGTCCCAGCGAACCGCCGATCTGCTGGGCGGCGTTGACCGCTGCGGAGGCCGCGCCCGCATGGTGGTCGGCGACGCCTTCGGTGGCGGTGCTCATCGCCAGCATCAGGGCGCACCCCATCCCGAGTCCGATGAGCGCTTGGGCTGGCAGCAGCACGGCGAGGACGACGCCGGGCCCGGTGGTGTCCAGGCCGGTGAGGACCGCCATACCGCCCGCGGTGACCAGCAGCGCCGAGGTCAACAGCACGCGCAGTGGCAGGCGGGGCTGCAGCAGGGTGCCCAGGACGCTGGCGCCGACGATGGTGGCCAGCACGACCGGCAGGAAACTCGCTCCCGCTCGCAGCGGTGAGTAGCCGAGTGCCTGCTGGAGGTAGTAGCTGATGAACAGGAACAACGCGAACATCGCCACCTGGGCCAGCAGCACCGTCAGCAGTGCTGCGGCTCGGATGCGGTCGGTGAGCACCGGCAACGGCAGCATCGGTGCGGTGATCTTGCGTTCGACCATCGCGAACGCCGCCATCGAGACCACTCCGGCCAGCAGCAGGCCCAGCACGCGGAGGTCGGTCCAGCCGTGGGTGGCGTCCTGGCCGAATCCGTGGACTACCAGCAGCAGTCCTCCGCAGCCCAGCACCGTGCCCGCCGGGTCGAAGCCTGCGCTGCTGCGCCCGCCGGTCGACAGGGTGGTCGAGCCGAACAGGGCGAGCGCGGCGATGGGGACGTTGATGTACAGGCACCAGCGCCAGTCGGCGTATTCGGTCAGCGCGCCTCCGGCCAGCAGGCCCACTGCCGCTCCGGAACTGCTGAGCGCGCCGTAAGCAGGACGAGACGGCGGTGCGCCGGGTGGCGGATGAGCACCTGCGGGCGCGGGCCGAGCGCTACCCCACGCTGGCCGCGCACCTGAACATGCTCGACGGCAGTTGGGACGACGGCTTCCGCCGCGGCCTGGACTACCTGCTCGACGGCATCGCGCAGCGGCTCGGCTGAGGCAGCGGCCTTCGGTCGGGTCAGCGGTCTGCGCGGGCGTGCCAGCGGCCGTCGGTGCGGGTGATGCGGACCGGGTGGTTGAAGCACTTGCTGACCTCGTCGGTGGTCAGCACCTCGTCGACTCCCCCGGCGGCCAGGCAGCGGCCTTCGCGCAGCAGCATGGCGTGGGTGGTGCTGGCGGGCAGTTCTTCCAGGTGGTGGGTGACCAGCACGGTGGCCAGGTCGGGGTGTTCGGCGCGCAGCGCGTCGAGGCTGGTGAGCAGTTGTTCGCGGGCGGCGAGGTCCAGGCCGGTGGCCGGTTCGTCGAGCAGCAGCAGCCGAGGCACGGGCATGAGTGCGCGGGCGATGAGGGCGCGGCCGCGCTCGCCCTGCGACAGGGTGTCCCAGCGGGCTTGGGCCTTGCCGCTCATGCCGAGCATGCTGATCAGCCGGTCGGCCTGCCGGGACTGCTCCTCGGTGGGCTGCCAGCGCGGCACCAGCTCGGTGGTGTTGGTGGCTCCGGTGAGCACGACTTCCCGCACCCGCAGCGGGGTTCGCAGCGGGTGGCGCGGGTTGATGTGGCCGACGAAGGAGCGCAGTTGCCGCATGTCGACCCGGCCCAGCCGGTGCCCGAGGACTTCGACCGCACCACGGGTGGGGTGGTTGACGGCGCCGAGCAGGTTCAGCAGGGTGCTCTTGCCCGCGCCGTTGGCGCCCAGCAGCGCCCAGTGCTGGCCGCGGTGGACCTGCAGGGAGATCGACTGCAGCAGGTAGGTGCCGTCGCGGACGACGTCGATGTCGTTGACCCGCAGGACGGGTCCGGTCTCGGCGGGCCGGGAGTCGATCATGACCTCCAAGGTCTCGCGCCCGGCAGGCGGCCGGGCGCACAGCGGCACGGGGTCGGACGCGGCGGCGGGGACCGGCAGTGGGCACGGTCCTCGGGGGAACTCCCACAACGGGAAGATTCGCGGCGGTCCCGGTCATGATGTCGCTGGGACCGCGCACCGTCCGATCATGGTCGGTATCCGCAGCTTAACAAAGCCCGCGTGGCGGACCGGTGCTGCTCCCGCGATGTGGATGATGTTGCCGGTGCAGGGGCGGGAATCGCTACCCTGGCGCCGACCGGGTTCCCGCGTTCGCCGTAGAGGACTTCATGCCGCCACCTTCCGCGCATCCGGGGTTGCCGACGCTGGCCGACAGCGTGCGACTGGCCGAGGACGGAGTGCACCTGCTGGACCGGCGCGTTTTTCCGTTCGAGCACCGATGGGTGCACGCCCGCACGGTCGAAGAGGTCGCGGTGGCGATCGAGGACATGGTGACCCAGTCGTCCGGGCCGTACTTCGCGGTGCTGTGGGGCATGGTGCTGGCCGCGCGCGAGGCAGCGCAGGACGATCCGGGCACCGCGCGCAAGCGGCTGCGGGCCGCTGGTGAGCGGTTGATCGCCACCCGGCCGACCAATGACCAGCCGCGCAAGGCGGTGGCGTGGGTGTTGGCTTCGGTGGATGCCGGTGGGGCGGATGTGGCCGCGGCGGCGCTGGCCGGTGCGCGCGCCGGTGACGCCGACTACCGGCGGCGCAGTCGCGAGATGGGGCGGGCCGGTGCGGCGCTGCTGCCGGATCGGGGGCGGATCCTGACGCACTGCTGGGGGGATCTGTATCTGATCGGGGTGGTCGAGGCCGCGCTGGAGGTCGGCAAGCGGGTGTCGTTCGTGTGCACCGAAACCCGCCCGTACCTGCAGGGCGCGCGGTTGACCGCGGAGACGCTGGCGGAAATGGGCGTGGAAACCACGGTGGTCACCGACGGCATGCCCGCGTCGCTGCTGCGGGCGGGCGAGATCGACGCGCTGGTGACCGCCAGCGACCGGATCACCATGGACGGGCACGTGATCAACAAGGTGGGCACGTTGCAGCTGGCGGTGGCCGCGCACACCTTCGGGGTGCCGTTCCACGCGCTGTGCCACGCCCCGGATCCGCATTCGGCCACGGGTGCGGATGTGCCGATCGAGTTCCGCGACGGCGAGGAGGTGCTGCACGCGTTGGGGCGGCGCAGTGCCAGCGAGCGGGTGCGCGGGTGGTATCCGGCCTTCGACGTCACCGAGCCGCGGTTCGTGACCACCGTGGTGACCGATCGTGGCGCGTTCCGGCCGGACCGGGTGCACGAGTACTGGAGCGAGGGGACGGCGCCGTGAGCGTGCGGGTGGCGGCCCGGTGGGTCGTGCTGGACATCGAGGGCACGTTGACCGCGACCAGCCAGGTGCACGTGGTGCTCTACGACTACGCGCGGCCGCGGTTGGGGCCGTGGATCGACGCGCACCCCGACGATCCGGTGGTCGCCGAGACTGTGGCATGCCTGTCAATCGAAAATCGGCCCTGCCCCTGGACCGGGTGTGGGTGCGCGCAGGGCGGCAGCGACGATGCTGGCTGTTCAGGCGATGGCGTGCAGCCGGGCGTCGAGGGTGTCGAAGTCGGGCAGGAACCACACGTGGTCGGCCCGGTTCGACTCGTGGACGAGGGCGCGCAGGGCCGAACTCGCCGCCAGGTGCTGGGCGATGTCGCCGACGATGACCAGGCGCAGCCGGTAGTTGACGAACTTCTGCATGATTTCCCCGGCGAAACGGGTTTCCAGGGAGAAGAACCGCTCGTCCAGTCGGCTCGCGGGCACGGCGACCACCTCGGCGCCGACGAAGGCCGCGCCGATGAGGTCCAGCGCGTCCTGCACGGTGGCCACCCGGGGCCCGGCCGGGTCGCACATCAGCACCGGTACCCCGGCTCGCTGCCGCACCACGTCAGGCATTGTCGACCTCCCCAGCGAGCAAGCCGCCTGCGCTGTCGAGCACCGCGATCTTCATGTGGTCGCACTCCTCATCGTCAACGATCATCTGACCGAATTAGACCTCATCATTCCTCAAAATACTCTATCGAGGAACACGACAGGGAATGATACGGTATTTTTCATGCGACAGGAGTTGTTCACGGCGGATGAAGTGGCCGAGCGGCTGGGCCTGCACGTGCGAACGGTGCGCAACTACGTCCGAGACGGGCGGCTGAACGCCGTCCGGATCGGCAAGCAGTACCGCATCGCACGTGCCGAACTGGAGTCGTTCACCGGCCAGCCCGCCGAGCCGACCGTCCGGGAGGCCGTCACCCGCCACCGCCATGTCGGGGTGTCGAGCATCGTCGACATCGACGCGATCAGCCCTGAGACGGCCAGCCGGGTGAGCACCTTGTTGACCACCGCGACAGCCCATCGCCGCGAAGGCGACGAGCAGTTGCACCTGGAGATGATCTACGACGAGCAGCGCGCCCGCCTCAAGATCGTCGTACTGGGCGGCCTGACCACCAGCGCCGACATCTTCGGCCTGATCAGCGCCGTGATCGAGGAGCCGCAGGCATGAGCACGATCTACCGGTCCGACGCCGGCGGCCGCCTGCTGCGCGAGCACTACCGGAGGGCGCTGGAGTCCTGGCCGGTGGACAACGAGCAGTTGCGCGTGCCGACGTGCGAGGGCGAGACGTTCGTCATCGCGTCCGGTCCGGCCACCGCCGCTGCGCTGGTGCTGCTGCACGGTTCGGGCAGCAACTCGACGCAGTGGATGAGCAGGATCTCCGAGCTCGCGACGCATTTCCGGGTGTATGCCATCGACATGATCGGCGAGCCCGGCCGCAGCGCGCCGTCCCGGCCGCCGCTGAACTCGGACCGGTACGCGCGGTGGCTGGACGCTGTCCTGGACTTCCTCGGGCTGGAGCGGGTCCGGATCATGGGGATCTCCCTCGGCGGCTGGCTGGCGTTGGACTACGCCACGCGGCGACCGGGCAGGGTGCAGCGCATGGCGTTGTCGTGCCCGACGGGGATCGGCAGGCAGCGCAAGGGTTTTCTGCTGGGCGCGATGCTGCTGAACCCGCTCGGTCGCTGGGGTCAGCGCAAGGTCGTGACCGGAATGCTCGGTGCGGGGTTGTCCACGATGGACCCGGCGGATGCGGCGGTGGTCATCGAGCAGGTGCTGGTCGTTTCGAAGAACTACCGGTATCGCACGGAAGTGCTTCCGGTGTTCGACGACAACGCGTTGCGGCGGCTGACCATGCCGCTGCACGTGGTCGTCGGGGAACTGGACGTCATGGTGGATTCCGCGGAGACCAAGCATCGGCTCGAATCCGCCGCACCGCACGCGACGGTGCGTCTGCTGCCCGGCATCGGTCATTTCATCCCAGCGCAGGCCGCCGCGGAACTTAGCTTCCTGACCGAACCCGGTCGCGCCTGACCGTCACCCCCGTCCGGGCTGGCCAGGAGGCCGCTCCCCCACTTCTCCGCCGGAGCGACGACCAACGAAGATCGGCGAAACTCCCCTCACCTCGACGAGGAGCGCGCGCACCTTGTCGAACATCGTCTTCGAGCTCATCTGGCGGGGCTTGGCGTGCGAGCAGACGATGGGTAAGGCAGCAGCTACGTGCCGGTTGTTCAGGAGGTAGCGATGCGCCAGACCAATCTCGCTGGAGAATCAGCCGACTACGCCAGTGCCCGCGAGGAGCTGCGCGCAGCCGAGATCGAGTTGATGCGTCACCGCGAACGGGTCGCCGACCTGCGTCGTCGGCTGCCGTCGGGTCCTGTCGTAGCCGACTACGTGTTCGAGGAAGGCCCGGTGGACCTGCACGCGGGTGACGCACCGGTGCGGACGGTGCGGCTGAGCGAGTTGTTCACCCGGCCCGAGCGCGACCTGGTCGTCTACCACTTGATGTACGGCAAGCAGCAGACCCAGCCCTGTCCCATGTGCACGATGTGGATCGACGGGTTCAACGGAATCGCCCACCACGTCGCGCAGAACGTGGACCTCGCGATCGTCGCGGCGGCCGATCTGCCCACGTTGCGGGCGCACGCCCGCGATCGGCAGTGGACGAACCTGCGCCTGCTCAGCGCCGCGGCCGGCACCTTCAAGTACGACCTCGGCAGCGAGGACGCCGAGGGGAACCAGGACTCGACGGTGTCGGTGTTCACCCGCGACAGCGACGGGTCGGTTCGCCACTTCTACTCGGTGCACCCCCGGATGTCCGAGGACATCGATCAGCGCGGTATCGACCTGCTCAGCCCGGTGTGGCACCTCCTCGACCTCACTCCCCGAGGTCGAGGCGACTGGTTCGCGGAACTGGGCTACTAGCGCCGCTCGGATTGGGGCGAGCGCGACCACTCGCCCGTCTGCCGATCGCGCACCGGGTTGAGCTGCTAGCTCGGTCCGGTGGGCGGGGTGGGGCGGTGTCCGGATGTGACCTGTTCGGTCTGTGCGAGCACGGCTGCTCGCCATTCGTCGGGGACGACGGCGAAGACATCGTCGTCGATGGCGCGCAGCGCGGTGTCGGCCACGATGGCCGGGGCGATTCCGTCGGTGGACATACCGGTGGCGACCAGGGCGGGGCAGATCATGCTGACTCGGACCGGTGTGTCGGCCAGTGCCATCGCGGCGTGCTGGGCGATGGCGGTGACGGCGTGTTTGGACGGGCCGTAGGCGCCTCCGCCGGGGAAGACCGCGAGCCCGGCCAGCGAGGCGGTGATCAGCACGTGCGCTGGGTCGCCGGAGGCCAGCAGTTGCGGCACGAAGGCGCGCAGCCCGTTGACGATGCCGCCGACGTTGATGCCGAACACGCGGTCCCACTCCTCGGGCGGGACCTCCCAGGGCGCGCCCAGCGATGATCCGACGACTCCGGCGTTGAGGCAGATCAGCCGCGCGTGCGGGGTCTGCGCGGCGAGGGAGGTCATCGCGGCCGGGTCGGAGACGTCCGCGGTCACGGCCGTGGCGCCGAGCGGTGTCGCGGCCGCGGCGAGCGCCTCGGCATCGATGTCGACCAGGACCAGTTGCGTGCCCTTGGCGTGCAGTGCCTCGGCGAGCGCCCGCCCGATCCCGCTGGCCGCGCCGGTGATGACCGCGGTCGTGGTGCTTGTGGTCAAGGAAATCCTCCGGGGATCGAGGGCACGGCGCTGGGCGAGCGGAAGGCCACTGCGGACGGCGTTGGCGTGGCCGCGGTGCGGAGGTTATCGGGCGTGCTGGTGGCGGCACCACGCGATTTCGCCGTCCAGGCCCGCCGCTATTTCGCGTGTGCGGTCAGGAAGTTCTGGATGCCGTCGAGTTGGCGTTGCAGGCCGAACTCGAACAGTTTGTCCAGGTCGATTTCGACGTCGCTGTAGGCGATGGAGGCCAGGTGCGGGAATCGGCCGGAGCGCATCAGCTCCAGCAGCATGGGTTCGTTGCTGTCGTGGCGTTGCTGCGAGGTGATTCCGACTTCGTGCAGGTATTCGTTCTCCATGGAATGGCTCATCGCGATGCCGCCGACGTAGCCGTTGAGGCTGACCACGATCTGCAGGACGTCGCGCTGGTGGAGGCCGAGTCCGGCTAGGGCGGCGATCTGCCAGTCGACGTGCGCCATGCCGCTGGGCAGGACCGGCGGGCGGGCCAGCGAGGTCAGGGCGACCGGAGCCAGCCAGGGGTGGCGACGGTAGGTGTACCACTGCAGCCGGGCGAGTTCTTCCAGTCGCGGGCGCCAGCCGCGGCGCCTTGGTTGGGGCAGTGGGGATTCGCCGAAGGCGGTGTCGGCCATCAGTCGGATGAGTTCGTCCTTGTCGGGCACGTGTCGGTACAGCGACATGGCGCCGACGCCGAGCTCGGCTGCGACTCGGCGCATCGACACCGCGGAGCGTCCTTCCCGGTCGGCGATGCGGATGGCGGCGTGCACGATCCGCTGTTGGGTGGTGGCCGGTTCGGTGGTGGGGCGGGCCTGGCGGTGGCGGGCGGGTCGGCGCCCGCTGGTGGTGGGGTCGCTGACGATGGTGCCGGTGCCGGGGACGGCGTGCACCAGGCCGTTTTGGCGCAGGGTGGCCAGTGCTTTGGTCGCGGTGGCCATCGCGACGCCCCATTCGTCGATGATCTGGCGGGTGGAGGGAACTCGGTCGCCGGGGCGGAGTTGGCCGGAGTCGATGCGGGCGCGGATGTCGTCGACGATGCGCAGGTACGGCGGTTGTTCTCGGGAGCTCGTCGTCATCGCTGCCCCTCCCTGTCATCGCACTAGTGCATTACCTCGTGGAAAGTGTAGTGCACCAGCGGTTACATCTCATTCGCACTAGTGCGCGCTAGCTGTCATTTCTTGGAAATTGATGGAAATCATCAGGATATTCCCGCGACCGTGGATACGGTGTACGCGTGAGTACGTCGTACGCGTCTGCTGAAGGAGGACGGGAATGAGCACGGCAACACAGCCCGTGGAGGCCGCGGGAACCGCCAGGCCGGCGCCGCGGTGGTGGCGGCGGCCGTGGGTGGGTCCGCTGGCGCTGGTCGCGGTGACCTTCGTCGTTTTGTCGATCCCGCCCTACATCACGCTGGATCCGGCGCTGTCGCGGGTGCCGCAGCCGGAGGGTTTCCCGGCGCACTACCCGCTGCTGGTGGCGCACGTGCTGTTCGCGTCGGTGGCGATCCTGACCTGTTGTTTCCAGGTGTGGCCGGCGTTTCGCCGCCGGTATCCGGTCGCGCATCGCCGCCTCGGCCGGGTCTACGTGGTCGGCGGGGTGCTGCCCGCGGCGGTGATGGCCGCGGTGATCGGGGCGGTGTCGCCGTTCGGGCCGGTGGCGCAGATGAGCAACGTGCTGCTGGCGGTGGTGTGGTTCGGCTGCACCGTCGCGGGTTGGCGGGCGGGTCGGCAGCGTCGTTTCGGTGACCACCGCAAGTGGATGATCCGGTCGTTCGTGCTGACGATCTCGACGGTGACCAACCGGGTGTGGGGCGTGGTGTGGGGTGTCGTGCTGGGGCCGCAGCTGGCGACGACTTTCGACGGCAACGAGGGGTACCTGCTCGCGACGACCGCCGGGTTGACGACCTGGCTGGGCTGGGTGATCCCGCTGCTGATCGCCCAGTGGTGGCTGGAGCGCCGCCCCAAGCGCGCCCTCCCCCGGACCGGGGCCCGTGATCGGGTGGCTGCTTGACCTCCAGTGCGGTGGAAGTTGAAGGGTGGCGGTGGCGGATCGTGCGGTCCGCCTCGGCCTCGGCCGAGTCCTGAAGCCACCCGGGATGGTCATGACCACGATGGATTCCGCTGCCGCGGTGGGACTGCTGGCACGCCCCTACCGGTCGTTGACCATTGGCGCGCTCACGTTGATTTCGCTGGTGGCCTTCGAATACGTGGCGGTGGCCACCGCGATGCCGACGGTGGTGCGAATGCTGGACGGGCTGGCGCTATATGCGCTGGCCTTCGGCGGGACGATGGCCGCGGGCGTGGTGAGCATGGTCGTCTCCGGCGGGTGGAGCGACGCGCGGGGTCCGGCGGTGCCGTTGCGGGTCGGGGTCGCGGTGTTCGCGGCGGGACTGCTCATCGCCGGGGTGGCGCCGGTGATGTGGGTGCTGGTGGTGGGCCGGATCGTGCAGGGCCTCGGCGGCGGGATGATCTCGGTCGCCCTGTACGTGGTGGTCGGGCACGTGTTGCCGGAGCAGCTGCGGGCGCGGTTTTTCGGGTTGCTGGCCGGGGCGTGGTTGCTGCCGTCGATCGCGGGACCGCTGCTGGCCGGGGCGCTGGTGGAGCGGCTGAGTTGGCGGTGGGTGTTCCTGGGCACCGCCGCGCTGGCGTTGCCCGCGTTGGCGTTGGTGCACCCGACGCTGCGCGGTCTGACGTGGTCCGGCCGCCACCGGGCGCGCACTGTCCGTCCACTGTGGGCGGTTGGGGCCGCCGCCGGGGCGTTGGGGTTGCACAGCGGCGGGCAGAACGGGGGCGGGCAGCACAGCGGCGCGGTGGCGGTGGTGCTGGTCTGCGCGGGACTGGTCGCGCTGGTGGTGTTCGCGCCGAAGTTGTTGCCGCCGGGGACGTTTCGCGGCCGGGCCGGGCTGCCCAGCGTGGTGGCGTTGCGGGGTATCGCGGGCGCGGCGTTCTCGACGAGCGAGGTGTTCATTCCGCTGCTGCTGTCGCGGGAGCGGGGTCTGTCCCCCACCGAGGCGGGCTTGGTGCTGACCACGAGCGCGGTCGGGTGGATGGCGGGATCGTGGGTGCAGGGGCGGCTTTCCACGCGGGAGCGGATTCCGGTGGTGGCTGCGGCATCGCTGGCCGTCGGGTCGGTCGGGGTGCTGGTGACGGTGATTCCGGCGGTGCCGTTGGTGGTGTGCATCGCGGGACTGGCGTTGATGGCTGTGGGGATGGGTTTGGTGTATCCGGTGCTGTCGACGTTGACGCTGCGGTTGTCGCCGCCGGACGAGCAGGGTGTGAACAGTTCGGCGTTGCAGCTCAGCGAGTCGCTTTTCACCACGACGGTGCTGGCGGTGACCGGCACGTTGTTCGCCGCGTGGCTGCTGTGGTCGCCCGCCACGGCCTACCTCGCGGGCTTCGGCGCCACCGCGGCGCTGGCGCTGCTGGCGGTCGCGGTGGCCTTCCGCGCCCGGTGACACCCAATCTGCTGCAAGCCCGCACCGCAGCGGTCAGCTTCGTTCAGCGGCTGGCGGTTCGGAAGGAGGTGTCGCTAGCAGGTAGCCGGTGAGGCCGAGTCGAGCCAGCGTGCCCTTGATGTCCACGTCGATGGCGCCGACGCGGGTGCACACCCGGAGAAGAACGACTGGTGCTGCTGAGGGGGCCGCATCTGCACGGCCACAGCCTCCCAGGGCACGAGGTGACAGCTGACCGGGACGACCTTGGTCCCTGTTTCTGGCTGGTCCGATTGTTGGTGTGCGGGTGGGTTATTGGACGGGCGAGCGCCGTTCGATGAAGGCCGTGTCGTGCCAGACGCCGTCGCGTTGGGCGATGCGTTCGCGGATGCCGACGGTGCGGTAACCGGCGGCGTGGTGCAGGGCGATGCTGGCGCGGTTCTCGGTGAAGATCGCGGTCTGCAGGGTCCAGAGTCCGGCGGCGTCGGCGGCCGTGACTTGCTTGTGCAGCAGGGCTTTGCCGACTCCTCGTCCGCGGTGGCCGTCGGCGACGTAGACGGACGTCTCGGCGACTCCGGCGTAGCAGTCGCGAGTGGACACCGGGGCCGCGGCGGTCCACCCGACGACCTCGCCGTCGATTTCGGCGACCCAGCGGTGCTCGGGCAGCCATTTGGCGTCGAGGCTGGCGCGGCTTGGCACCGTGGTTTCAAAAGTGGCGATGCCGGTGGCGATGCCGGTGGCGTAGATGCGCCGCACGGCTGCCCAGTCGTTTGCCGCGAGCGCGCGGACGGTGACGTCGGCGGGCAGGTTGTCGGGGCAGCAGGGGCGCGGGGCGAGCAGGCCCATGACGGCGTCGGCGGCGTGCGGCAGTCCGGCGCAGCAGGCTTCGTTGACGGTGACGATCGTGGCGGTGCCTGCTTTGCGGAGGCGGACGAAGCCGACGTCGGCGAGTTTGCGGACGTGGTGCGAGGTGGTGGACTGGCTGGTGCCGAGGATCTCGGTGAGCGCGCCCACGGTGATGCCTTTCGGGCTGGTGGCCACCGCGTGCAGCAGGCGCACCCGCACCGGCTCGGCGAGGCAGGCGAACCAGTCGGCGTAGGTGGCGGCTTCGCCGGGTGGCAGGACCTGGGCCTGGGGCAGCGCGATCGACATGACCGCCATTTTATCGATCCCAATCGATAGTCGCATCCACCGAGTCATGCGGTCACCGATCGTCGCGCAGTGGACGGACGGGGCGATTTCCGCCCCGGTGTTGTTCGCGAAATGTTCGGCTGCCCCTACGGCGTGGTGAGCACCCGGGGTCCGTCGTCGGTGATGGCGATGGTGTGCTCGACGTGGGCGGCGCGGCTGCCGTCGCCGGTGCGCACCGTCCAGCCGTCCTCGTCGGTGCGGATGTCGTCGTGTCCGCCCGCGAGGAACATCGGCTCGATCGCCAGGACCAGCCCGGGGCGCAGCGGGGCGCCGCGGCCCGGGCGTCCGTCGTTGGGCACGAAGGGCGCTTCGTGCATGTCGCGGCCGACGCCGTGGCCGCCGAGGGGGCCGGGAATGCCGTACCCGGCGGTGCGGCCGAGCACGCCGATGGCGCGGGCGATGTCGCCGATGCGGCCGCCGGGCTGGGCGGCGGCGATGCCTTCGGCCAGGGCCTGCGCGGTGGTCTCGGTCAGTTCCACGTCGGTGGGGTGGGCGGTGCCGACGCTGAAGGTGATCGCCGCGTCGCCTACCCAGCCCTGCACGCGGGCGCCGCAGTCGATGCTGACCAGGTCGCCGTCGGCCAGCCGCTGGTCGTCCGGGATGCCGTGCACGATGGCGTCGTTGACCGAGGCGCAGATCACGCCGGGGAACGGGGTGGGCGCCCAGTTGGGCCGGTAGCCGAGGAACACCGGTTGGGCACCGGCGTCGGTGATGACGGCGTGGGCGAGTTCGTCGAGTTCGCGCAGCGGGGTGCCGACGCCCGCGTGCGCGCGCACGGCGTGCAGGGTTTGGGCGACGACGCGACCCGCTTCCCGCAGCACGTCGATCTCGGTGGGTGTTTTCAGTTCGATCACGCGTGTCTCCCACACCACTACTGGCACACCACTACTGGACCCAATAACTATACCGATATTAGTATCACGGTCATGGTGCGTGTGCCGCTGAACGAACAGCAACGGCAACGAGGCGAACTGCTCGGCCAAGCACTGCGGGCCGCTCGCGGCGAGCGCAGCATGGTCGAGATCGCCGCCGCGTCCGGCATTTCCACCGAAACCCTCCGCAAGATCGAGAAGGGCCGCATCCCCACCCCGGCGTTCTTCACCGTCGCCGCGGTGGCCGACGCGGTCGGTTTGTCGCTGGACGCACTGTGCCGGGAAGTCGCGGCCGCGCAGGCCGCACACCAGCGCATCCCCGCCTGACCCCCTGGCTCGGAGGCGCGGCGGCTTCAGGACTCACGGCCGCAACAGTTGCCGCACCCGTGCGGCTTCGCGGGTGAGGTGGTCACGCTCCAGCACGCTGGTCGCGGCACGGGATGCCTCGGCATACAGCTCGGCGGCGTGTTCGAGGTCACCGGCGCGTTCGCGCAGGTATGCCGTCACCGCGGCGTAACGGGGCAGGTCGGGGTTCACGTCAGCCAGTGCTGCCAGCCCGGCCTGCGGTCCGTCGGCCTCGCCGACCGCCACTGCGCGGTTGAGCCGCACCACCGGGCTGTCGGTCAGGAGCAGCAGTTCGTCATACCACTCCACGATCTGCACCCAGTCCGTCTCGGAGGTGCTCCGGGCGTCCGCGTGCAGGGCGGCGATCGCGGCCTGCGCCTGGTATTCGCCCAGCCGGTCGCGGGCCAGCGCGGCCTGCAGGATCGTCACCCCCTCGGCGATCAGGCCGGTGTCCCAGCGCGATCGGTCCTGCTCGGCAAGCGGTACCAAGCGACCTCCCGGGCCAGTGCGAGACGCGCGACGCGCATGATGCAGCAGCATGAGCGCGAGCAGCCCCGCGACCTCGGGCTCGTCGGTCAGGGCGACGAGGTGGCGGGTGAGGCGGATCGCCTCGGCCGCCAGGTCGACGTCCCCGCCATACCCCTCGTTGAACACCAGGTAGAGCACCCGCAGCACCGTCCCGAGGTCGCCGGGCTGGTCGAGCCGCAGCCCCGCGATCCGCCGCTTGGCCCGGCTGATCCGCTGCGCCATGGTCGACTCGGGGACGAGGTATGCCGTCGCGATCTGCCGCGTGGTCAGGCCACCGACCGCGCGCAGCGTCAGGGCGACGGCCGATCCCGGGGGCAGGATGGGGTGCGCACACAGGAAGTAGAGCCGCAGCGTGTCGTCCGTGGCGGGCACCGGGCCGGCCGGGGGCTCGACTTCGACGGCGAGCTCCCGGCCCCGCCGCGACGCCTCGGCGCGGGCGGCGTCGAGGAACTTGCGCCACGCGACCGTGACCAGCCATGCCTTCGGATCGCACGGTGGATCGTCCGACCAGGTCTCCAGCGCCCGGATCACGGCCTCCTGCACGGCATCCTCGGCCGACGCGAAGTCGGCTCCGCGCCGGACGAGGACACCGATGACCGCGGGCACCAGCTCCCGCAGCAGCGACTCGTTCACTCGGTCACCGTGGGCGGCTCGGTGAGAAACGGTCGAACCTCAAGCCACTCGTGGATCGGCTCGCCGCCTGCCCCGGGAGCGGCGGATAGTTCCCCAGCCAGCGCGACCGCGCGATCCCAGGACTCCACGTCGATGACCATCCAGCCCGCGATGAGGTCCTTGGTCTCGGCGAACGGACCATCGGTCACCGGTGGGCGCCCCTCGCCGTCATACCGCACGAACACGCCTTCGGGAGCCAGTGCCTGGGCGTCGACGAACTCACCCGTCTCCTCCAAACGGGCTGCGAAGTCGCGCATGTACTGCACGTGCGCGTCGACCTCATCCGGCGTCCATTGGTCCATCGGCGCGTCGTTGACCGAAGCCGGGGCGCCGCGGTAGTGCTTCAGCAGCAGGTACTTCATGGCGGTTCTCCTTCTTCATCGCGGCCCGTCATGGCCGCTGGTGTCCCTGGGACGGAGCCAGCACCACATTCTCGACACCCGGAGCGTGCCGAGTTCCACGAGGTGGCCGTCACCGCCGAACGAGAACCCGCACGCGAGCCGATCGCCTAGCGGACACGCGCTACCCGGTATCAGAACACCGTGTCGCGCACCCGGTGGCGCCGGGCTGCGCGAGCTCGCCCTCGATGTCCACGTCGATGGAACCGGAGCTCGCCGCTATTCCGCCAGTCCTGTGTGGACGATCTCGTGCTGCCACCGCTGGGGTGTTTGGGTGTGCAGCCGCCAGTAGTGCTCGGCGATGTCGTCGGGATCGAATGCCGTGCCGGGGGCGACCGGGCCGTCCACGGTCACGGTCGCCACGTGCACCCCCGATGGCCCGTATTCGGTGGCCAGCAGTGCGACCAGCGCGCGAACCCCGGCCTTGCCCAGGGAGAGGCTGACGTAGCGGGGATCGGGTACCGGCATGCCGCCGGTGATGATGATCGAACCTCGACCGCGCTCGGCCATGGCGGGCGCGACGTGCGCGGCGGCGGTCAGCGCTGCGATCACGTTGACCGACCACGCCCGAAGGTGCGCGTCGACGGACAGCTCGCCGGGCGAGTCGGCCTGGATGATCGCCGCGTTGTACACCACGACCTCCGGCGGGCCGAGTTCGGCGGCCGCCGCGTCGAGCGCGGCGCGCAGCGCTGACGCGTCCGTGGCGTCGGCGCGCAGTCGCACGACCGGTGTTGCACCGAGGGTGTCGGCGACGGTTTCCAAGGTTTTCCCGCCGCGGGCGACGAGCGCGACCGACCAGCCCTCGCGCGCGAACCGGCGGGCCACCGACTGACCGATCCCCGGTCCCGCACCGATGATCACAACCACGGGCATCAGCTGTTCCTCCACCTGCCTCGACTGCGGATGGCAGGAAAGCTAAGGTCTCACATCGATGTGAAGGTCAACTGCGGATGGGTGAGGTCACATGCGAATCGGTGAGCTGGCCCGCAGGACCGGCGTGAGCCAGCGACTGCTGCGGTACTACGAAGAACAGGGCCTGCTGCGGCCCGCTCGACTGCCCAACGGCTACCGCGAGTACGCCGAGTCGGATATCGCCGCGGTGTCGCACATCCGCTCGCTGCTGGCCGCGGGCCTGCCGACCGCGGTCATCGCGCAGGTGCTGGGGTGCGTGCACCACGACGGCGACCGGCTCGTGCCATCGGCATGCCCGGGCATGCTCGCCCACCTGCGCCGCGAGCACACCCGGCTCACCCGGACGATCACGCGGCTGCGGACCGCTCAACACGCCCTCGGCGCCATGCTCACCGACGCGCAGCAGCGCACCGATCACTAGCCGTGGTGATCGTCGATCCGCGTGTCGGCGAAGCATAAGACTTTCTTAAGCGCGGTTGAAATTGCTCGGTGCGACGGCATTTCCGGCGCGCTCCGGCGAATTCCACATGATCCCATCTGGTCCTTTGAGGACTGTCCACAAGTGATGGTGGATCCGACACTCTTCGTGTCCGGGCATGCGTGTTCCGGTGACCGGCACCCGCCAGCGATCGAAATCACAATCGTCGCGGGGCGATTCCATACGCTCCGACGATCCGCCGGAAACCGAATACGCCACTCCGGCATCGGGCACGGATTCGTGACGAATTCGCTACGATTCGCCAGCCGGGTCGGGGAAAACAACGGCACCACACCGAAGGAGTCACCAGTTGCCTGCCGAGCATCCCGACCAGTTACGCCGCTGGTGGTGGAAAAGCCCGCTGGCGGCACGGCTGCTACCCGCCGTCGCGCTGCTGGCCGCGACCGGCGCCGGTGTCGTCGGCGCCATGCCCGACGCCGGTGGCCACGGCATCGCCAACCCACCGCACCCGCCGCAGGCCCCCGTCGGCTACCTCACCCCGACCAACACCACACCGACAACCACGACCACCACCACCGCCACCACCGAACCCGAACCGACCACGATCCCGACCAGCACCCCCACGACCAGCCGACCCCCGACCACCACCACCACCAGCACCAGCACCACGACGACCTCGCGGCAAACCCGCCCGCCGCGCCCCACCAGCACCGACACCGACGAGCGCCCGCGCCCCACCACCAACCCGCACGACGACTGGGTCCCGGTGGTCACCGAAGGCGACCGCTGCTCCCGGGAAGGCGACTTCGCCCGAACCCCCGACGGCGCGGCCGCCAGCTGCAGGCGGGCCGACGACGGCAAGCTGAGGTGGACCACGCAATGGTGAACAACACCGACCGCCACCACACCAGCGCACTTCGCGTGCTGGAAAACGGCCCGCACGCCCCGCAATGCCCCAACGGGCACGGCCCGCTGACCACGACCACCGACCACAACGCCCCGACCGGCGTCGCCATGGTGTGCCCGACCTGCGGGAGACGCCGCGGCATGGAAGTCGCGATGCTGCGCACCCTGCTCAATCCCGAGAACACCAACTTCGACCAGCCGCTGGCAGTCCCCACCGACAACCCCTCGCTGGCCGCCACCATCGAGATGGCGCCGCTGCGCACCACCGAGCTGGGCCCCACCGACATCGCCCGCGAACCACTGGCCAAGATCACCCCGGAAACCACCCGCGACGACCTCGACGAACCCGACGAGCACTACTTCGACTTCCCCGGCCAACTCCCACCGCCACCCCGCGGTCGCCAACCCGACGGCACCATCCGCACCACCGGCTGGCTGCAACTGGGCCCCTGGCCCATCAGCTCCGGACTGTGGGCCGCACTCACCGGAGCCGCACTCGGCCTGGCCCTCATCGACCTGCAAACCTGGCTACCCGTGATCCTGGCCGCCACCGCCTACGCCACCTGGTTCACCACCACGCGCTGGCTGCGGCCAGCGTCCTCGGCCGCCAACGTCGGCCGCGTGCGCGCCGAAGACCTCCACCCCGACACCCCGGTGCGCATCTACGGCCCCATCGGACCGGTCGGCATCGTCGACCAGGTCACCCCGGCCAGCTACCAGCAGGTCCTCGTCCGGTTCACCGGCGGCACCCAACGCTTCCTACCCGCCGACACCCGCTGCCACGTCGTCGAACTCCGAAGCTGACAACCCGACCGGTCACGAGCCCCAGCCGCGCTGGCCCTAGGCGCGCTCCGGCTCCGTGGAACCGGTCGAGCCGCCCACCACCGCATCCGACTTCACCGCATCCTTCGGCGGCAGCAAACCCGACACATCCGCGCCGGTGTCGTTGACCTTCAACACGAACGGCCTCGTCTCGGTGTAGCGCACCACGCTCACCGAACACGGATCCACCATGATCCGCTGGAACCCGTCCAGGTGCATGCCCAGCGCATCGGCCAACACCGCCTTGATCACATCCCCATGCGTGCAGGCCAACCACACCGCATCCGCCGCCATCCGGCGATCATGCGCGCGCACCGCCGCCACCGCGCGCGCCTGCACCCGCGCAAGCCCCTCACCACCCGGGAACACCGCCGCCGACGGATGCTGCTGCACCACCTTCCACAGCGCCTCCCCGGTCAACTCGCTGATCTTGCGGCCGGTCCACTCCCCGTAATCCACCTCGGCCAGATCCGGCTCCACCACCGGCGAAAGCCCCCGCTGCGCCGCCAAACCCGCCACGGTGTCCTGGCAGCGCTGCATCGGCGACACCACGACCTCCCGCAGCGGAACCCCCGCCAACCGGTCGACCAGGCCCGCCGCTTGCGTCACCCCGGTCTCGTCCAAGCCCACACCGGGCGTGCGCCCAGCCAACGTCCCGGCACCATTGGCCGCCGACCGCGCATGCCGCAACAGGATGAGAGTCGCCACGTCCGCCGAGGGTAGGCGCCCACCCCACCGCCACCCACCACAACCCCCACCAAACGCGCCACCCGAAACCCGCGAACAACAAAACGCGGCCCGCACCAACGGTGCGGACCGCGCCAAACAAGACCAGGATCACGGCTGCATGACGCCGAAACCCAACAACCCGAACACCAACAACCCCAACACGATCCGATACCACACGAACACGTACACGCTGTGTCGCTCCACGAACCGCAACAACCAGGCAATCACCGCATACCCGATCACCCCGGCCACCACCGTCGCCACGACCATCTGCGCCACCGACGGCTGCAAACCGTACGAACTCGGCTCGAACACGTGCGGAATCTCCGACAGACCCGCCGCGAACACCGCCGGAATCGCCAACAAGAACGAGAACCGCACCGCCGTCGGCCGATCCAACCCCAACGCCAGACCAGCGGTGATCGTCCCACCCGAACGCGACACACCCGGAATCAACGCCAACGACTGCGCCAACCCCATCAGCACACCGTCGCGCAACTGCAACTGGTCCTGACCCCGACGCTGCCGACCGAAGCGCTCCGCCAACCCCATCAGCACACCGAAGACGATCAACGTCGCCCCGGTGATCCACAAACTCCGAAACGTCGACCGAATGTAGTCCTGGAACAGAAAACCCAAGATCCCGATCGGCAAACTGCCGACGATCACATACCACGCCAACCGGTAATCCTGCGTCCGCCGCACCTCGGCGCTGCCCAAACCCCGGAACCACACCACCACCAACCGCGCGATGTCCTTGGCGAAGTAGATCACCACCGCCAACTCGGTCCCGATCTGCGTCACCGCGGTGAACGACGCACCCGCATCATCACCGAAGAACAGCCCCGAGACGATCGAAAGATGCCCGGACGAAGAAATCGGAAGGAACTCGGTAAGCCCCTGGACCACGGCCAACACCATGGTCTGCAACCACGACAACGAAACACTCTCCAGCACGATCGCGACAAACCTGTACACCCACCGGCCACCCGGCGGAGAAGCCCGAACCCAAATCTTGCAGCATCGCCACCAACCCCCAACCCCCACCCTGGGAAAAGCACATCCACCCAGGTCAGCGAGCAACCGATCACACCGCGCAACGTCCACCACCACACCAACCCGGCACTGTGATCCGAAACACTCAGGTTCAGACCCGCCGTCCCAGCCTCACCGACCACGGCAGCCACAGCGAATACCCTCACCCACCGTGGAACACCGACAACTCGGCCGCAGCGGCCTCCGCGTCTCCCGACTCGCCCTCGGCACCATGACCTGGGGACTGGACACCGACGCCGACGAAGCCGCCGAGCAACTGTCCCTCTTCCACGAAGCAGGCGGCACCCTCATCGACACCGCCGACGTCTACCAAGACGGACACAGCGAACAAATCCTCGGCGAACTGCTGAACACCCAACTACCCCGCGACGAAATCGTCCTCGCCACCAAAGCCGTCGCCCGCCGCAAACCCGGCCCCTTCGGCGGCGGCGCCTCCCGCGGCGCCCTGCTCACCGCCCTCGACGGCTCCCTGCGCCGCCTCCAAGTCGACCACCTCGACCTATGGCAACTACACGCCTGGGACGCCGCGGTACCCCTCGACGAAACCCTCGCCGCCGTCGACACCGCCGTCACCAGCGGCCGCGTCCGCTACGCAGGCGTCTCCAACTACGCGGGCTGGCAACTGGCCACCGCCGCCACCCACCAAAACTCCCAACCCACCCGAACCCCGCTGATCGCCACGCAAGTCGAATACTCCCTGCTCGAACGCGGCATCGAACGAGAAGTCACCGCCGCCGCCCAACACCACGGCATCGGCCTACTCGCCTGGGCCCCCCTCGGCCGCGGCGTGCTCACCGGCAAATACCGCAACACCACCCCAGCAGACTCCCGCGGCGCCACCAGCCACCTCGCCAGCTACGTCGAACACCACCGCAACGAACGCGCCGCCCGCATCGTGCAAGCCGTCCTCACCGCCGCCGAAGGCCTCGGCACCGCCCCCGCGCACGTCGCCCTCGCCTGGGTCCGCGACCGCCCCGGCGTCACCGCCCCCATCGTCGGCGCCCGCACCACCACCCAACTCAAAACCGCCCTGGCCGCCGACGAACTCACCCTCCCCCCAGCCATCCGCGCCGCCCTCGACGACATCAGCGCCCCCGACAAGAGCTACCCCGAACGCAACCCCGCCCAGCCCTGACCAGCACCGCCGCCCATCGGTGGAACTCCCCGCACACCCATTCCCGCCCCAACCACAACATGCCACCCTGAGAACTCTTCCCACGCACCAGCGATGAGACCCGCCCACCCAGGCCAACCGGCCGATCAGGGATCCTGGAGGAAGCAACCCGCACCACGCGGACCAGCAACACCAAGGAGGACCTCGTTGCGTCGTCTGGTCATCACCTGTCTCACCGCAACCCTGCTCACCGGCTGCGGAATGGACACCGCCAGCGACCCCCTCCAGGTCACCGACAACCTCACCGCCGCAACACCCGCCACCGCACCCCCCACCACCACCCCACCAGCGGGAACCGTGCGACCCGCACCCCCGGTGCAACTCGCCGCCTTCGACAGCGACACCCACACCCTCGTGCTCGCCAGCGGCCCCAACCTCATCCTCACCGACCCGCGCACCAACACCCAGCGCACCGTCACCCTCCCCAGCGCCCCCGCCGACCTGCACACCGAACGAGGCCAACTCATCGCGGCCCTGCCCGACACCAACCTCGTCACCCGCGTCGACCTGCGCACCGCAACCGCACAATCCACCCCCGTACCAGGCGGCCCCGTCGACGCCGTCGACCTCGACGCCAACCGGATGGCCGTCGCCCTCCGCGACACCGCCACCGTCACCGTCCTGCAAAACGGCAAACCCACCGCCACCGCCGACAAGATCCAAGGCCCAGCACAACTGCTGCCCGCCACCGACGGCATCTACGTCCTCGACCGCCTCACCACCGCACTAACCCCCATAAACCCCACAACCGGCGCCAAAGGCGCCGGACTACGCGCCGGACAAGGCGCCACCAACGCCATCACCGACCGCTACCGCCGCATCATCGCCATCGACACCCGCGGCCAAGAACTCGTCGCCTTCAGCACCGACCCACTGGTCATGAAACAGCGCTACCCCGTCCCAGGCGCCCCCTACGGCCTCGCCTACGACCCCACCCGCGACCTAGCCTGGGTCACGCTGACCGCGACCAACCAACTCGTCGGCTACAACATCGCAGGCGGCGAACCACAAGAACGCTACCGACTACCAACCATCAACCAACCCAACTCAGTCGCAGTCGACCCGGACAGCGGCGAGATCTACATCGCCTCCGCCAACGGCGCCGGATACCAGGTGGTGAGAGTGTGAGCACCAACATGGAAGGAATCGACAGCGATCAGGACTGGGAGTACCGGCCGCTGCGCCTACCACCGGGCACCACCCGCTGGAGCGCAGCGACCCAACTCAGCATCCACGCCGAATTCTCCGGCTGGGAACTGTCCCGAGTACTGCTCTATTCCGACGGAACCCGCAAGGTCTGGCTACGC
The DNA here is from genome assembly GCF_052246905.1 of Saccharopolyspora antiqui. Lineage (NCBI taxonomy): Bacteria > Bacillati > Actinomycetota > Actinomycetes > Pseudonocardiales > Pseudonocardiaceae > Saccharopolyspora > Saccharopolyspora antiqui. The sequence continues at coordinate 41,174 of NZ_JBQQBO010000016.1, forward strand.
CGCCGCCGAACCACCCCCGGCGTCCCCGGCCTGCTGACCTAGCGAACACCGAAACCCCAACCGACAGACAGTGTTGTCCAAGGCCAGCACCAACCCCCGGTGCCGGTCTTAGACAGCACTGCCACGGCTGGTCACGGCACCCGCAACAACCACTCCCGCGTCGCGAACTTCGACTCGACCAAACCCCTCGCCCGCACCAACTCCGCCTCGGTCACCGGCCCATCGGACAACCCGAACCGCCGCCGAAAACCCTCGACCAACCGATCGATGATCACCTCGCGCGCCAACCCCGTCTGCCGCCGCAACGGATCCACCCGCTTGTTCGCGCTCGTGATCCCCTTGTCCGACAACTTCTCCCGACCGACCCGCAGCACCTCACCCATCTTCTCCGCATCGATGCTGTAAGACATCGTCACGTGGTGCAGCACCGCACCCGAAACCATCCGCTTCTGCGCCGCACCACCGATCTTCCCGGCATCCGAAACGATGTCGTTCAACGGCTGGTACCACACGTTCAACCCCAACTCCCGCAACACACCGAGCACCCAGTCGTCCAAGAACGCATACGACTCCGGAAACGTCATCCCCGCCACCAACGAACCCGGCGCATACAGCGAATACGTCACCGTGTTCCCCGGCTCCACGAACATCGCCCCACCACCGGTGATCCGCCGCACCACCTCAACCCCATGCCGCCGCGCACCCACCGCATCCACCTCATTGCGCACCGACTGGAAACTCCCGATCACCACCGCAGGCGCCGCCCACTCCCAGAACCGCAACGTCGGCGCCCGCCGCCCCGCACCGACCTCCTCGGCCAACACCTGATCCAACGCCATGTGCATCAACGGCGTCTGCGGCCCATCACGGACCAACCGCCACTCGTGATCACCCCAATCCGAGGCACGCACCAACGCCCGCCGCACCGCCACCGCGACCGCCTCCGCGCTGAAACCAACCAACCGCGCGCCAACCGGCAGTCCACCCAAGATCCGCCCGACCAACTCCGCCGCACCAGCATCCACCGGCGCACCCGTCAACGCGGCGTTGATCGCCTCCAACGCCTCATCCGGTTCCAGGAAGAAATCCCCGCTCAACCGCACATCCGAAAGCCGACCGTCCACAACGTCCAGATCGACAACGACCAGCTTTCCGCCCGGAACCTTGTACTCACCGTGCACCGCGCACCCCTGCAATCGACGCCTACGCTTGCCACAACAGCACACAACACCCCTTATTCCAACGCACACCGACCGCGGCACCCGAAAGGCAGGCCAGGCGTGACCGACACCGAACTGCTCACCGGCGCACTCCTCGCCGACGGCACCGGAGCACCCCTGCGGCCAGCCGAAATCCTCATCCAGGACAGCCGCGTCGCCGCCGTCGAAAACCCCGGCACGCTGCCCGCCGACCTGCCCCGCCGCGACCTCACCGGACTCGTCCTGGCCCCCGGCTTCATCGACGTCCACTCCCACGCCGACAACGCGCCACTGCTCAGCACCGACGACACCACCAAGATCCTGCAGGGCGTCACCACCGAAGTCGTCGGCAACTGCGGCTTCAGCCTCGCACCCCGCAGCGGCGACCACGCCGAAACCCTCTCGACCTTCCTGCAACGCCTGTTCCCACCGCTGGAATTCAGCTGGACCGGCTTCCACGACCTGTTCGCCGCCACCGACGACGCCGGCTACGTCACCAACTACTGCCCGCTGATCGGCCACGGCACCCTCCGCATCGCCGCACTCGGCATGACCGACGCTGCCCCCGACGACACCGCACTGCACACCATGCGCAGCGCGCTGGAGGAAGGCATGACCGCCGGTGCCTTCGGACTCTCCAGCGGCCTGATCTACCCACCGGCGGTCTTCGCCACCACCGACGAACTCAGCACCGTCGCCGAAGCCCTCGCCGGCACCGGCCTCTACGTCACGCACATGCGCAACGAAGGCGACAACCTGCTGGAATCCATCGACGAGGCACTCCGCATCGGCGCCGCAGCGGGCCGCACCCACCTGTCGCACCTCAAAGCCACCCACCCGGACAACTGGGGCAAAATGCGCCCCGCCCTGGCCAAGATCCGCCAGGCTCGCGGCGACGGTCACGACGTGGTCCAGGACGTCTACCCCTACACCGCATCCTCGACGATGCTCACCGCCCTCCTGCCCACCAGCTACCTCGCCGGTAGCGCTGAGCAGACCCTGACCCGCCTCAGCAGCACGGCCGGGCGCGACGAACTCGCCGCCACGATCGGCGAGCGGACCCGATGGGACGGCGTCCTCATCGCCACCACCGCCAGCCACCGCTTCGAAGGCCGCACCATCGCCGACCTCGCCAAGGCCGACGACACCGAACCGGTGGACGTCCTGATCAACGTGCTGGTCAGCGAACGCCTCCGCGTCTCGATGATCAACTTCACGATGCACGAGGACGACCTCGAACTGGCCATGGCCGATCCGCACACCATGATCGGCTCGGACGGTCTACCACCCGGGATGGGCGGCAAGCCGCATCCGCGACTGACCGGCACCTTCCCCCGCGTGCTCGGTCGCTACAGCCGCGAACGCGACGTGCTCACCCTGCCCGAAGCGATCCGCCGGATGACCTCGCTGCCCGCGAAGTCCTTCCGCATCCCCGATCGCGGCACCATCGCCCCCGGCCAGATCGCCGACCTGGTCGCCTTCGACGCCGACGCGGTGATCGACGTCGGCGACTACCAAGACCCGCTGCGGGATCCGAGGGGCATCCCCTGGGTCTGCCAGCGCGGCCGAACCGTGGTCGAAGGCGGCGAATACGTCGGCCCCCGCTCCGGAATCCGCCTGACACCGAAGTCCTGACGGCCTCGTGGCGTCTTGTGATCATTGGCTTTGTTGAGGTTGTTCCTCAAGGTTAATTTTTATCGACACTGAAATTATAGAAATTAATACTTCGCGACGCACCAGCCCAACTGGGCGATTCTGATCAGCTCGCACATGCGATCTCCAGAGCTGAGAAGCACCATCAGGCAATAACTTCCGCCTCCCGAGGAGCCCGCCATGACGCTCTCCGATCACTTCGCCGCCCCCCACCAACGCACCAGCCCCCTCGACACCGACCCGGCGGAAATCCACCTGCCCACCCAGGACCGGTCCGACCCCTCCCCCGCACTGGACCTCGACGAGCACGACGAGAGCCACCTGATCCGCGGCTACGACTGACCCCCGATGGCCGATTCGTTCAAGCCCGGCACCCGCCCCGAGCCCTAGCCTCCGAGCACCGAACGCAATCGACCAACCGGAGAACCACCGTGAAAGCCCAGCTCGATCTCGTCGGACTCGTCGTCGCGGACATGGCCCGTTCCCTGGCGTTCTACCGCCAACTCGGCCTCGACCTGCCCGCCGACGCGGACCGCCAACCACACGTCGAGGCCACCCTGCCCGGTGGCCTGCGACTCGCCTGGGACACCGTCGACACCGTCCGCTCGTTCACCCCGGACTGGCAACCGGCCACCGGCGGCCCCCAGATCTCCCTGGCCTTCCTGCTCGACAGCCCAGCCGAGGTCGACGCGATGTACCAGCAGCTGACCGAGGCGGGCTACCACGGCGAGAGAGCACCGTGGGACGCGTTCTGGGGCCAGCGCTACGCCGTCGTCCAGGACCCCGACGGCAACGGAATCGACCTGTTCGCACCACTGGGCCAACAGTCCGCTGTGGACTAACCGACCCGGTGAGGATCGCGGAGCCGATCTGCTGTCCGGTGGCTTCAAGCCCCGGCACACCAGGTCGGCTCGGTGGATCTGGATCAGTCCCGCCGTTCCGGAAAGGCGTGCTTCCGCGGAGCGGCCGAAACCCTTGCCGTCCAAGGCGGATCCCTGGTCTGGGCGCTTTTGAAGTGTTTTCTGGATGGTCTGCTCGATGTTTAAATTCATTCAACACTGAATCCATAGATATTAATGATTTGAGACAGTCTAGTGGTGGTCAGCGGATACCTGCGGCAGCGTGATCGGCATGACGGACTTCCGCTTCTCCTACAACATCTTCGGACTCGAATCGCAAGACGTCTTCGCCGAGACCTGCCGCCGCGCCGAGCGGTACGGCTACGACACCGTGTTCGCCGCTGATCATCTCGGGACGGCGTCGCCCTTCCCCGCGCTCGTCGCCGCGGCGCAGGCCACCGAGCGGCTCAAGGTCGGCACCCTGGTGCTCAACGCACCGTTCTGGAACCCCGCGCTGCTGGCCCGCGAGATCGCCACCACCGACGTCCTCACCGGCGGCCGCCTCGAAGTCGGGCTCGGGGCAGGCCACATGAAGTGGGAGTTCGACGAAGCGGGCATCGCGTGGCAGCCGTTCGGAGCCCGCGCCGAGCGGCTCCAGGAGACCATCGACGAGCTCGGCCGCCTGTTCGCCGCAGATGGCTACGACCAGCAGAAGGCGATGCGCGAGCACTTCGGCATCCCCGTCCTGCGCCCGGTGCAGCGCGTCGGCTTCGGCGGCTACGGGCCTCCCCTGCTCGTCGGCGGCACCGGTGACCGGATCCTGAAGATCGCCGCCGAGACCGCCGACATCATCGGCATCGCCGGAGCGTTCCAGGTCAAGGGCCAGCCACCCGGAACGTTGCGCATCGGCACCGCCGCAGAAGCCAGCGAACGGGTCCGCTACACACGTGAACACGCCGGGGCACGCGCGGATCAGGTCGAGTGGCACGCCCTGACCCAGCTGGTCGTGGAAACCGCCGATCGCCGCGCCGGGGCCGAGAAGATCCTCGCGATGCGGGGACCGATGATGACCGTCGACGAACTCCTGGAGACGCCGTTCGTGTTCATCGGCAGCGTCGAGCAGATGGCCGAGCAGGTGCTGCGCAACCGCGAACGCTACGGCTTCACCTACTACACCGTGCACGGCCCGTACCTGGACGCGTTCGCCCCGGTGATCGCCCGCGTCCGCGAGCTGGCCAACTGATCGAAAATCCCAGCTCCCACCAGGACGATCACGCACGAACCCCAGCGGTTGCAGCAAGCGAAGACGACCTCGCCGCCGGGATCCCCAGCGCATTCTGAGCCGGTCGGAGCTGAGTAGGTGGCGCGGTCGGAGAATAATTTCGGTAAACACTGAAGAAATAGAGCCTGTTAAGATATTGTCGCACACGGCATAATTCGGCACTGAGTGCCGTTCGGGCTAAGGTCGGAGGTCGCGGAGGGCTTCTTCGAGCTGTTTGAGCACCACACCGGCGGGTGCCGTGGTGCGCACCACGCCCACGACGACGTTGTCCCCCGCCTCGACGGCCGGGGGCTCGGTGGCGCGCTGCCCCGACAGCGCGGCGGCCACCTGCCGCACCGCGTCGCGCAGCATCGGCCTGGCGTCGAGCACTCCCCCGCTGCGCAGCCATTGCCGCAGCACGTGGTTGTGCGCGGCGACCACCGCCGCGGCCGCGACCGCGGCGCGCAGGTCGCCGCCCGGTTCCCCGGCGTAGCGCTCGCGCAGGTAGCGCGCGAACACCCGCTGGTAGCGGTCGATGCTGGCGATCTCCTTGTCCCGCAAGGCGGAAACCTCGCGGGTCAACTCGAACCGCTTGAGCGAGACCTCGGGTTCGGCCAGGTACATCTCCAGCACCACCTCGGCGGTCTGCCCTAGCACCGCCAGCGGATCCGCCGCCGGGTCGGCCGCCGCGAGCCGCTCCACCACCTCGGCCAGCCGCTCGTCGTGCCCTGGGAAGACGACGTCTTCCTTGGACCGGAAGTACCGGAAGAACGTGCGGCGCCCGACTCCGGCGGCGTCGGCGATCTGGTCCACAGTGGTCGCCTCGAACCCCTGCGCGGCGAACAGTTCCATGGCGGCGAGTGCCAGGGCGCTGCGCACCCGACGGCGGCCGTGCGGGGTGCGGCCGGAACGCGCTTTGGGCGCCGGAGTCGCTGCCTCGGACATGGCCGGAATATAGCACCGCAGGCGATTGCTCCTGGCACTCAGTGCCGTTACGATGGCGGCGCGAAATGATGTCCGCTGGGGCGGACGGCGAGATCTAGGAGGCACCCGGTGGATCCGAGCTTCGGCACCTACCAGCTGGCCGAGGAGCACGAAGCGCTGCGGGAGACGGTGCGCGCGCTGGCCGACAAGGAGATCGCACCCTACGCCGCCGAGGTCGACGAGCAGGAGCGCTACCCGCGCGAGGCGCGCGATGCCCTGGTCAAGTCGGGTTTCGCCGCCGTGCACGTGCCGGAGGCCTACGACGGGCAGGGCGCGGACTCGGTCGCCACCTGCATCGTGATCGAGGAAGTCGCCCGGGTCTGCGCCGCATCCTCGCTGATCCCGGCGGTGAACAAGCTCGGCACCATGCCGATCCTGCTCGCCGGTTCCGAAGACCTCAAGAAGCTCGTGCTGCCGTCCATAGCCGCTGGCGAGGCGACCGCCTCCTACGCGCTGTCCGAGCGGGAGGCCGGTTCGGACGCGGGGTCGATGAAGACCCGCGCTCGACCGGACGGTGACCACTGGGTCCTCAACGGCAGCAAGTGCTGGATCACCAACGGCGGCGAGTCCCGCTGGTACACCGTGATGGCGGTGACCGACCCGGACAAGGGCGCCAACGGCATCAGCGCGTTCGTCGTGCACGCCGACGACCCCGGATTCGTGGTGGGCCCGAAGGAGAAGAAGCTCGGCATCAAGGGCTCGCCGACGGTGGAGCTGTACTTCGAGGACTGCACCATCCCGGCCGACCGGATCATCGGCGAGCCGGGCACCGGGTTCAAGACGGCGCTGCGCACCCTGGATCACACCCGGCCCACCATCGGCGCCCAGGCGGTCGGCATCGCGCAGGGCGCGCTGGAAGCCGCCCTCGCCTACGTCAAGGAGCGCAAGCAGTTCGGCAAGGCCATCGCCGACTTCCAGGGCGTGCAGTTCATGCTCGCCGACATGGCGATGAAGATCGAGGCCGCCCGGCACATGGTCTACATCGCCGCGGCCCGGGCCGAACGCGGCGAGTCGAACCTCGGGTTCATCTCCGCCGCGGCGAAGTGCTTCGCCTCCGACGTCGCGATGGAGGTAACCACCGACGCGGTGCAGCTGTTCGGCGGCGCCGGTTACACCCGCGACTTCCCGGTGGAGCGGATGATGCGCGACGCCAAGATCACCCAGATCTACGAGGGCACCAACCAGATCCAGCGAATGGTGATGGCTCGCCAGCTGCTCAAATAATCGATCGCGGGACGCGGCACAATCCGCTCCGGCCGCGGCTTAATCGGATTGTGCCGCGTCCACAAAAAGTGCGACCGCACGTTGTGCCGACACCGGGTTCTTGTGCCGAGCCCCAGGTGATGGCCGCCGACTCTGTTCCGCGCGCTCTAGCAACGCCGAACACCCGGACGCGAGAGTTGACGGGTCATCGTACGTTCGGCAGTCCTGCATCGCTCGGACTCGCCACTGACTGCGCATCCACCCGAGCCACCACCTGCTCGACGAAGCAGACACGGGTCGAAGGCGCAGCGCGAGCGCTAGGAGCGAACATGAAAAACAGCGTGCGGCAGGTGTTCGGCGACAATCCGATCGAGGTGCGCGACACCGATCACTACACGCAGGAGTACGTATCCGGTTTCGTCGCGAAATGGGACGAGCTGATCGACTGGGACAAGCGGTGGGCCAGCGAAGGTGACTTCTTCATCGACCAGCTCCGGATGCGCGGTGTCCGGTCGGTGCTGGATGCGGCCACCGGTACCGGTTTCCACTCCGTCCGCTTGCTGGAGCACGGCTTCGAGACGGTCAGCTCGGACGGCAGCCAGCAGATGCTGGCGCGAGCTTTCCGCAACGGACTCACCCACGGCGGCCACATCCTGCGCGCGGTGCAGGCCGACTGGCGCTGGCTCAGTCGCGACGTGCACGGCAAGTACGACGCGGTCATCGTCCTCGGCAACTCCTTCACACACTTGTTCTCCGAGCGCGACCGGCGCAAGGCGCTCGCGGAGTTCTACGCCGTGCTCAAACCCCACGGTGTGCTGATCATCGATCAGCGCAACTACGACGGGATCCTGGACAACGGTTTCACCACCAAGCACACCTACTACTACGCCGGTGCGGACGTCCGCGCGGAACCGGATCACGTCGACGACGGACTGGCCAGGTTCAGATACAGCTTCCCGGACGGGTCCGAGTACTTCCTGAACATGTACCCGCTGCGGAAGAACTACCTGCGGCGGTTGCTGCGGGAAGCCGGTTTCCAGCGCATCGACACCTACGGCGACTTCCAGGAGAACTACACCGATTCCGCTGCGGACTTCTTCATCCACGTGGCCGAGAAAGCAGTGTGATCAGCATTTTCGAAGCGGCGCCAACCGCTTGGCCCATCCCCGCAACGCGGGTTCCCAGACGGCGTACGACAGCCTGTCTTTGAAGTGGCTGCTCGGGTCGACCGCGCAAAACGAGCTCATGGACCGTCTTCGGTCCGGGACGCCAGGCCGGACGCCGCGAGCAGCTGTTGGACCGATTCGTGGTCGGTGTCGCGGACCACGATGACCGCGCCCTGGACCAGCGAGCGGGCCTGCGCGAGCAGTTCGGTCGCCAGCCGCAATCCCGTTGCGGGGCCGTCGGCCCCGGCCCGTTCGAGGGCCGACAGGGTGGACTGCGGAATGGTGACGTCGGGGACTTCGTGGGCGAGGTATTCGGCTTCGGCGAAGCTGGTCAGCGGCGCCACGGAGACGAGCACCGGCACCCCTTCGTCGGCCAGTTCCGCGAGCATCCGGCGCAGCGTGCTGAGTTCGTACACCGCTCTGGTGATCAGGAACTGCGCACCGGCCCGGATTTTCGCCCGGGTGCGGGCTATCTCGGCCTCGACGTCCTCCGCGCCGGGGTTGAACCGCGCGCCGATGGCGAAGGAAGTCTTGATGGCCAGCGGCAATCCGTTGCAGTCCCGCCCCTCGTTGAGCCCGGCGAGCAGCTCGATCAATCCGACGGACTCGACCTCCCAGATGCCGTCCGCGTTGGGGTAGTCGCCGCGAAGCGGTGGGTTGCCGGTCTCGCAGACCACCGTGCGCATCCCGAAGGCGTGCACCCCCAGCAGATCCGCCTGCAAGGTCATGATCGTCTTGTCCCAGGTGGTCACCGTCGCGATGGTCTCGGCGCCCAACTGCTGCTGCAGGTGCAGGGCCAAGCTGGCCGAACTCACCTGCGCCTGTGCGCTCTGCACGGGCGCGACGAGGACCAGGTCGATCCCGTTGCGCCGCAACGCGGCGACCAGCTCGGTCGCCTCATCGGCGCTCCCGCCGCCGGGCGGTGCGATGTGCGCGGCGACCACGAAGCGGTTCTCGCCCAGCCTCCCGGCCAAACCGCCCTGCTCCGGCGGCGGCGCTGGCTGGCGCACCGGACGGTCCGTCGGCTGCGGTGCGGGGCGCGGCGTTCGTCGCGCGTCGAGGTCGGCCACCGCGTCGACCGCCGCGCGGATGTGCGTCGGCGTGGTCCCGCAGCAGCCCCCGATGATCGACGCACCGGCTTCCGCGCAGCGCCGGGCGTAGCGGGCGAAGTAGTCGTCCACCAGGCGGTATTCGAACCGCCGCCCGATCCGCCGCGGCAATCCCGCGTTCGGTTGAGCGCTGATCGGCAGCGCGGTGTGCCTGCGCAACTCCGCCACCACCGCGAGCATCCGCTGCGGGCCCACCGTGCAGTTGACCCCCAGTGCCGTCACGGGAAGTTGGTTCAGCGCCCGTGCGACTTCGGCGGGTGTCTCGCCGCCTGGCGTGCGGCCTTCCGCGGTGAACGTCGCCTGCGCCAGCAGCGGCAGATCGCTGAGCTCGGCCGCGACGGTCACGGCTTCGACCAGTTCCGCCAGGTGCCCGAACGTTTCGAGGACCAGCAGGTCCACGCCGCCCTCGATGAGCGCGCTCACCTGCTCGCGCACCGCGTCGACGCGTTCGGCGGCCCGCACCCGTTGCCGCTGGCTGGCGCTGACCGCAGGTGATACGGATCCGCCGACGAAGATCGGCCGACCGGCGGCCCGCACCGCCTGCCGAGCCAGCCGAACGCCCGCCAGGTTGATGTCCTGCACGCTGCCGGAAATCCCGTGCTCCCCCAGCCGCAGCCGGTTCGCGCCGAAGGTGTTGGTCAGCACCAGGTCCACGCCCGCATCGAGGTAACTGTCATGCACCGTGCTGACCAGCTCCGCGTTCGACAGGTTGAGCTCCGGCAACGCGCGGTCGAGCGAATTCCCGGCGGCGTGCAGCACCGTGCCCATCGCGCCATCGCAGACCAGCAGCCGCTCGCCGAGAGCGGCCACGATATGCCCGGTCACACGCCCTCCCCGGTGTCGTTGGGGACACCGCCGACGGCGTCCATGATCTCAAGCGCGACCTGCGCCATGAGTCGATCGCGGTAGTTGCCGAAGTCCAGACCGGTCAGCTCTTCGACACGACGCACCCGGTAGGTGACCGTGTTCGGGTGGACGTGCAGGCGCTTGGAAGCGCGCTGCGGGCTGTTGTTCTCCCGGAAGTAGCAGCCCAGTGTGGACAGATACGCGGCGAGGTTGCCGCGTGACTGCTGGGTGAGGTTGCCGAAAACCTCGGTGGCGAACCGGCGCAGTTGCGCGGGATCGGCGACCTGGAGCAGCAGCCGGTGGATGCCGAGGTCGTCGAAGACCACCGCGGTGCCACCGCGCCCCATCCGCCGCGTGGCGTCGATGGTCCGGCGCGCCTCGTCGTAGGACCTGCTGATCTCCAGCGGAGCCCGGCAGGGACCGCCGATGCCCGCGGTCACGGTGGACTCCGGGAACAGTTCGCGCAGCCGCCGCAAACATGCTTCTGCCGACCGCGCGGCTCGGGAGCCCTGCGGTGGTCCAGAACCGCACGATTCCGCCATCACCACCGTGACCTCGCGCCCGCGCACCGCGGTGATGGCATCGGGTGCGTGGGTGGTGAAGAACCGCTCGGCGGCGGTCGAAACGCGCCGGTCGAGTTCGACGCGATCGGCCGAACCGCCGTGGCCGTCGAGCACCAGCGACATCACCCGGTGATCGCGCTTGTCGTCGTAACCGAGGTGGCGTGCCCAGCGCAGCAGCTCTTCGCGGTCGCTGCCCTTGCCCGACAGCAGGCCTTCGACCAGGTCGTAGCGGACTCGGGTGGCGGCCGCCGCGACCACCCGCTCGCGGCCCAGGATGACTCCGCAGATCGTGGCCGCGTGTTCGGTCAGCAGCAGGCGGAGATCCTCGCCCGTCTCCGGTGCGCCGTCGTCCAGCGTGATGAGGTAGGCGGGGACCTCGTTACCGACCAGGATCGGCGCGACGATCACCGGCGCGGTCTCCCCGACCTCCGGCAGGTGCACCGCGCGCCGAGTGCGACCGGTGATGCCCAGCACCTGCGCCAACCGCGGATGGGCCACCCTCCCCTGCACGTACTCGGCCGCGTCGGTGAGGCGATGCGTCGAAGACGCCGCCGCGATCACGTCCATCGTCTCGTCGACCACCGCGACCGTGGCGTTCATCCGCTCGGCGATCAACTCGGTCACCGCCTCGATCCCGGCGTCCTGCACGGCCAAGCTGGACAAGTGGCGGTAGAGGGCGACGAGTCCGCGCAGCGCGATGTTCTCCCGGTCGATCCCGCCGCCATCCGCGGCATTCAGCAGCGGCGGGCCGCTGCCGCGGTGGAAGTTCGGGCGCAGCTCTGCCACCCGCTCAGGCTAACAGCGGCGCCACTGCAAAACGTTGTGCCGCATCACAATCGCACCTGAAACAACCGGAAACCGTAATTGCGCGCGGCGAAATGGCCATTGCCGAGTTCTCGGGGCATACGAATGTCAAGTGGTATTCCGCCAGGCGAACGCAATCCTGTTGTTCGCCGTGCGTTATGCAATTGTCACCCGAAGTCGATCAGTGCGGCCAACGAGGCGCGCGGTTGCGCATGTGTTCCGCCACAGATTTCGGGCCGCTGCTTTGGGTTTGCGCTCATTGCCAGGTCAGAAGCGTGCCGCGTACCGTCTGCCGCAAACAGCGGGGCGAACGAGGGGGCGTTGACATGCACGCGGAAGCGGAGTGTCCCCACTGCGGCTTTCCATTGTCTCCGTCGGCGAGCAACGGCGCTACAATCCGCCGGGAATGCGGCCTTGGCGAAGAACGCCAACGCATCGAGGAACTAACGCGCGAGATCCGACTGCTGCAGGCGACCATCGCACAGCTGCGCGGTTCTCGCCCGCCGTTCATGAAGAACTGAGCGCACGCCGCAAAGACAGCAGGAGGGCGAGGACCCTGACCGCAGACGCTTCCGCAGCAACTGGAGCAACGGGGACCGGCCAGCCGAGCCGACGCACCCTTTTGCTCGCCAGTACCATCGGCACGTCGATCGAGTGGTACGACTACTACATCTTCAACACCGCCTCCGCGTTGGTGTTCGGGATGCTGTTCTTCCCGCAGTTCTCGCCCGTCGCGGGCACTCTCGCCGCCTTCGCCACCTTCGCCGTCGGGTTCATCGCGCGGCCGTTGGGTGGTGCCGTGATCGGGCACTTCGGTGACCGCATCGGCCGCAAGTCGATGCTCGTGCTCACCCTGCTGCTCACCGGGCTGTCGACGTTCTTCATCGGCCTGTTACCCAGCTACGCCTTGATCGGCATGGCCGCACCGGCGCTGCTGGTGCTGCTGCGGCTGGTGCAGGGCTTCGCGGTCGGTGGCGAGTGGGGCGGTGCGGTCCTGGTCGCCACCGAGCACGCGGGTCCGCGCCAACGCGCGCTGTTCGGCAGTTTCGCGCAGTTCGGCGTGCCGATCGGGGTCATCACCTCCAATCTCGCGTTCCTGGCCGTGGCCGGGCTGCCGGAGGAGGACTTCCGGTCCTGGGGCTGGCGAATTCCGTTCCTGCTCAGCATCGTGATGCTGGTCGTCGGCCTGGTCGTGCGACGCAAGCTCAACGACAGCCCCGAATTCCAGCGGCTGAAGACGCAGCAGGCGGTGAGCAAACTGCCCGTCGCCACGCTGTTCCGCCGCGCCCCGCTGACCCTGCTGCTGGCCAGCATCGCGTCAATCGCGGCTCCGGCGGTCGGTTACGCGGTGATCGTCTACATGCTCAACTACGGCACCCAGGTCGTCGGTTTCAGCCGACCGACGCTGCTGACGCTGATCCTGCTGTCGGCGGTGCTGTGGATCGTGATGATCTACGTCGCGGCGCTGTGGGCGGACCGGTGGGGGTCGAAGCGGGTCTACACCGCGGGTTCGATCCTGGCCGTGCTGTGGGCGTTCCCGCTGTTCTGGCTGGTCAACACCGGCAATCCGGGGGCAGCGCTGCTCGCGTTCCTGGTCGCGGCCGTGGTGCAGGCGCTGATGTCGGGTGCCCAGGGCGGGCTGTTCACCGAGATCTTCGACGTGGACACGCGCTACAGCGCGATTTCCATCTCCTACCAGCTCGGCGGAATGGTCGGCGGCGCACTGACGCCGATCGTCGCCACGGCGCTGTACGCCGCGTACAACTCGTCGGCCGCGATCGCGGCCTACCTGTTCGCGATGTGCCTGCTCAGCCTCCTCGGCCTACTTGCCATCCGAGCCCCGAAGCAAACGACCTAACCGAACCCCCGAACTCCTCAACCCACGAAGTGGTGCCCCACCACGATCGGCACGAGGTGAAGGGCACCTTTCACCAAGTAACTTGGCGAAAGGTGCCCTTCACCCACCACTCGATTGGTGGCGAGGTGCACCGGAGCGGAGCTGGGATCCCGCGAGTTCACCCGGGTGTGGAATGAGTGAAGGGCACCTTCGACCGGCTATGTCGGTCAAAGGTGCCCTTCACTCTTAACCCGAACGGAGAACGGGAGCGCGTGCCGGGTTGCTGAGGATTCGGGGGTGGGTGTTTAGCGGCGGTGGGATCTACGAGACTTCTTGGTCGAGTTCTCCGGTGATGTCGAGTGGGATCAGGGGTAGCGGTCCGGCGGTGTCGGCTGCCGCTGCTGGGAAGTAGGCGAAGTTCTTCGCTCGTGCGCCGCCGTCGACGACCAGGTCGATGCCGGTGATCAGCCGCGCGTAGTCCGAGCACAGCCACGCCACGCAGTGCCCGATGTCGGTCGGAGTTCCGGTGGTGCCCATCGGGACCATCGGTGGGCGCTGTCCGGTCCACCTCGCCGGGCGGCGCCACGACTCCGTCCCGGACTCGCCGCCGATGCCGTGGCGGTGCGGCCGTTCGAGCACACCACCGGCACCCCGCTCGGCGATCAGGTCCGGGTTGTCCGGGGTCGGCGCGGTAGGCGTGAAGCTGTTGACTCGAATTCCGTAGGGCGCCAGGTCCATTGCGGCGGCCCGGACGAAGTTGTTGACCCCGCCCTTGTGGAAGGCGTACGCGATCACACCGGCCGAACCGGACCAGCCGTTGGACGACGAGATCGCCACGATCGAGCCGCGGATGCCGTTCTCGGCCATGTGCCGCCCGACGTGCTTGGTGTTGAGGAAGTTGCCCAGCGCGGCGACCTCGACGGCGCGGCCGAAGAACTCCGCGCTCTCGTCGAGGACGCCCTTGCCGCCGAGCAGGGCGGCGTTGTTGACCAGGATGTCGATCTGGCCGAACCGCTCGACGACGGCCTGCACGTAGCCGATCACCTGCTCTTCGTCGGTGACGTCGCCGGGCACCGAGATCGCGGTACCGCCGTTGCGCTCGATGCGCTCGGCCGCGGTTTTCGCGGCGTCCACGTCGATGTCGTTGCAGGCCACCTTCGCGCCGTAGCGCGCGAGGGCGAGCGCGATACCGCTGCCGATGTTCGGGCCAGCACCGGTGACCAGCGCCACCTTGCCTTCCAGCGAGATGTCCACCTGTACTCCCGTATTGGTTCCGGCGTTATTGGTTCCAGCGTTGAAGGTTTGCGCGGATCGGCGTGCGTGGTGTCCGGGGTCGTGAGTGGTTGTTTCAGCAAGAACCGGGACTCACAACACGCCCTCCCGGTCAGTTCCGGCCCGGGGCAGTCGGCGAGATGGTCACGTGCGTGGCACCCGCGACATCGGTTTCGCCCGCCAGGGTGCGGATGGCCTGCTCGGCATCTTCGAGACCGAAGGTGGCGCTGTGCAGCTTCTGCAGCGGGAACTGTTCGGATTCGATGATCCGGATCGCCTCCACGTAGCCGCGCGCATCGACGCTGTAGGCACCGACCACCGTCAGCCCCTTGCCGATGATCTCGTCGGTGACCACTGGAATCGCGGCGCGGCCCTTGAGCCCGGCCAGCACGACGCGCCCGCCGTGCCGGGCGATGCCCAGCGCGTCGGTGATGGGCTGATGCGCCATCGGAGTCAGTTCGAGAACGACGTCGGCCAGCCGTCCGCCGGTCAGATCGTGCACCGCCGAAACGACGTCGACCGCATCCGCGCCGTCCACGACGAGCGTGTGGTCGGCCCCGAACTCCCGTGCCAGTGCGAGCTTTTCGGCATCCTGTTCCAGACCGGTGACGATGATCTTGCTGGCGCCCGCGGTGCGCGCGGCGATCACCGCGGAGATACCGCGCTGTCCGCTGCCGAGCACGACCACGGTGTCGCCGAGCCGCACCTGACCCAGGTGCAGTGCCCATCGCACCCCGGCGCCCAGCGGGTTGAACATCACCGCGAGGTCGGCGGGCAGGTCGCCGCGGACCTTGTGCAGAATCGCGTTGGGATGCAGGTAGAGGTAGTCGGCGTACCCGCCCCACAGGTGCGGGGCCACGTCGACCGGGGTGACCCCGTAACTGGTGCGCTTGTTCGGGCAGGACATGTAGCCGCCGGTCAGGCAGTGCTGGCAGGCGCGGCAGGGCAGCAGGATCTCGACGGCCACCCGGTCGCCCGGTCGCACGCCCCAGCGCGCCGCTGCCGCGTCGCCGATCTTCTCGATCCGGCCCAGGATCTCGTGTCCGGGGACGAACGGCGGGCGGTCCCCGCCCAGCGCGCCCCGGTAGGTTTCGACATCGCTGCCGCAGATCCCGCAGGCCTCGACGCGCAGCAGCCCGTCGTCCGCGCCGGTGCTCGGGATCGGGAACTCCTGCATTTCCAGGGTTCTCGCGGCGGTCTGGACGACGGCGCGTGCGGTCTCGGTCATGCGTTGCCACCTGCCTCCGATTCGCCCGGGTAGATCAGCGTGATCCGCTCCTCGGGCACCCCGAGCGCGCTGTTGAGGACACCGCGCATCAGCGGTTTGGGCACGAGGCACTCGTCGCACGCCTGCGGCCCGGCGGTGATGCTCACCCGCAGTTCGCTGCCGAACTCGGCGACGGCCAGCTGGTAATCGTCGGCGGCCAGGGTCTTGCGCAAGTTGTCCAATGCGGACTCGTCGATGGTCACCCCAACACCTCCTGCATCTGTTCGCGCGGCGCGGTGGTCCGCTGGACGGGATGGGCGGTGCGCGACCAGCCCGCGAAGCCGAAGGGCCGCACCACCATCGACATCGCGGCGTTGCGGGCACCGGCGACCACGATCGGGATCTGCTCCGGGTTGGGCACCGCGTGCAGTCCGTCCTCGTCGACGTTCGGGAACTCGCCCGCGTTGAGGGCCTTACCGGCCCGCCGCAGGTCGGCGTGGCTGCGCACGGCGTGTTCGGCGAGCCACTGCTGCACATCGGACTTTCCGAACCCGGCGTCGGCCAGCAGCTGGGCGTGCTCGACACCCAGCACCAGTCCTGCCGAGGAATGCGAGCCGATCGCCGCGCCGGTGCGGGCAACGGTGTCGCAGATGTCCCAGAGCACCTCCTCGGCGTCCTGGGTGTGCCGGTTGTCGACGAACTCGCAGGTGCGCAGCAGCAGGGCGGAGACCGCATCGGTACCGGGCGGCAGGCCGAGCTCCACCGACAGCGGTTCCCAGGGGCTCTCCTCTTCGTTCTCCCCGACGCACAGCGTCCAGCGACCCGGAATCCCCTGGGTGGCCTGCTCCAGCTCCTGCGGTCGGATGCCGAAGACGTTGCGCACCACCAGACCGATGGCGCGTGCGATGGTGGCGTTCGCCCGGAATCCGGGCCCGAGCACCCCGCCGGTGGAGTTGATGCCCAGCTCGGTGCGGATCGGGCCGTTGATCACGAGCAGCGGCGCGGGTCCGCTGGTGCTCTGCCAACCGCCGCCGGTCACGATCTTCTGCTGCATGAGGGCGTCCCACGCGGCGAGCACGATCGGGAAGTACTCCGGTAGGCATCCGGCCAGTCCGGCGTTCACCGCGGCCTGCTCGACCGTGCATTCCCGGCGGAGGTGCGGGACCGAGGCGATCACCTCGTCGCGTGCTCGCGGGGTGGCGGCGAGGAATTCCTCGACCATCGCGGCGGTGACCGGCACGACCGGAAGGCCGTCGGTCCACCCCTGGGCGTAGGCGTGCTCGATGGCGCGGCGGGCGTAGTCGAGCCGCTCGGCGTCGCGCTCGACCTCGCCGGTCACGCTACGACCGTCGCGTTCGACGGCGTGGTGAGCATCCCGACTATTCCGGGCAGGATGGCCTGGGCCCGCTGGTCCACTTCGTCGGCGACCAGCGGTGCCACCGGATGCGGGGTCGTCAGGTAGGTGTAGCCGGGCTCGCCCTGGGCCTGGGCCATCGCGTCCGCGCTCAGCCGGAACGCGTCGCTGCAGATCACGACCGCCGGGCGACCGGCGGCCTCGGCGGCCAGCCCGTCGACGACGGCCGAGGCGCTGCAGGATCCGCAGTCGCCCACTCCGACGACGATGACGTCGCAGGAGTCGACGAGTTCGGCCAGCATCGGGGCGGGCGCCGCTTCGGCGATGTTCAGCTTCTTGCGGCGAACCACACCCGCCGTCCCGTGCTGCGCGGCGAGCAACTCCGCCACCGCGTCGAGGAACTGCTCGGCGTTCTTCTTGGTATTGGCCAACAATCCGACGGTCAGTCCGCTCAGCTCGGCGGGCCGCGGGGCCCGGACACCGGATTCGGAGCTGGCGGCCGGGCGGGCAGTCGGATCGATCATCGCCTCGAACATCGGGGGCTCCCTCGGTCGGATCGCGCTGCCGACGGGTGCGCCGCGCAAACGCGGTGGCTCGACGGCCGACACGGCGACGTCGAAACGTCGTGGATACCGTCGGCTCCGCAAGCCGCAGCCGACGGCCTAATCGAACGGTACGGTCGGGGTGAACCGGGTCGCTACGGGGCTTTCGCGTCGCGGAAACAACGCCCCGCGATCATTCGGCCTGCACCAACCACTTCGACACCGTGTCTACTTTGGACTGAAAGGATTTCGGTCAGGTGGTCGACGCGGTGCCCACCGCGTCCTGAGCTCGCCCGGAACCGGCGGCCTCCAGCGGAAAGTGGCAGGCCACGTAATGGCCGGGGGCGCGCTCGCGCAGCGCCGGTTCCTCCTCGGTGCAGCGCTGCTGGGCGCGGGGGCAGCGGGTGCGGAACCGGCAGCCGCTCGGCGGATGCAGCGGCGACGGCGGTTCACCGCTCAGCGGCGCCGGACCACGCGTCCGGCCCGCACCGGGCGCCAGCCCCGGAATCGAGGCCAGCAGCGCCGCGGTGTAGGGGTGCTGGGGCTGCCGGTAGAGCCGCTCGGCCGGTCCGACCTCGGCGAGCTGGCCGAGGTGCATCACCGCGACCCGATCGCTGACCTGCTTGACCAACGCGAGGTCGTGCGAGATGAACAGGTAGGACAGTCCCAGCTCGCGGCGCAGCTGCTCGAACAGGTTGAGCACCTGGGCCTGGACCAGCACGTCCAGCGATGACACCGCCTCGTCGCAGATCACCAGCGCCGGGTTCAGCGCGATCGCGCGGGCGATGGCCACCCGTTGGCACTGCCCGCCGGAGAGTTCGCGCGGGCGCCGCCTGCCGAAGGTGCCCGGGTTGAGCCCGACGAGATCCAGCAGTTCCCGCACCCGTTCGCGCCGGTGTTCCGCACCGCGCACGCCGTATCCCAGCAGCGGCTCCTCCACCAGGTCGACGACCCGCCAGCGCGGGTTGAGCGAACCGAAGGGGTCTTGGAAGACCATCTGCAGCTGCCGTCTGGCCTCCACCAGCTCGCGCCGCCGCAGCCGCATCAGGTCGGTGCCCTGGAAGAACACCTCGCCGGATTTCGGCCGAGGTGCCTGCAGGATGGACCGGGCCAGGGTGGATTTTCCGGAACCGGTCTCCCCCACCACGCCGAGGGTTTCGCCGGGCTGGATGTCCAGCGACACGTTCGACACGGCGTGCACCACGCCGCCCTTGAGCCCGCCCGCGCCCCGCGAGGTGAACTGCTGCACGACGTTTCGCACCCGCAGCAGCGGCTCCGCGGTCTGCGCGGCCGGATCGTCCACGCGCTCGTCGACTGCTGTCATCGCTGCGCTCCATCTTCGGCGTTGTCCTGGGGGCCCGCGCTGTCGTCCGGGGCCGGATGCCAGCACGCCCACCAGTGCCCGGGCTCGTGCTCGGCGAAGGGCGGTGCCTCGGTGCACTGCTCGGTCGCCGCGTCGCAGCGCGGCCGGAACGCGCAGCCGGTCGGCGGCGAACCCAGGTCGGGCGGCTGGCCCGGGATGACCGGCAGCAACGTGTGCGGCGGCCGCTCGACCAGCGGGATCGCCCCGAGCAGGGCCCGGGTGTAGGGCATCCGGACGTGCCCGAACAGCGTGCTCACGGATGCGTACTCCACCGCCCGACCCGCGTACATGACGATCACGTCCTGCGCGTAGCTCGCGGCCAGTCCCAGGTCGTGGCTGATCAGGATGACGGCCATGCCCAGCCGCTGCTGCAGTTCCAGCAGCAGCTCCATGATCTGCGCCTGGGTGGTCACGTCGAGCGAGGTGGTGGCCTCGTCGGCGATCAGCAGGCGCGGCTCGGCGGCCAGCGCGATCGCGATCATCACGCGCTGCCGCATGCCGCCGGAAAGCTGGTGCGGGTACTCGAAGAACCGCTGCTCCGGGGCGGCCAGCCGGACCAGCCGCAGCAGTTCCACCGCGCGCTGCTTGGCCGCGGCGCGGTCGATGTCGGCGTGCGCCCGGACCGCCTCGGTGATCTGGCTGCCGATCCGCATCGTCGGGTTGAGCGAACGCGCCGGATCCTGGAAGACCATCGCGATCTCGGCACCGCGACGGCGCCGCATCTCCCGCTCCGGCATGCCGACCATCTCGGTGCCGTCGAAGCGCGCCGAACCCGACACCTGGGCGCTGGGGGGCAGCAGCCCCATCAACGCCCGGACGCTGACGCTCTTGCCGGACCCCGACTCCCCGACGATGGCCAGCATCCGACCGGGCGCGAGCTCGTAGGACAGCCCGTTGACCGCATGCACGCGACGGCCGCGCTGGGCGAACCGGACGCGCAGGTCCCGCACTTGCAGCAGTGGTGCGGTGGCCGATTCGGCAGGCCCGGTGGGCTGCGCGGTCCCTGCGGTGGCGGAGACGTCCTCGGTGGCGAAGGTCGTGCGGTCGGTAGTCATTGGCCGCTCCATCGGGCGCGCAGGGTCTCACCGAGCAGGTTGAAGGCGAGCACGGTGACCAGCAGCACCGCGCAGGGCCACACGACGAGCATCGGCGTCGCGGACAGGCTCTGCTGTCCCTGCGCGATCATGTTTCCCCAGCTCGGCGCCGGTGGCGGGATGCCAAGTCCCAGGAAGCTGAGGGCTCCTTCGATGACCATCACGATGCCCATCCCGAGCATCGCGAAGGTGGTCAGCTGCGGGATGATGTTCGGCGCGATGTGGCGCAGCAGCACCCGCTGCCCCGACGTCCCGCACAGTTCGGCCGCGGCCATGAACGGCTGCTCCCGCAACCGCAGCGTGGCCGCCCGGGAGATCCTGGCGAACGCCGGGATGCTGAAGAACGCCAGCGCCAGGATGGTGTTGGTCTGGCTGGGCCCCAGGCTCTGCGCCACCGCGAGGGTGAGCACCAGCGACGGGAAGGCGATCAGCACGTCCAGGACGCGCATGATCAACGTGTCGGTGAGCCCACCCACGTAACCCGACAATGCGCCCAGCGTTCCGCCGACGGCCAGCCCCAGCAGGTTCACCGCCACCGCGACCGTCAGCGACGAACGCCCCCCGTGCAGGATCCGGGCGAAGATGTCGTTGCCGTTGGGATCGGTGCCGAGCAGGTGGCCCGGCGAGAACGCGGGCAGGTAGGACTCCAGGACGTTGCCGCCGATCGGTGGTGGGACCGGCAGGATCAGCGGCCCGACGAAGCAGGCGGCCACGATGATCGCCAGCACCGCCGTCGGCAGGATGATCTCCAGGTGGCGGAGCCACGCCCGGCTCGCGGTGGGCGTGTCCCGGACGAAGGTGTGTGCTGCCTCAACGACTGCCATAGCGGATCCTCGGGTCGAGCACGGTGTAGAGCAGGTCGGCGATCAGGTTGGCCAGCACGGTGACGACGGCGAACACCACGACGCACGCCTGCACGACGACGAAATCTCGGGTGTTGATCGCCTGCAGCATGAGCTGGCCGAGTCCGGGCAGGGCGAAGATCTGCTCGATGATCACGGTGGCGCCGATCAAGGTTCCCAGGTTCAGGCCGACCACGGTGATCAGCCCGAACGCCGAGTTGCGGAAGGCGTGCAGCAGCAACACCCGCCACGGCCCGATGCCCTTGGCCCGGGCCACCACGATGTAGTCCTCGCCGCGCAACTGGTCGACGAGGTCACCGCGCAGGAACCGGGTGTAGAAGCAGAACAGCGGGAACGCGATCGCCACCGCGGGCAGCGCCATGGAATGCAGGTTCTCGCCCAGGCTCTCCGACGGCGGTACGTAGCCGATGGCCGGGAACACCGCCAGGTTCACCGCGAACACCAGCACCAGCAGCAGTGCCAGCACGTAGTTCGCCACGGACAGCCCGGTGATGCTGACGACCATGCTGACCCGGTCGAAAAGCCCGTTCGGCTTGTAGGCGGCCAGAAGCGCGACCGGGATCGCCAGCCCCAGCGAGATGATGAACGCCAGGGCCACCAGCTCGCCGCTGACCGCCAGGTGCTCCCAGAGCAGGTCGGTCACGTGCTGGCCGCTGACCACCGAGGTGCCCAGATCCCCGGTGACCGCGGCACCCAGCCAGCTCAGGTAGCGCAGCGCCGCAGGTTGGTCCAGGCCGAGTTGGAGCTCCAGGGCCCGGACCTGCTCGGGGGTGGCCTCGGCGCCCAGCAGCTGCTGGGCGGCGTTGCCGGGGATCAGGTTGAGCACCCAGAAGGTCAGGATGCTCACGCCGAGGAGGATCGGCACCGCCATCAGCAGCCGTTTGCCGATCAGGCGAACGCTGGGCGAGGCGGCCAGCCGCGCCACGCGGGAGCCCTGCGGACGCGACGCGGAGACTGTCGTCACTGCTGGGCCCTCCACACTTCATCCCAGAGGATCCCGCTGTTGACGACGATCGGTGGGATCTTCGTGGTCAGGCCGGGGCCGTGCACGTCGGTGGTCGAGATGTTGGCCGCCGCGAACGCCAGGCCGAACGGTGCGTAGGCGTTGTCGCTGATGTGCTTGCTGGCCTGCAGGTAGAGGGCGTCGCGCTGGGCGGGGTCGATCGTGGCGGCGGCCGCGTTGAGCAGCTCGTCGAGCCGCGGATCGTTGACCCCGCTGAACGGCGAGGTGGACGAGAACCGGAAACTGACGCCCACCCCGGAGGCCGGATCCCACGCCCCGGCGGTCTGCAGCATCGACTGCCACTTGCCGGACTGGAACTGCTGCACCAATGTGGACAGTTCGTACTTGGTGACCTTGACGTTGATACCGGCCTGCTGCCACTGCGTCTGCAGCGCGGTCATGACCTGCTCGGCCACGTAGTTGCCGAGCGTGCCCAGCTCCACGGTCAGCCCGCCGAGCTCGTTCACCAGCTGCCGGGCCCGCGCCGGGTCGTAGGCCGGGTACCCGTCGACGGTGTCGTGGTGGAACAGCCCGCCCACGCCGGTGAACGTCTCGCTGACCGGGTACTCGCCGCGGAAGAGGCCCTGCGAAATCGCTTTGAAGTCCGTCGCGTGGTAGATCGCCTCGCGCGCCCGCTGGTCGTTGAACGGCCCGGCTTTCGTGTTGAGCTGCACGACGTACGGCGAGGTCGGCGGTTGCACCGCCACGACGAGCCGGTTGTTGGACTTGGCCTGTTCGAGCAGCGGCGTGGTGTTCAGGCCCTCGTAGGCCTGCGCCTGCCCGGCGAGCAGCGCTTGGTAGGCGGGCTGATCACCGCCGATGGATTTGAACGTCAACCGGTCCAGGTAGGGCAGTCCCTGCTTGAAGTAGCCGGGATTGCGGTTCAGCACCAGCTCGGAGCTGAGCTTGTTGGACTCCACGGTGAACGGCCCGGCGCCCACCGGCTTGATCCGGAACTGCTCCCCGCCGAGGTTTTGCAGCGCGGTCGGCGAGGCGATCCAGTTGGCGTTGGACGCGGGGAATGAGTTGATCACGGCGGCGTAGGGCCGGGTGAAGCGGAGCAGCACGGTGCGCGGGCTTTCGGCGATGATGCCGTTTTCCGCCAACGGCCACGTCGGGCGGCAGGTGCAGGGCGAGGTGACCGCCCGTCGCAGGTTGAACGCGACCGCCTCGGCGTCCAGCGGAGTGCCGTCGCTGAACCGGATCCCGTCCCGCAGCGTGATCCGCACCTCGTTGCCGCCGTTGAGGAGCTCGTAGCTCTCGGCTTGGTTCGGCACCACCTCGGCGCCGGTACCGTCGTCGTTGGCGTGCAGCAGGAAGAGGCCGCCGTAGATGGCCATCATCTGCGAGATGTTGGCGCCTCCGGTGGTGTTCGTCGCCGGGTCCAGCCCGGTGGGCCAGCCGCCGGCGAAGCTGACGTCTTCCAAGACGGTCATCTCGCCACCGCGTTGGGGCGGCCCGGCGGCCTGCGCATTCGACGAACTGCCGCCACCCCCGCAAGCAGTGGCGAACAGCAGCGGCGCCAAGAGGAGGGACAGTGCTCGCAACCTGCTTCTCACGTGCGTACTCCCGCTTCGGTAGCGATCGGCGCGGCTACCGAAGCCGGCTCCGGTGCCGATCCGTCGTGGGGGCGAGCGCTCAGTCCCCGGGGCGGGTTGTGCACACTGCCCGCATTCCGAGTGACTGGGCTCACTTTCTCGCGGCTACAGCCTCGCGAGTGAGGAGCACTGTCCTGCAGGCGGATTTCGCCGGGCGAAAGACAAGTTCACGCCTCGCCGGGCGGTTGCGGTGTTCGGCGGACGCCGGGCGCAGCGCAGTCGACGCAGCGGGGCCGATCGGCAGGCGGAACCCGGCGGCCGCGATCGGGCTACGTCATTTGTCGCGGTCGACATGGGCATCTGCGGCCGACCAGCGCGAACCTGCCCGGAGGCCTTGTGGCCGTCCCGTCCGCTGGCGAGACTGTAGCCGATCCGGTGGGCGACCTGCCCCCACCTTGCAACAACCAACAACGTTGACAAAGGGGTCGGCGTGAGCGAACGGGCGACCGCGGGCGAGCAGCGCCAGCCGAGCACGCCAGACTGCTGTCCCACCTGCGGACAGCCGACCGGCGGTGGTGCGGCGAAGGCCGATGGCACCGGCGGCGACGCCCGGCACGAGCAGCGCCGGCTGGCGGCGATCGCGCGGGCCGCCTCCAGCGTGGCCGACGCCGGATCGCTGAGCGTCACCCTGGACGTGGTCGCCCGGGAGGTCGTGCAGGCCGAGCACATCGCGGCCGCCCAGATCCTGCGCGTCGAGCACGACGCGATGCAGATCCTCGGCAAGGCCGGTTTCACCGACGCCGAGGACTTCCTCGATCGGCTTGAGGAGTGCCGCAAGCTGGGTGCCCGCATGATGTTCGTCGAGGCGTTCCGGACCGGGCGGCGGATCGTGGTGCCGCACCGCAAGAAAGCGATTCTGGACGACCCCACCTGGGCCCCGCTGCACGCGATCATGGGTGCGCCGGAGTGGGACAGCTTCGTGGCCGTGCCGCTGGTGGTGCGCGGCCGGGCGGTCGGCGTGCTCAACGCCTACTACGAGCCGGGGGAGATTCCCGGGGCGAGCGCGCTGGAATTCCTCGAAGCGATGGCCGACCAAGCCGCGACCGCGGTCGACTCGGCCGACCTGCTGGTGCGCAGCCGCCGCGACGCCCAACTCGACGAGCGGGCCCGGCTGGCCCGCGAACTGCACGATTCCGTGGTGCAGCACGTCTTTTCGATGCGCATGCAGGCCAAGGCGCTGCGCGCCCAGGTCGAGCCTGGTCGGACGAGCAGCCCGGAGCGGGTGCGGGCGGTGGCCGACGAACTGCTCGGCCTGGCCCAGCACGCGCTCGCCGACCTGCGCGGCCTGGTCTTGCAGCTGCACCCCACCGAACTCGTCGGGCGCGGCCTCGTCGCCGCGGTGCGCGAGCACGCCGAATCCGTGCAGGCGGCCACCGGCCTCACCGTCGAGGTCGTCATCGACGAACCGTGGCTGATCCCCGAGTTGCCCACCGAGCTGCAGGAGGATCTCTACCGCATCGTCCAGGAAGCACTGCACAACGTGGTCAAACACGCCTGCGCGAATCGTGCTGTGGTACGCATCAACACCGTCGACGGGTCGGGGCGCGACCACCTCCTGGTGGAGATCTCCGACGACGGCAAGGGGTGGCAGCCGAAGCAGGAACGGCGCGGCGGACTCGGCCTGGTGTCGATGACAGAACGGGCACAACGGTGGGGAGGCCACATGGAGATCGACAACGCGGACCGCGGCTGCCGGGTGCGGGTCCGACTACCCGCTGCGCACGGCGGCGGACGGTGAGTCGACCATGACCGAGCCAGAACTCATCCGCGTGCTCGTCGTCGACGACCACGCCGTGGTGCGCCGCGGGTTGGCGGCCTACCTGGAGAGCACCCCTGACATCGAACTCGCCGCCGAGGCGGCCAACGGTGCACAAGCCCTCGAACAACTCGCGCGGCTGGCCGAGGAACAGCGACCGCCCCAGGTGGTGCTGATGGACGTGCTGATGCCGCAGATGGACGGCATCAGTGCGATCCGGGCCATCGTCGAGCGCTACCCCGACGTGCGGATCGTCGTGCTGACCAGCTTCGGTGAGGTCGAACGGGTGCACGCCGCCTTGCGGGCGGGCGCCGCCGGGTACCTGCTCAAGGACGCCGACCCGGACGAGATCGCGACCGCCGTCCGGGCCGCCTCGCGGGGCGAGGTGCTGCTCGATCCGGCGGTCGCCGGTCGGTTGACCCGTCGGCTCGTCTCGCCGCCGACCGGGCTGGCCGCCCTCACCCTCCGGGAACGCAGCATCCTCGCGCTCGTGGCGCAGGGCATGTCCAACCGGCAGATCTCCGCGGAGCTCTACATCAGCGAGCGCACCGCCCGAACCCACGTGAGCCATGTCCTCGCGAAGCTCCAGCTGTCCTCGCGAACCCAAGCGGCGCTGGTGGCCATCCGGGAAGGACTGATCGCGCCACCCAGCTAGCCGCGCCCTTGGACGACCCGCCAGTCGAGCCCATGAGTCGAGCCCATCAGTCGAGTGAGAGTGCGACCGATTCCCAATATCCCGCGCCGGTGACCCGGAGGTGCGAATGGCAGTGATACCCGAGATGAGGACACCCACGCCGACTGACCCACCGGAAGCGCCGCGGCAGACGGCGGCCGGTCGGGTGCTGGCCGTGCTCGACGCGTTCGGGCCACGGCACCGCACCCTGTCGCTGAGCGAGATCTCCCGCCGGGCCGGGCTGACGCTGCCGACCGCGCACCGGCTGGTCCGGGAACTCGTGGGTTGGGGAGCGCTGGAGCGCGGCGCCGACGGCCGCTATTCCGTCGGGCTGCGGCTGCTCGAACTGTCCGCCCTCGCGCCGCGCGGGTTGGAGCTGCGCGAGGCGGCGTTCCCCTACCTCGAAGATCTGCACCAGATAACCCGGGGCAACGTCCATCTCGCGGTGCGCGACGGCCTGGAGGTCGTCTACGTCGAGGCGCTGCGCGCGCGGGTGCGCAATCCGGTCAGCAGCCGCGTCGGCGACCGCTGGCCGATGCACGCCACCGGCACCGGTCTCGTGCTCCTCGCCCACGCCACAGCCGATCTGCAGGAGCAGGTGCTCCAGTCGTCGCTGGAGCGCTTCACCCAGCTGACCGTGGTCGATCCGGCCGAGTTGCGCCGCAGGCTCGCGCACGTCAGGCAGACCGGTGTGGCGGTGGCGCGCGGGCAGATCACGTTGCCCGACCTGGTGGTCGCGGTGCCCGTGCTCGGCCCGGACGGCGAGATCACCGCGGCGATCAGCGTCGTGGTGGAGACCGAGGACGCCCGCCCGCGCGAGCTGGCGGCCCTGCTCACCCAGGCCTCCCGATCGATCTCACGCGCACTTCGGCCGCACCGGCAGGTCGAGGCCGTACCGGAGCGGCCGACGCCGCGCGTGTGATCACCTGCCTGGGGATCGCACCGGGTCGATCCCCAGCCATCGGAAGGCGTTGTCCCAGGTGATGTTCGCCAGCACGTCCTCGGGAAGATCCATCGACCGCAGGGTGGCCCCGGCGGGGTCTTCGCGCGGCATGGCCGGGAAGTCCGAGCCGACCAGCAGGCGGTCGGCCCCGAACAGGTCGATCAGGTACCGCAGGGCGCGCCGGTCGAACACCAGCGAGTCGTAGTAGAAGCGGCGCGCGTACTCCAGCGGTGACGGACCGTCATCCGGCATGACGGCACGTTCGGGCACCGGCGGTTCCTCGTTCCAGGAACCGCCCCAGAAGTACTGGGCGCGGGGCAGCATCAACGGGTATCCGCCGGCCGCGTGGCTGAACGCGATGCGCAGCTCCGGGCACTTCGCGGCGGTTCCGCCGGTGACCAGCGAAGCGGCCGCCAGCGCGCCTTCGATGCCGACCACGTAGGTGCCCATCGCGCCCGCGGGCAGCCGGTCGGTCGCCGTCGGCATGGCGTGCACGAAGATCGGCAGTCCCAGCCGCTCCGCCTCGGCGAACAACGGCAGGAACCGTTCGTCGCCGATCGAGGCACCGGCGATGTTGGAGGCGATCTCCACACCGCGCAGGCCCTGGTCCCGGATCGCGGTCAGCTCCTTGGCGGCGGTGTCCGGATCCTGCAGGGCGACCATGCCGAAGCCGATCAGGCGGCTCGGGTGGGCGGCGCACAGGGTCGCGGTGAACTCGTTGACGTGCCGGGCCAGCGACGCCCCGTCCCGGGCGGGGAGGTCGTAGCGCAGCAGTGGCGGCATCGGCGTGAGCACCTCGACGTCGACGCCGGAGGCGTCCTGCGCCTCGATGCGGCGTTCGGCGTTGAAGAACACGTCACGAGCGCGGAACTTGGTCGCCCCGAACAGCAACGTCCGGGCCGTGTCGCCGTCGACCGGCTGCATCCGGGGGAAGCACTCGGGCGCGTCGGCCGGGTAGTCGTAGGGCAACAGGTGGGCGTGGGCGTCGACGAGCACGCGGACCTCCGTCAGCTGTGCGGATGAACCGAGACGTGCACCGCGGGATCGCCTGCCACGTCACCGGCGAGGGTGTCCATCGCCAGCGCGGTGTCGTCCAGGCCGAACGAATGCGTGTGCAGCTTCTCCAGCGGGAAACGCCCGGACTCGATGATCGCGATCGCCTCGGCGTAGGACCCGGCGTCGACGCCGAAGGCGCCGATGACGTGCAGGGCCCGGTTGATGATGAGGTCGGTGCGCACCGGCACGTCGCGGTTGCCCTTGAGCCCGGCCAGCACGACGCGGCCGCCGTGCCGCGCGGCCAGCAGCGCGTCGGTGACCGGTCCGGTGGCCATCGGGGTCAGTTCGAGGACGACGTCGGCCATCGCGCCGTCGGTGATCTCGCGGACCCGCTCGACGGTGTCCTCCGCCTCGTCGCCGTCGACGACGATGGTGTGGTCCGCGCCGAATTCCTTGGCCAGCGCCAACTTGTGCGCGTCGGAGGCGAGGCCGGTGATGATGATCGTCCCGGCACCGGCGGCGCGGGCGGCGATCACCGAGGCGATCCCCCGCTGGCCGCAGCCGAGCACCACCACCGTGTCGCCGAGCTGGACGTCCCCGAGGTGGGCTGCCCAGCGCACCCCGGCGCCGAGCGGGTTGAACATCACCGCCAGTTCGGCGGGCAGCCGGTTGTCGACCTTGTGCAGGATGGCGTTGGGCGTGAGGTACAGGTATTCGGCCAGCCCGCCCCACAGGCCGGGCGGCGTGCCCAGCCCGGTCACCCCGTGGCCGATGGTGCGGTTGCGGCAGGACTGGTAGCGCCCGATCAGGCAGTCGTGGCAGACCCGGCACGGCACGATGACCTCCAGCGCCACCCGGTCGCCGGGCTGCACGCCCCACCGCTTCGCGGCGGTTTCGCCGATCTCCTCGATGATGCCCAGCGGCTCGTGCCCCGGGATCACCGGGTATTGGCCCATCCGCAGATGGCCCTTGTACATTTCGACGTCGCTGCCGCAGATGCCGTTGGCCTCGACGCGAAGCAGGCCGTCGTCGTCCCCGATCCGTGGCCGGGGGAACTCGCGCAGCTCGATCTGCCGGGGGCCGACCTGGACTGCGGCTCGGACCATGTCGCTCATCGGGTCTCCTTCGTGGTGCCTACTGCGTCGTGGGCAACGGATGTGGCCGTGGTGGCGGACTCGATCCCGACGGCGGTGCCGGACCAATCGGCGAACAGCCGCACCACCATGGAAATCCCGGCGTTTCGCGCCCCGGACACGGCTATGAGCAGGTTCTTCGGGTCGGCAGACGGCAGCAGCCGGTCGAAGTCGGCGCTGCGCGTTCCGCTGGCGTGCCGGACCCCGTTGTCACCGAGCCCGTCCTTGCCGACCGAAGCCAACTCGTCCACCGTCCGTCCACAGTGGTCGGACAGCCAGCCGCGCACCTCGGCGCGGCCGAATCCCGCACCGGCGAGCAACTGGGCGTGCTCCGGGCAGAACACGATGCCCGCCGAGGCGTGCCGGAAGATCCACGCGCCGGTGCGGGAAATCGTGTCGGCGAAGTCGGCGAGCAGTTGCTCGGCGCTGCTGGTGTGCCGGTTGTCCACGAACTCGCAGGTGCGCAGCAGGGTCGCCGACACCGCCGAAGTCCCGGCGGGCAGCCCGGCCTCCTCGGCCAGCGGCTCCCACGGGCTCTCCTCCTCGTTCTCGGCCAGGCAGATCGACCAACGGCCGGGAAGTCCCTGGGTGGCCTGCTCCAGCACGTGCGGGTGGATGCCGAAGACGTTGCGCACGATGAGCCCGATCGCCCGCGCGACGGTGGCGTTCGCCCGGAATCCCGGTCCGAACACCCCGCCGGTCGAGTTGAATCCGAGCTTCTCGCGGACCGGTCCGTTGACGATGATCAGCGGGGCCGGTCCGCTCGTCGACTGCCAGCCGCCGCCGCTGGCGGCCCGCTCCCGCATCAACGCCTCCCACGTGGCGAGCACCACTGGGAAGTACTCCGGTTTGCAGCCCGCCATGGCGGCGTTGATCGCGGCCAGCTCGACGGTGACCACGCGGTCGAGCTGCGGCAGCCGCCCGATCACCGCGTCGCGCGGCAGATCGACGGTGGCGAGGAACCGGTCCACCAGCGGCTGCGAGGCCGGTACCAGCGGCAGGCCGTCCGACCAGTCCTGTTCGTAGCAGTACTCGATGGCGGCCTGCGCGAGGTCCGGGTCGTGCGCGGCGGTCACGATCCCGCCGCCGTGAACAGTGCGACGACACCCGGCAGCACGTCCTTCGCGCGGTCCTGGACCTGCTGCTGCGTCAGGATCGCGACCGGGTGCTCGGTGGTGACGTATTCGTAGCCCGGTGCGCTGCGCAGCTCGGCCATCGCATCGGCCGTCGCGATGAACGCGTCGCTGCAGATGACCGCGGCGGGCAGGCCCGCCCGCTCGAAGAGGATTCCGTCGGCCACGGCCGATGCGCTGCACGATCCGCAGTCGCCGACGCCGGTGATCACCACATCGCATTCGCGGGCGTACTCGGCGATGAGCTCCGCGGGTGCGGGCTGGGCGAACGCGGTCTTGGTGCGCATCAGCACCACCGCGCTGGCACCGTGCTCGGAGACCAGCAGCTCGCCGAGTTCGGTCAGCAGCAGCGCGGCGTTCTGCTTCGTGTTCTCCAGCAGGCCGATCCGGGCGCCCGCGAGGTTTCGGCGGCGCTGCGCCCTTGTCATGGGGGCCCTTGTCATGGGGGCCCTTGTCGTGGGAGCTCTTGTCGCGGTCGCCGCGGTGGCCTGGGTGGCAGCCCGCCCGGTGGGGTCGAGGATGGCGTTGGGCATTGGTTACCTCCTTCAGCTCGTGCGCCGGGTGAGACGGGTCTTCGCCTCGGAGCGCTCGATCGAACCGGGCGGCACGAGCGTGACCGCCGCGCGCACCGACAGGCGGGAGCGGATCAGCGTCTCCAGCTCGCGGACCAGCTCGTCCCGGTCGCCGGGTTGCTCGCCCCACTCGGCTTCCACCCGAAGCGGCGGTTCGACGCGCGGACCTTCTTCGGAGAGCAGGATCTGCATCGCTCCGGTGGTGCGCGGGTGCAGGGCTTGGATGATGTCGCGGATCGCGGAGGGGAAGACGTTCACGCCCAGCACGATGAGCATGTCGTCGGTGCGGCCGAAGCAGCGGATCAGCGGGGCGCCGTCGTCGGCGAGCCCGGTGACCAGCACCCGGTCGCTGGTGCGGAACCGCACCAGCGGGCAGCATTCCCGGTCGACCGAGGTGTAGACGAGTTCGCCGGTGGCGCCGGGCTCGGCCGCGACCGGTGCGCCGCTTTCCGGGTCGATCAACTCGACCAAGACGTGCCGTCCGCCGGTGAAGCGCATGCCCGAACTGCCAGGTACCTCACCGAAGAGCACCGGCGCCATGTCGGCGTTGCCCAGCCCTTCGGCGACCGGCGCACCCCATTCCTGCTCCACGTGCTGGCGGAACGCCGGTTCCCCGCCGCCGGGCTCGCCGCCGACGAAGATCTTGCGCAGGCCGAACTCCTTCGGATCCCGGCCCCGAGCGCGCAGGTACTCCGCCAGGTACCGGGCGTAGGAGGGCGTCGAGTGCAGCGCCGTGACGCCCAACGTCTCCAACGCCAGCACCGCCTTCTCCGACGCGCCGGTGCCGATCGGGACGAAGGTGGCCCCGATCCGCTCGAAGGCGTCCCGGATCGGCAGACCGCCGACGAACAGCGTCAGTCCCGCGGCGTGCAGCACCACGTCCTCGCGACTTGCGCCCATGGTCCGGAATGCGCGGGTGACCATGTCGGTCCAGGCCGCAGCGTCCCGGCGGGTCACCCCGACCCAGCTCGGCTTGCCAGTGGTGCCGGTGGAGGCGTGCACCCTGATGACCTCGGTCATGTCCACGGCGGCATGCCTGCCCAGCGGCGGGGCGTCCGCCTGGGAATCGCGCAGCATCTGCTTGGTGGTGAACGGAAACTTCGCCAGGTCGTCCAGCGATGCGAACGTCGACGGCGTCACCCCGTGCTCGGCGAAGAGATCGGCATAGACCGGGGATCGCGCGGGCAGCCCGTCGAGCTGCGCACGGAGCAGCTCGGTGACGGCATCCTGATCCTCGACGGCGACGAAGCTCGGTGTGACCAACGGATTCCTCCAGGATGCGAGGGACGCTCAGTGCTCGTGCACGACGACGCCGCGGATGTTCTTGCCGTCGGCCAGATCCCGATAGGCATCGTTGACCTCGTCGAGCCGGTACTTGCGGGTGATCAGCTCGTCCAGCTTGAGATCACCGGACCGGTACAGCCCCAGCAGGCGGGGGATGTCGTAGAGCGGGTTGCAGTCGCCGAACAGCGCGCCGCGCACCTGCCGCTGGTAGCTGATCATGTTCCCCGCGTGGACGTGCACCGCGTTGTCACCGAGTTTGCTCACGGCGGTGATGACGACCTTGCCGCCCTTGCCGACGACCTGCACGGCCGAGTTCACGATCTCCTCGGTCACCACGCCCGGAGTGCAGATGGCGCGGTCGGCGAGTTGGCCCCAGGTGGTCTCCACGACGAACTCGTGCGCCGACTGCGCATCAGCAAACGCATGCGTAGCACCAAAAACCTTCGCCATATCCCGCTTGAACTCCACGGGATCAACCACCACAACATTCTTCGCCCCAGCAAACCGCGCACCCTGCACAGCATTGCTACCCACCCCACCAGCACCGTAGATCACCACGGTGTCACCAGCCCGCACCTCGGCCGCGTACACCGCGGAACCCCAACCCGTGGGCACCCCGCAGCCGACCAGCGCGCCGATCTCGAAGGGGATGTCGTCGGCGAGCGGGACGCAGGCCCATTCCGACACCACCGCGTACTGGGAGAACGTGCCCAGCGAGCAGAACCCGCCGAGGTCCTCGTCGTCGAGGTGGAACCGGAAGGTGCCGTCGAGGAACATGCCGGTGCCCGCGTTGAGTCCCTTGACGCACATGTTCTGGTGCCCCGTCGAGCACGGTCGGCAGGCACCGCAGGCCGGGATGTAGGAGCAGACGATGCGGTCGCCGAGCTTCACCCGGCGCACGTCCGGACCCACGGCATCGACCACGCCCGCGCCCTCGTGTCCGCCGACCATCGGGAAGCGCACCGGTGCGTCGCCCTGGGTGATGTGGTCGTCGGAATGGCACAGGCCGGAGGCCGCGAACTTCACCCGCACCTCGTGCGCCTTGGGCGGGTCGAGCTGCAGATCGGTGAGTTCCCATCCCAGGTGCGGGCCGCGTGCGATGGCGGCACGGGTTGTGATGCTCATGTGGTGGCCCCCGTTTCCTGCCGAGCCGCACCGGTGACGTGCGGCAGAACCTCCGCGCCGAGCAGCGCGATGTGGTCGAGGTCGTGGATGTCGTAGATGTGCAGGTAGACGGTGTCGGCGCCAGCCTCGCCGAGCCCGATGACACGCTCGGTGACCTGTTCCGGGGATCCGATCGCCGCCTCGGCGCGCATCCGCTCCGAGCCGATGATCGATGCCCGACGCCGCGCCTCGTCGAGATCGGATCCGCACGCCACCGGCAGCACGGCGGAGCGCCGCGCCTCGTCCGGATCGCGGCCGATCGCCTCGCAGGCCCTCCCGAAGATCGCGTACCGCTCGCGCAGGTCGCCGCCCAGTGCGCCGTTGAACTCGTTGGCGTACTTGGCCGCGATGGCCGGGGTGCGCTTCGGTCCGGTGCCGCCGATGATGATCGGCGGGTGCGGGGACTGCGTCGGCTGTGGCGGAGTTCGGTTGGATTCGACGCGGAAGTGCTTGCCGTCGAAGGAGAATCCCGGATCCTCCCCCGGCGGTGTCCGCCAGAGTCCGGTGATGATGGCCAGTTGTTCTTCGAACCGGTCGAACCGTTCGCCGGTCGTGGGGAAGGGCATCCCGAACGCGGCGTGTTCGCGGGCGTACCAACCTGTTCCGATGCCCAACTCCACTCGGCCGCCGCTCATCTCATCCACGGAGGCGACGATGTTCGCGAGCAGTCCCGGGTTGCGGAAGGTCGATGCGGTGACCAGCGATCCGAGCCGGACCCGCTTGGTTTCGCGGGCCAATCCGCCCAGGGTGGTCCAGCAGTCGGTCGGCCGGTAGGTCCGGTCGTCGGGGTCGACGCCGAAGAGGTGGTCGGAGCGGAAGAACGCTTCGAAACCCGCCTGTTCGGTCGCCAACGCGAGGGCGAGGATGTCGTCGTAGCGGGATCCGTGCCGGGGCTCCATGAGCACCCGCATCCGGATCCCGTCTCCGTCACGCGGCGCCACGGATCGACACCGTCTTCACCGAAAATCCGTAGTGCGGAGGCCCCCGGATTTATCCGTGGGGAGGAAGCACGTCAAGTTCCTGCTCACGCGCCCAGCGGTAACCATCAAGCCCGTTCCTTACTCGTGTCGGTACTACCTGGAAAATGATCTGTATGAGGACGGCGTACAAGGTTCGGGCTTACCCGGACTCCGAGCAGGCGGCCCAGCTGGGCCGCACGTTCGGTTGTGTACGCCTGGTCTGGAACAAGACCCTCAGTCAGCGGCACCGCGCCTACCACGCCCACGGCACCAAGACGTCCTACAGGGAGACCGACGCCGCGTTGACGGCGTGGAAGAAGACCGAGGACCTGGCGTTTCTGTCGGAGGTGTCGAGCGTGCCGTTGCAGCAGACGTTGCGGCATCAGCACGCCGCCTACGCGAACTTCTTCGCCGGACGCGCGAAGTACCCGCGTTTCAAATCCCGCAACGGGCGCCAGTGCGCGCACTACACCCGTTCGGCGTTCAGCCTGCGTGACGGCCGGTTGACGCTTGCCAAACACGCGAAACCGCTTGAGTTCGTGTGGTCCTGGGACACCGAGACCCTGGCGACCCTGAACCCGACAATGGTCATCGTGTCTCGGGAACCGGACGGGCGTTGGTACGTGTCGTTCGCTGTCGATACCGACGACCCCGACCCCCTGGCGGAGATCGGCAGCGTGGTCGGTGTGGATCTCGGAGTGAAGGACTTCGCCACCTTGTCCACCGGGGAGAAGATCGCCAACCCCCGGAATCTGAAACGCAAGGCCCGAAACCTCGCCCGCTACCAGCGCCGGATGGCCCGCAAACAGCGCGGGTCGGCGAATCGCCGCAAAGCCAAGAACAAGGTCGCCCGTGCCCACCGCAAGATCCGCGCCGCGCGCCAAGACTTCCTGCACCGCACGAGCACCCGCCTGGTGCGTGGGCACGACCTCATCGCAATTGAGGACCTCAACGTCGCGGGCATGACCCACGGCGCCCAGGGCACCGTCGACAAGCCCGGCCGCAACGTCCGCGCCAAATCCGGCCTCAACCGTGCGATCATGGACGCCGCGCTGGGTGAGTTCCGGCGCCAACTTGAGTACAAGGCCCAACGCGCGGGAAAGCGCGTCGTGGTGATCGACCGCTGGTACCCGTCCAGCAAGACGTGCTCCGCGTGCGGGAACCTGCTGAACAACCTGACACTGTCGGTGAGGCACTGGACGTGCCCCGACTGCGGCACCCGGCACGACCGGGACCACAACGCCGCGAAGAACATCCTTGCGGCAGGTCTTGCCGTAGCCGGGCAAACCCCCGGCGATGCCTGCGGAGCCGGTGTAAGTCGGAGCGATTTTGCTCGCACGCAGTCGGCTGCGAAGCAGGAAACCCAACCTGTGAGGGTTGGAATCCCCCGCCTTTAGGCGTGGAGAGGAAGTCAACGCGACCTGTCCGGCCTGCAGCCCGCGCGACATGCGCACCGCCCGGCCGATGTCTCGGGTCCACACCGAAGCGACCAGGCCGTAGTTCGTTCCGTTGGCCACCGCTAACGCCTCCTCCTCGCCGTCGACCGGGATCACCGACAGCACCGGACCGAAGATTTCCTCTTGCGCGATCCGCATTCCCGGATCCACCTGGATTGGCTCCTCAGTGCTCGTGGATGATCACGCCACGGATGTTCTTGCCGTCCAACATGTCCTGATAACCCTGGTTGACCTCGTCGAGCCGGTACTTGCGGGTGATCAGCTCGTCCAGCTTGAGATCACCGGAGCGGTACAGCCCCAGCAGCCGGGGAACGTCGAACAACGGGTTGCAGGCACCGAAGATCGCGCCCTGCACGCGCCGCTGGTAGCCGATGAACATCCCGGCGGGACCGGAGATCGAGCCGTTGCCGACCGCGGTGATGGTGACCTGGCCGCTCTTGCCGACCACCTGGATGGCGCGTTCGATGACCTCGTCGTGCAGCACCCCTACGGTGATGATCGCGTGGTCGGCGAGCTCGCCCCAGGTGGTCTCCACGACGAACTCGTGCGCCGACTGCGCATCAGCAAACGCATGCGTAGCACCAAAAACCTTCGCCATATCCCGCTTGAACTCCACGGGATCAACCACCACAACATTCTTCGCCCCAGCAAACCGCGCACCCTGCACAGCATTGCTGCCGACTCCACCAGCGCCGTAGATCACCACGGTCTGGCCGGGCCGGACTCCTGCGGCGTGCACCGCCGAACCCCAGCCCGTCGGTACGCCGCAGCCGACCAGCGCGGCGATCTCGAAGGGGATGTCGTCGGGTATCGGGATGACGGAGAACTCGGAGACGACCGCGTACTGGGAGAACGTCCCGAGCACGCAGAGACCGCCGAGGTCCTCGCCGTCGAGGTGGAACCGGTACGTCCCGTCGAGGAACATGCCGGTGGCGGCGTTCTTCCCGGAGTCGCAGAGGTTCTGCCGCGCCGTCGAGCAGTAGCGGCAAGAGCCGCAGGCCGGGATGAAGGAACACACCACGTGGTCGCCGACCGCGACCGTGTCACGCCTTCGCCCACCGCATCGACGACACCGGCACCTTCGTGGCCGCCGACCACCGGGAAACGCATCCGCGCGTCGCCCTTCTGGATGTGGTCGTCGGAATGGCACAACCCGGCCGCGTAAAATTTGATCCGGACCTCGTTGGCCTTCGGCTCGTCCAGCTCGATGTCCGTGATCTCCCACGGGCGACCGGGTTCCCGGCAGATGGCAGCACGCGTGGTCATGCTCATTGAGGCCCCGTTCCTGTGATCGGGTCTGTTCGCGACGCCCGGATGCTCCGGTCGGCGCGGGAAAGGACTGCGCGGGCGCCGCAGAACCGTGGTGATCGCGCTGACCCGCGGCAGCTCTCACGATGCCGCGCGGCACCGCAACCAAGCGAGAGTGCTTTCACGTCACGGAAGCCAGGCCCACACCCACCCCGCCACAACGATGCGGACGAGGTGAAGGGCACCTTTGACCGGCATAGTCGGTCAATGGTGC
This sequence comes from Saccharopolyspora antiqui, assembly GCF_052246905.1. Classification (NCBI taxonomy): domain Bacteria; kingdom Bacillati; phylum Actinomycetota; class Actinomycetes; order Pseudonocardiales; family Pseudonocardiaceae; genus Saccharopolyspora; species Saccharopolyspora antiqui. Next base: position 78,526 of record NZ_JBQQBO010000016.1, read on the forward strand.
CCTTCACTCTTCACCTGATCGGAGAGCGCCCATACCGGGCGGGGGGGCTTCAGAACAGCGGGGCGAAGGTTTGGACGAAGCCCTGCACGGCGGCGATGCAGACCAGCGCCGCGACCAGTCCCAGGGCGATGTTCTCCTTCCAGGAGTTCCGGTGCGGTCCCATCGAGTGCCTGCTGTTGAGCAGCGTGATCACCCCGATCACGATCAGCACCAGGAACGGGGCGGTCAGCACGTGCGCGATCACCACCAGCGGGATGAATCCCGGCCCGCCGGGCAGGGACCACAGCACGGCCGACAGCCCCCAAATCACCACCGCGATGTAGACCGGATCCTTGCCGCGTTCCGGATAGCGGCCCTCTCGCTGCGGACGCACCACATGCAGCGATTCGACGACCATCTTGCCGAGCGCGAACACCGAGCCGGCCACGACCGTCCAGCCCGCTCCGAACAGTCCGAAGTAGAAGATGAACGCACCCACCGGGCCGATGGCAGAGGCGAGCGCATCCGCGATGTCGGATGCCTCCGACACGCCCTGGCCGCCGTGCAGCACCTCGGCCCCGAGCACCCACACGACTCCGCCGAGGAACAGCACCACGATCGAACCGAACAGCAGGTCGTACTGCTGCAACCGCCGATAACGCGGTGCCAGCCAGCCCTTCTCGCGCAGGAACTCCGGGTAGAACAGGTTGGCCATCGACCCGATGGTGGCCAGCACCAGGCTGGCCGCCACGAGCGTGGCGTCGAACGGGCCGCTGCGCTCCGGGAAGTCGAACGCCAGACCGCCGAGCATCGCTTTCCAGCTGACGCCGACCAGGGCGATGGCCACGATGAAGGTCACCACCTTGATGGCCAGCACGCCCTTGAGCACGTTCTCCAACACCTGGTAGACGCCTCGCGCGGTCACCAGGAACACCGAGGCGGCGCCGATCAGCGCCCCGACGAACGGCGACACCGCGCCACCGGTCAGACCGCTGACGGCCACGCCCACCGCGCTGAGGCTGAACGACATGAGCAGGTGGGTGTAGAGCACGAAGGAGATCAGCAGCAGCCATCCCATCGCCGGGTGCAGCCGCGCCAAGCCGCGGATGAGGCTCGGATCGTCGCGGACGTTGAACAGCACGTACTTGCCCAGCGCGTTGACGAAGACGAATCGCAGGACCACCGCGAGCGGCAGCACCCAGAGCAGGGCGTATCCGTAGTTGCCGCCCGCCACCGAGTTGTCGATCAGGTCGCCGGTGCCGACCCAGCTCATCGCGACCACGATGCCTGGGCCGAAGGAACGCAGGTAGGAGAAGAACCCCTTGGGCAGGTCGGGCTCGGCCGGTCGTTGGGAATCGTCGCTGGACAACTGCTGGCTCATCGTGGTCCCCGATCAGCGGCGCTGCTGGTTCGACTGCGGTGTCGGCGCACGGGCCGATGAGTCATTCTGAGATATCATATCTTGATATACCAAGCCCTGGATCGGCAGAAACCCTGGCGCTCGCTGCCGCGAAGCATCGAGATGACTGGTGCTCGGCCGAGCACCACACTGGTGGTACCGACCTCGCCCCGTCGGGAGGTCTGCGCATGACACGGGGGGAACCATGAACGTCGTTCGCGATTTCTTCGCATTCATCGGACGGCTCGGTATCGGAGTCATCCTGTTCGCCCACGGCTGGCAGAAGATCGTCGACTTCGGGGTGGCCGGTGTCGCGCAGGGCTTCACCAGCTTGGGCATCCCGCTGCCGCACGTCGCCGCCTGGTACGCCGCCCTGGTGGAACTCGTCGGCGGCGCCATGCTGATCGTCGGGCTGCTGCTGCCGCTGGTCGGCGTGCTGGTGGCCGTCGAGATGGCGGGCGCGCTTTTCCTGGTGCACCTGCCCTTCGGACTGTTCGCGCCCACGGGCTTCGAGCTGGTGCTGGCCATCGGCGTCGCCGCGTTGGCGCTGGGCTTCAACGGCGGCAACTGGTCGATCGACCACGCCCTCTTCGGACGCCACCGGGCCGCGGCCCAACCCACTGCCGCCGCCGCGTGACGGCTACCCCGCGTCCACCTCGCGGGAGGAATCCCGAACCGCCAGGTAGTTGCCCGCTTCGGCGTACATGCTGGTCAGCAGCCAGGTACCGACGCCGATGTCGTCGCCGATGCCCAGCAGTGGCAGGAACTCCGGGATGAAATCGATCGGCGAGATCAGGTAGGCCACCGCCACCAGCCAGAGCACCAGTTGGTAGCGCGGCAACGCGGGATTGCGCCCTCGGGCGGTGGCCAACACCATCGCCGGGACCGCGCGGGCGCGCCGCACGGGGCTGCCCACCGGCGCCGCCCGGTGCGCGCGGATCGCCGCCCGCATCGGAACGCGGCGCCGAGCCGCCGCGACAACACCAGCCACGAGCGCGCCGAGCCCAGCGGCGATCAGACCGACAGGCAGCAACCAGCCGCCAGCGACGTCCCCACCGGTCACAACCGCCACGACCAACCCGGCCACCAGCAGCAGCCCGCCGACCACGATCATCGCCGTCTCCGTTCCCCTTCGGTGTGATCAGGTTGCCACGAGTCGGCCTCGCACGGCGATGGCGGTCATTTCGTGGCACGGTCGGCGCAGGCTTTGAGAACTGGGGAGCGACGTGGTCGATCAGGCCGAATCGCGGGTTCGCGGCACCTCACTGGCCCGTGCCAGCGCAGCGATGGCGGTGGCCACCGCGGTCAGCCGGATCAGCGGTCTGCTGGCGAAGGTCTTGCTGGTGGCCGTGCTCGGACTGGGCATGGTCAACGACTCCTACACCGTCGCCAACACGCTGCCGACCGTGGTCAACGAACTGCTGCTGGGAGGCGTGCTGACCAGCATCGCGGTGCCGCTGCTGGTGCGGGCGCAACAGGAGGGCGGTCGGCGGGGCGAGGCGTACGCGCAGTGGATGATCACCATGGGTGGGGTGCTGCTGCTCGTCGCCACCACGGCCGCAGTGGCCGCCGCTCCGCTGCTCACCGAGCTCTACCTCGGCCCCGACACCCGCGCCAACGCGGCGCTGACCACCGCATTCGCCTACCTGCTGCTGCCCGGCATCATTTGCTACGGCCTGTCCGCGCTGCTGCAGGCGATCCTGAACGTCCGCGGCGTGTTCGGCACGCCCGCCTGGGCTCCGGTGCTCAACAACGTCGTCGTGATCGCCACAGTTGTGGTGTACGCGCTGCTGCCCGGCGAGATCTCCACCCACCCGGTGCGCATGGGCGAGCCGAAGCTGCTGGTTCTCGGCATCGGTACCGCGCTGGGCATCGCCGCCCAGATGTTGATCATGGCCGTTTCGCTGCGCCACAGCGGATTCCGGTTCCGCTGGCGGTGGGGCTGGGACCGCAGGCTGTCGGAGTTCGGCGGACTCGCCGCTTGGGTCGTGCTCTACACGCTGGTCAGCCAGGTGGGCATGGTGGTGATCACCCGTGTCACCGGACAGGGCACCACCGGCAGCGTGACGACCTTCAACTACGCCTGGCTGCTGTCCCAGGTCCCCTACGGAGTGCTCGGCGTTTCGCTGCTCACCGCGCTGATGCCCCGCATCAGCCGAGCCGCCGCGGCCGGGGACACCGGCGAATTCGTCGGCGACGTGTCGCTGGGCACCAGGATGAGCGCGGTGCTGCTGATGCCGATCAGCGCGCTGCTGGTGGTGGCCGGCGGTCCGATCGGCGTGGCGTTCTTCTCGCTGGGCGCCAGCGATGTGGCCGCCGCCGACCGGCTCGGCTGGGCGCTGGCGGCCGCCGCGCTCGGCGTCGTTGCCTTCGCGATCACGATGCTTCAGCTGCGCGCCTTCTACGCGATGAAGGACGCCCGCACGCCGACCTGGATCAACGTGATCATGGTGGCGGTGCGCTGCGTGCTGTGCTACGCGGCCCTCGCCGTGCTGGATCCGCGCGACCTGGTCATCGGGGTCACCGCTGCGATGTCGGCCAGTTTCGTGGTCGGCGCGATCGTCGGCCAGGTCTGGCTGCGGCACCGGGTCGGTCGGCTGCGGACCTGGCGCACGCTGGTCGGCATCCTGCGCGCACTCGTCGCCACCCTGCTCGGCTGCGGTTGCTCGGTCCTGGCGATCATCGGGCTGCACAGCGCTCTCGGCCCGCTCGAACCGATCGCCGACGCGTGGCTCTCGCTGGTCGTGCACACGGTCGTGGTGCTGGCGGTGAGCTTCGGCGTGCTGGCGCTGGTCCGCGCCCCAGAGCTCAAACCGGCGCTCGACCGGTTGGCCCGCATCGCTGGCCGCCGCTGAGTTCCGCTGCCCCCCAACCGCGACTGGCGATGCTATTTGCGGTTTCGGACGTGCAGGCGAGTCCGCTCGGCGCGCAGCGCCCGCAGCTCCGGTGGGTCCGGCACCGGCTCCAGCGGCTCCCCGAGAGCCCACTCCAGCAGCAGGTCCGCCAATTTCGGGTTGCGCGCGAGCACCGGGCCGTGCAGATAGGTGCACACGACGTGCCCGCTGACCGCACCCTCGGCGTCGTCGTGACCGTTTCCGGTGCCGCGCACCACGCGGCCCAGCGGCTGCGAATCGGGTCCGAGCCGGGTTCGGCCGAGGTGGTTCTCGAATCCGGTGAGCATGCCGACACCGCCCACAGTGGACTGCGTGGTCACCTCGCCGATCGCGCGCCCGTCGCCGGGCTCGGTGGCCGCGTCGACCAGGCCGAGTCCGGCGTGCCGCGCGCCGTCGCCGGTGACGAAGCTCGTCCCGAGCACCTGCAACCCGCCGCAGATGCCCAGCACCGGGCAGCCGCGGTCCACCGCGCGCCGCAGTCCCGGGCCGCGGTGCAGGAACCGCACCGCCGCGACCTGCGCGACGTCCTCACCACCGCCGATCAGGTACAGGTCGCAGGATTCCGGCACCGCGTCCGAAGAGGACAGCACCGTCACCGTTTCGCTGTCGATGTTGCGCCACTTCAGCCGCTGCGCCAGCACGATGACGTTGCCGCGATCGCCGTAGGTGCCCAGCAGGTCCGGTAGCACCAGGGCGAGGCGGACCCGATCGCGCGTCATCGCCGACTCCTGGCGACGAGGTCGCGGAACGCCGTGTAGTTGGCGATCACGTGCGCGACGCCACCGGCCGATCCGGTCAGCGCGTCGTCCACGCTGGTGGCCACCGCACCGGGCACCCCCGCGTAGCGCAACCGCACCGCCAGATCCAGCGCCCGATCCCCCGCCACCCGCACCGGCCGGTCGCGCAGCATCTCGAAGTCGACGTCCCACAGCCACGACACGTCGTGCCCGTCGGCCTCCCGGCTGTTGACCACCAGCACCAGCGGATGGTCGTCGCCGGAGACCAGATCGAGCATCTCCAACCAGCTCGCCGGGTTCTTCGCCAGCAGCAGCCGCACCGGCCGACCCGCCAGCCGCACCGTGCCGTAGCGCCCGGCGGCCTGCGAGATCCGGCGGATGCGCGCCAGCGCGGACTCCCGGTCGCAGCCCAGGTGCAGCGCCGCGGCCAGCGCGAAGGTCGCGTTGACCCGGTTGACGTGACCGGGCAGCGCCAGGTCCAGTTCGACGCGGGTGCCGTCGGCGGCCACCGCCGCGCCGTCGGTGACCGTCCAGTCCGCCTCGGGACGCGCGAGACCGCAGGCGCAGCGCCAAGCCCGGTCGATGTCGCCGATGAACGTGCCGCAGCTCGGGCAGTTCAACGCGTCGTCCTTCCACCGCACCCCACCGGAGATCCACGTGACCGACGGGTGATCGGCGGCCGCGAAAACGACGTTGGGGTCGTCGCGGTTGGCGATCACGTGCGTGCCGGGAGCCTGTGCCAGCGCACGGCGCAGACTCGCGGCGACGGTGCGGATCTCGCCGACCCGGTCGAGCTGGTCGCGGCTGAGGTTGAGCAGCAGGATCGTCGCGGGTTCGAACTCCCCGGTCACCCGCGCCAGGTGCAGCTCGTCGACCTCCAGCGCGGCGAACGGGGCGTCCGGCCGGGTCATCAGCGCGGCGACGTGACCGTCGAGCATGTTGGCACCGGTGCCGTTGCTGACCGCCGGCGCCCGGGAGCGCAGCGCCTCGGCCACCATCTGCGTGGTCGTCGTCTTGCCGTTGGTTCCGGTGACCATCACGACACACCGACCGATCGCCAACCGGTGCAGCACCCGCGGTTGTACGCTGAGCGCCAACCTACCGCCGATCATCCCGCCACTGCCCAGGCCGAGACGTCGCGACATCGACGAAGCCAGCCGTCCCAGATCCACCGCGATCGTGGTTCGCAGGTCCAGCCGATGGGTGCGGCGGGTCGGTGGGGCGGCTGGGCCGGGAACCACCCGCCAGCGCTGGCTGGCCGGTGGTCGTCGGGTCGATGTACCGGCCGCCGCCACTTCGCCGGGGTCTCGTGTGGTGTCGGTCATGCGTCCCCTCCCCCGCAGCGCACGCCGCACGCGGCGCGCCTAGGTCGGCTCGGGGCGGCGCATCACCACCAATCGGCCGCACTTGGTCGCGCCGCCCGTCGCTTCTTCGCCAGTGTGGCGCGGGTTCGGCGAAACAGCGCGACGATCAACAGCAGGACACCGGCGACGATCGCCGTCGGTCCCACCCAGCCGTGCAAGGTGGAAAGCTCGACCAATTCGGTGTGCTGGCCGGAGGACATCGTGGTGCCCCCTTTCTGCGGTTTCGGGGCGATCCCGGCATCGGAAGGCGCGCCGGAACTCGATCACGGCCATGATCCAGGGCACCGCGGGTCGATCCCGGTCCCAACATGCCGACGAATCACCCCGCTGAGAACCATTCACCCTCAGTGCTGAGTCATTGACACGGAATGTGAATGCGTCGGATCAGCAGAAGTGTCGCGGCAGATTGAGATTGCGCGTCAATTCGGTTTCTGCACAGGGAATTCAGCACTGTCAAGCCGCCACTCCGCTTTGCCTGCTTCCCCTCATCAGGTTCAATGCCGCAATACGCACGGCGATCATCGAAGCCGTCGCTAGGCTCAGAACGATCCCGATCGGTACTGCACCACCCGAAGGGAGCTCGCCGTGACCGAAGCTCTGGTGCTGATCCTGATGACCGGACTCGCAGTCGGGGGCATCAGCTGGACCGCCTGGGACATCCGCAGCGATCTGCGCCGCCGCAAGCTCAAGTGACCCGCGGCGTCCATCAGGAAGAACAAGGGACCCCGCCGGAGAGAGGCAGGCGGGGTCCCTTGCGTATCGCCCGGTCGCGCGGACCGAGCGGGTCACTTCACGGTCAGCTGCTGACCGGGGAAGATCAGGTTGGCGTCGCGGACGGCGTTGCGGTTCTTCTCGAAGACCGACTGCCAGCTCACGTCGAACTTCGCACCGATGGCGCTGAGCGTGTCACCGGCCTGCACCGTGTAGGTGCCCTCGACCGACACGGTCTTCTTGATCTCGGTCTTGGTCTCGCTCTTCGGGGTGGCCTGCTTGGCGGCACCGCCCGACGAGACGTCCTGGTGCTGCGCACCGCCGCTAGCAGTCAGGCCCGCCTTCTTCGAGCACACCGGCCAGGCGCCCGGCCCCTGCTCCTGCAGAACCCGCTCGGCGACCGCGATCTGCTGCTCACGGCTGGCCTGCGCGGCGTTCGAGGCGTAATTGGTACCACCGAAGCTGGACCAGGTGGACTGGCTGAACTGCAGGCCGCCGTAGTAGCCGTTGCCGGTGTTGATCTTCCAGTTGCCGCTGCTCTCGCACTTCGCGACAGCGTCCCAAGTGGACTCCGAAGCCGCGTTGGCCGGCAGGGTCAGGGCGAACGGCGCGGCGACCACGGCGCCGGCCAGGGCCACCCGCATGATGTTGCGGCCGGTGGCGATCTTGCGGTGCTTGCCTCGGGAGCTAGCCATGTTTCGTCTCCAGCAACGCCTGCGCTGACGTCGGCGCGGCCGTCCGGTCTCGATCGGACGCCGGGTTCGCCGGTGGTCGTCAGGTCCCTGCCCCGATGCGCGTTGTCGGGGGTCGGAAAGCCCGCGGGGCAGGGTTCGGCGTAGCGGACTTCCGGTGTTGCCTTCGCCGGCTCGGGGTGCCGACGGGGGGCCACGCTACGTAGCGGGAATCCTGAGACCAAACCGTGAGCAAGTGGCCATCGTCACAGAAACATCGACAAGATCGCCGCGATTGCGTCGTTTCACCAGTTCATATCTTGATCGATGAATCAACTACCGACGAAAGTCGATCACCTAGAGTGAGATATAAGCCACCTCTCACACTTTTGGGTGGCTACGGAGAGCTACGAGCCAGACTCGATCAGTTCTGGTCAGCGCATGAAAAGGGCCGCGGAAATGATCTCCGCGGCCCGTTGCTCAGTCCCTCGGTTCGTCCTCGGATCTGCCGTAGCGCCAATAACCCATGAACGTCACGGCAGCCCGGTCGAACCCCCGCTCGTCGAGCAGGTGGCGCCGGACCGAAGTGACCATCGCGGACTCACCGGCGAGCCAGGCGTACCGATCGCCGCCGAGCAGCGAGGCCGCCCGGATGGCGGGCAGCAGCACGGCGCCAGGGCGGCGATCACCACGCGGCAGCCAGTGCACCTCGACGTCCGCCGCGCTGGCGAGGTGCTGCGCGTCGGACGCGTCCGGAATCTCGACGTAGACCGCGGCCCGCACGCCAACCGGCAGTGCGGTCAGGATGCCGCCGATCGCGGGCAACGCGGTCTCGTCACCGACGAGCAGCGCCGACCCGCGCAGCGCGTCGAGTCGGAACTCCACACCACTGCGCCGCGAAGCCGGGCATTCGGCGTTCGGCGCGTACACGACCAGCCGGTCCCCCGGCTTGGCCCGCCCGGCGAACGCCGAGGCGGGACCGATGTCGCCGTGCAGCACGAAGTCGACGTCGAACTCGCCGCGCTCGGGCCGGTGCGCGCGCACCGTGTAGCTGCGCAGCTTCGGGCGGATCTCCGGCGGCAGCTCCCGCAGCGCCTGATACGGCCGGGTGCCGCTTGGCACCACCGGTTCCGACTGCTCCGGCAACGGGAAGATCATCTTGACGCGCTGGTCGAGCCCGCCGCTGGTCATCGCCGACAACTCGGGGCCGGTGAAGGTGATCCGGACGAGGTGTCGGCTCAACCGCCACACCTCGGCGACCTCGATCCGGAACAGCCGGAACGGCGAAGCTTCGGTCAGGTCGGGCCGCGGCGGACTCAAGATCGTCATACGGGGAACTCCGGGTGAGCACTCGTCAGCGCAGCAAAACGATCAACGCTTTAACGAAGCCTAACCTAACCACTAACCCGAGACCTTGCAGCCCCACGCCACCGCCGAATGAAGCCCAACTTCGATCACCACTGAAACCATAGGTACAACAAACCGAGTGAAGGGCACCATTGACCGGCTATGTCGGTCAAAGGTGCCCTTCACTCAGTGGGAAGCTCCGCGGGTCACTCGGTGCGGAGGCCCGTTGGGTTGGTGGCGCGGCTCAGCGATGGGAGGGTCAGGGCTGTTACCACCAGGACCGCGGCGGTGGCGAAGGTGAACAGGCCGAGCATGCCTGGGATGTCGAACGCCAACTGGTCGGCGACTTCTAGGGCCGCTGCGACCAGTACCCCGAGCAGCACACCGGTGGCCGAGGCCAACGCGGTGGCGACCAGCATCGGCACCGCGTTCTGCAGCAGCAGCGACCACCACAGGGTCCGGCGGCGCACCCCGACCGCACCGAGCACCGCCAGCGGACGCCGCCGTTCCTGGATCTGTTCGGCTGCCGAGACGAACAGGCTGCAGCCGATCAGCGCGAAGGTGAGCAACGCGCCAGCCAGCAGTGCGGCTCGGACCGCGGCCAGCCACGGCACCGCTGCCGACCTCGATGCCGAGGACGTACCGGTCTGGTTCTCCACCGTCGAATCCGGCAGGCGCACCGCCGCGATGTTGCGGATGTGCTCGATCAAGTCCGGGGAGGCCGTCGGGTTGATCCTGAGCTGCACGGCGACGTAGCGGGAGCCGTCCGGGATGCCGGTGGCCGCCGCAGGTGTCAGCAGCAGTCCCACTTCCCGGTACTGGACCACGTCCACGGCAGCCACCGGGCGCAGTTGCGCCGGGACCTCCCAACTCGGACCGTCGGTCGCGGGAGTCTCGCTGTCGTATTGGGCGTTCGCGAGGCGGATCCGTTCGCCGGGGCGCGGTGCTCCGTCGGGCAGGTGTGGCACGAACGCATCGCCGTCGCGGCAATCCGGCACCTCGACGAACCGCGCCAGTTCAGCGCACTCCCCGATGGCCACCGTCCAGCTGCGCATCGTGGCGTCGTCGTATTCGGAATCGGCGAGGACCGCGGAGCGCAGATCGTCAACGCCGGGCAGCGCCCGCAGCTCGCGTTCCGCCTGCTGGCGGGCTGCGGCACTCGTCGGCAGTGCCGTGATGATCGACGCGTTGCCCCACTCACGCGGCTGTGGCACGGGTTCGGCCGAGGCGGTGAGATCGCGGTCGATGGTCGCCACCACCGTCTGCAATCCGATCACCCCGGTCACCACCACGGCGATCGCGCTGACCGACCGCGCGGCCGTGCCGCTGGTCAACTGCAGTCGCCGGACCGCCAGCTGCCAAGCCGTCGCACCGCCCCGCAACCGGCCCACCGCGCGTTCGACGCACCACGGCAACAGCACCGGAATCGCCACCAGCACCAGCACGACCGACGTGATGAACACCGGCAGCAGGTTCGATCGGCCCGGTTGGTCGACGGCGAGCCACAGCAGTCCGAGCGCACCGATCACCAGCGGCACCAGACGCCAGGCCAGCCGCCGCGGCCGGAACACCGTTCGGCGCGTGACTTCCAGCGGTTCGGTGATCGTGTGCCGCAGCGAAGCGGTCGTGACCAGTACCGCGAGGGCCGGGATGCCCAGCGTGACGAGCGCCGCGAGCCACCAGACGGGCTGGATGTCGAAGGCGAAGACGGCGGACTGGATGAGGGGCCGATCGGTCGCGGCGGTGCGTGCACCCAAGAACAGCACCCACCCCAGTGCCACCCCGAGCAGCGTTCCCGCCAGTGCTTCGCCAGCCGCCATCCGGCGGACCTGCCTGCCGCTGGCCCCGATCAGCCGCAACGCCGACAGGCGGCGTTGCCGCGCGGTCTCGGCAAGCCTTGCGGTCGCCGCCACGTAAACGACGACCGGCACCAGCAGCGCCGCGAGACCCAGCGCGAGCACGAACCAGGCGTCGGTCGGGAACGCCGACTGCGGTTCGCGAACGCCGCCTTCGCCGAAGTGCTCGACGACCCCGCCAACGCGGGCGCTCTGCGGCGAGAGCGCATCCGTCCCGGCGTAGTAGAGCAACTCGTCGGGGCTGACCAGGCCCGCATCGCCGATGACACCGACGATCTGGGCTGGCAACCGCGGTTTCAGCAGCTCACCGCTGGGACTTTCGAGCAGTTCCCGCAGTGCCGGGGAGACCACCATCTCGCCCGGTCCGGGATTGCGGGTCAGACCAGGCGGTACCGGCGCGTCCGCACGCCGGTTCTGCACCAGCATGCCGCCGATCCCCTCGCCCCGGTACTGCACAGATGTATGCGCGACGAGCACACCGGCCGACGGGTCCGTCCCATCGGTACTCGCGGTTCTGGTGTTCTCGCGCGCCGCACGGGCTTCGTAGGCGTGCGGTATCGCGGCCGCCGCCAAGAGCAACGCCACGCCGAGCCCGATGCCGACGCCGGTGACCGCCAGCCGCCCCCACGGCCGTCGGCCGCTGATCGCCAGCCGGAACCCGAAGGCCAGGTTCCGCAACCAATCCCGCGCAGTCGTCATCGGGCCACCTCGGCGAGCTGGGCGCGGCCGTCGCGGAGCACGACCTCGCGGTCGGCGTAGGCGGCGACCCGCGCTTCGTGGGTCACCAGCACCACTGCCGCACCCGATTCCCGCGCGGCCCGTGTCAGCAGGTTCATCACCTGTTCACCGCCGGTGGAGTCCAGCGCGCCGGTCGGCTCGTCGGCGAAGATCACCGCGGGGTCGGCCACCAACGCCCTGGCCAACGCCGCGCGCTGGCCCTGCCCGCCGGAGATGTCGCCGGGTCGCGAATCGGCCACCCCGGCGATGCCCAACTCGTCCAGCCAGCCCGCCGCCTTGGCCTCGGCTTCCCGGCGCCCGACCCCGGCCAGCCGCAGCGGCAGCGCGATGTTCTCCCGCACCGTCAACTCCGGCACCAACTGCCCGAACTGGAAGACGAAGCCGAAATCCTTGCGCCGCAAGGCACTGCGCCGTTCGTCGGAAAGCCCGGTGAGCTCCGTGCCGCGGTAGTGGATCTGACCGGACCGCGGCAGCCGGATCCCGGCCAGGCAGTGCAGCAGGGTCGACTTGCCGGAGCCGGAAGCACCCATCACCGCGACCATCTCCCCCGCTTCGACCGACAGCGCGGCGCCGCGCAGTGCCGGGGTGGGACCGAAGGAAAGGTGCAGGTCGGTACCGACGAGAAGTGGCTCGGTCGCTGACCGATCGGTCACTGGGAAACCTCCTGGGACAACGGTTCGAGGCGGGTGACGGCGAGTTCGAGCCACCGCAGGTCCGCCTCCAGGTGGAAGAGGGCGTAGTCGTGCACCAACTGCTCGCCGGGTTCGGCTTCGGCCTTGCGGCGGGTCAGTTCGCGCATGCGGGCCAGGTGGGCGCCGCGCTGCCGGTCGAGCACCTCCGTGGCATCGCGACCGGAGCGAACGGCGAGCACGACCTTGGCGTAGAGGGTGTTGTGCAGCTCCGCGACGGGTTTCTCCGGTGTGGACAACCATTTCTCGACCCGCCGCTTGCCTGCGTCGGTGATCGAGTAGCGCTTGCGGTCGGGTCCCTCGCCGGACTCGACACCGTCCACTTCGACCAGTTCGTCCCGCAGCAGCCGGGACAGCGTCGCGTAGACCTGCCCGTAGGCCAGCGATTTCGCGTGCCCGAAGCTCGCGTCGTAGGCCCGTTTCAAGTCGTATCCATAGCTGGGGCCGCTTTCCAGCAGCCCCAGCATGGTGAGACTGATCGACATGGAGACGACTATACACACGATGTATATACCGGGTGTATAGATCCCCGGATCTGGTGGATCAGCTGGGCAGGCCGTTTCGCTGGGGCACGACGGTGTAGCGCGGATCGCGGACCGACGCGCGCCCGGCCTCGAAGATCCCGTACCGCGTCGCGGCGGCCGCGGCGTTCAGGCACAGCCCCGAGGCGATCGCCGCGCCGCGACAGCGTCCGGCCAGCAGCGCCGTGCCCGCGCCGACGCACGCCAGCGCGCGGGCGGTGCGCAACACCGCGCCCGCGCGGCCCTGCCGGTAGACCTCACCGACCAGGCCGATCCGCCGGTGCATGCGCTGGCCCGCCGCCAACTCCAGCGCCGCACCGGCGATGGCCATCCGCCGGGCCGGTGCGGATTCGCCCGGCGCGGCGAGCATTCCCACCGCCCCGGCGCTCGACACGGCGCTCCCGGCGAACAGGAACGGCAGTTCGCGGTGGGCTTCGTGCCAGCCCGGGACCGCGGTGTCGGCCAGCAGCACGGCTGTGTAGGTCGTCATCGCCGGGGCGATCACCCCGGCCGTGGTGCTGGCCGCCCGGCCGAGCGTCGGCAGCCAGCCGGTGAGCTCGCTGGCCACGCCCGCACTGGAAAGCGCCGAGAACGGTGCCAGGATCCAGGACCCGACGCTCAGCGGCGAGGTCGGTTTCAGCACCCGCAACATGTTCAGGAACCGCGCGGGGCGGCCGAGATCGTGGACCAGCGCCGCGACGCTGGCCGTCGCCCCCACCGCCGCGGCCCACCGACCCGCGCGGGCCAACTGCCGACGCCCGGTGAGATCCGCGCACAGCGCCATCGTCGACGACGCCCCGGCCATGCCCCCGAGGTAGAGGTACGCGGGCACGTCCGGCACCTTCCACACCGGCTGCTTGAGCACCGGCCGACCGTAGTAGGACCGGAACTCGGCCTCCGGCACCATCAGCCGATCGCCGCGCTTCACCGCTTGCCCCCGAGGAAGCACCCGGCGATCATCGCCGCCGCAGTCAGCGCCGCGCCTGCCGCGTGCCGCCACATCGACGGCAGATCGCGCGTGGTCACGACCGGATCCGGCGGTAGCCCGTAGACCTCGGGGTCGTCCAGCAGCAGGAAGAACGCGCCATCGCCGCCGACCCCGTCGGCTGGGTCGTGGCCGTACAACCGCGCACCGGTGACGCCCTGGTCGTGCAGTTCGGCGACGCGCCCCTCGGCGCGGTCGCGGAGTTCGTCGAGCGGACCGTACTGGATGGACTCCGTCGGGCACGCCGTCGCGCAGGCGGGCATCAGCCCCGCCCCCAATCGGTCCTGGCACAGCGTGCACTTCGCGGCGCCGCCGGTGTCGGGGCGAACGTCGATCACCCCGTACGGGCAGGCGGGCACGCAGTAGCCGCACCCGTTGCACACGTCGTCCTGGACCAGCACGGTGCCGTACTCGGTGCGGATCAGCGCACCGGTCGGGCACACGTCCAGGCAAGCCGCATGGGTGCAGTGCTTGCAGACGTCCGAGGACATCAGCCAGCGCACCTGGTCCCCGCCCATCCCCGGCATGCCCAGGTCCACAGTGGAGTTCGGCTGTTCGACGAACGCCACGTGCCGCCAGGTCGTCGCGCCGAGCGCACCGGTGTTGTCGTAGGACATCCCGGTGAGGTCGAGGCCGTCCTCGGGCAACAGGTTCCACTGCTTGCAGGCGACCTCGCAGGCCTTGCAGCCGATGCAAACGCTGGTGTCGGTGAAGAATCCGACGCGCTCGGGATGATCCGGTGGATATCCCGCCTCCGCCGCCGGATCCGCCAGCGGGCCGCTCAACCGGTTCCGGGTCACGAGCCTCACTCCCCTCCCCGTCGTGGATCGTCGGCGTGCTCCATGCCGGTGTCTTCGGTGATGCCCGCGCGCCTGCGGTACTCCTCGACGTAGCGGACCAGCGCGGGACCGCGCGGGCGGCGTCCCGGCTGGACGTCGCAGCTGCCCGCCTTGGTCTCCATGATGTGCACGTTGGGATCCAGCGCGACGTTGACCAGTTCGTTGGCAGCATCGCCGACCGTCAGGCCGTTGGGTCCCCAGTGCCACGGGATGCCGATCTGGTGGATCGTGCGCGCGCCGTGCCGCAGCGGCCGCATCCGGGCGGTCACCAGCACCCGGCCCTCGATGGCGCTGCGGGCGGTCACCACGGTCGCCCAGCCCAGGTGCCGCAGCCCGCGTTCGGCGGCCAGCTCCGGCGAGATCTCCAGGAACATCGCCGGGGCCAGTTCGGACAGGTGCGTCAGCCATCGGCTCATGCCGCCCGCGGTGTGGTGTTCGGTGAGCCGGAAGGTGGTGAACACGTACGGGAAGACCTCGCTGCCGGGCTCGCCGCCGCTGGGCTGGTACCGGTTCTCCGGCCGGGAACGCACCTGCCGCGCCGGATTTCGCTGCTGCGCGGTGTGGATCCGGTTCTCCAGCGGTGATTCCTGCGGCTCGTAGTGCGCGGGCAGCGGCCCGTCGACCATTCCGGCAGGGGCGTACAGCCAGCCGCGGCCGTCGGTCTGCATGATGAACGGTTCGCTGCCCGCGATGCCTTCCGGGCCGGTGGCGCCGGGCGCGGGCAGGTAGTCCGGGCGCTTGTCGCGGTCGAAGTCCGGGATGTCGTGACCGATCCACGCACCGCGCTGCTCGTCCCACCAGACGTAGGCCTTGCGGTCGCTCCAGGGCCGACCGTCCGGGTCGGCCGATGCCCGGTTGTAGAGCAGCCGCCGGTTGTCGGGCCAGGCCCAACCCCACTCGGGCGCGACCCACGACTGCTGCTGTCCGGGACGTCGCCGGGCCGCCTGGTTGATCCCGTCGGCGAAGACGCCGCAGTAGATCCAGCAGCCGCAGCGGGTCGAACCGTCGGCGCGCAGCTGGGTGTAGGACGTCAGCGGGTTGTCGTCGGCGTCGACGCCGTTGATCTCGCGGAGCACCGCTGCCGCGCTCGGCTCGTCCAGTTCTCCTTCGGTCGGGTAGTCCCAGGTCAGCTCCAGCAGCGCCCGGTTCCGGGCGTCGTCCGCCGAGGCCTTTTCCCGCAAGCGTCGGCCAAGGTGGTAGAAGAACCACAGGTCGCTGCGCTGATCTCGGTGCGGCTGGACGGCTTTGTGGTGCCATTGCAGCAGCCGCTGGGTGTTGGTGAAGCTGCCGTCCTTCTCGGTGTGCGCGGCGGCGGGCAGGAAGAACACCTCGGTGCCGATGTCCTCGGTGCGCATCTCGCCGGTCTCGATTTCGGGGCCGTCCCGCCAGAAGGTGGCGGTTTCGATCATGTTGAGATCGCGGACCACCAGCCAGTCCAGGTTGGCCAGGCCCATCCGCTGCTGGCGCGCGTTGGCCGTGCCCGCCGCCGGGTTCTCACCGACGACGAAGTAGCCCTTGCCGAGTCCTTCGATCTGGTTGACCGCGGTCTGGAAGGTGCCGTGGTCGCCGGTCAGCCGCGGCAGCCGGTCGAAGCAGAAGTCGTTGTCGGCGGTGGCGTGCTCACCCCACCAGGCCTTGAGCAGGCTGACCAGGTAGGCGCGGATGTTCGCCCAGTAACCGCGGGCGAGTTCGTCCTCGGCGACGAAGGAATCCAGGTCGAAGTCGGCGTGCGCGTGCGGCATCGGGATGTAGCCGGGCAGCAGGTTGAACAGCGTCGGGATGTCGGTCGAGCCCTGGATGCTGGCGTGCCCGCGCAACGCCAGGATTCCGCCGCCGGGCCGACCGATGTTGCCCAGCAGCAGCTGCAGGATCGATGCGGCGCGGATGTACTGGGAGCCCACGGTGTGCTGCGTCCAGCCGACCGCGTAGGCGATGGCCGTGGTGCGCTCCCGGCCCGAGTTGGCCACCAGTTTTTCGGCCACCCACTGGAAATCCGCGCGCGGGACACCGCAGACCCGCTCCACCATTTCCGGGGTGTAGCGGGCGTAATGCCGTTTGAGCAGTTGGAAAACGCAGCGGGGGTGCCGCAGGGTCGGGTCGGTTTCGGGGCGGCCGTGGTAGACCGCACCACCGGATCCGGTGCGTTCGCAGCGGCTGGTGTCGCGCTCGCGGCCGTACACCGTCGTGGGGGCCGGGCCGTGATCACCATCCGAGGGGACCGCGGTGCAGCGCTCGTACTGCCAGCTGGTGGTGTCGTAGGTGCCGACTTCCGCGTCGAAGCCGGAGAAGACGCCGTCCAGGTCCTCCGTATCGCGGAAGTCCTCGCCGACGATCATCGCCGCATTGGTGTAGGCCGCGACGTAGTCGTGGAAGTAGGCGTCGTTGCTCAGCACGTGGTTGATCAGCGCGCCGAGGAACGCGATGTCGCTGCCCGCCCGCAGCGGCACGTGCCGGTGTGCCAGCGCCGAGGTGCGGGTGAACCGCGGGTCCACGTGGATGATCGTGGCACCGCGCCGCTTGGCTTCCATCACCCACTGGAAACCGACCGGGTGCGCCTCGGCCGCGTTGGACCCCTGGATGAGGATGCAGTCCGCGTTGGCGAGGTCCTGCTGGAAGGTGGTGGCGCCGCCGCGCCCGAAGGAGGCACCCAGACCGGGCACCGTGGCGGAGTGTCAAATGCGGGCCTGGTTCTCCACCTCGATGGCACCGAGGGCGGTGTAGAGCTTCTTCATGAGGTAGTTCTCCTCGTTGTCGAGGGTCGCTCCTCCGAGGCTCGCGATGCCCGTCGTGCGCCGCAGCGGTCGGCCGTCGGCGTCGGTGTCCTGCCAGGTGGCGGCCCGGGTGGCCAGCACCCGGTCGGCGATCATGTCCATCGCGGTGTCGAGGTCGAGGTCCTCCCACTCGGTGCCGTGCGGGCGGCGGTAGCGGACCTTGGTCTGCCGCAGCGGCGAGGTCACCAGCTCACGGCTGGCCGAGCCCTTCGGGCACAACCGGCCGCGGCTGATCGGCGAATCCGGATCGCCCTCGATCTGGGTGACCGCGCCGTCCTGGACGAAGATCCGCTGGCCGCAGCCCACCGCGCAGTACGGGCACACCGACCCGACCACTTCGTCGGCGTCCTCGGTGCGCGCCCGCCGGGCGTCGGTGCGCTCCGACCGGGCCGCCGTGCCCCGCCCCAGCGGATCGGCCCCGGCCAGTTGGCGCGCCACCGGCCATCGCAGCCACTCGACCATCGGATGTCTCCCAACCCCGTGCCCCCAGGAGAAACCCGGCGACGCGCAGCCGCAAGCTCAGCGCTGGGCAGCCAGATCCGGGCGATCGGTGCGGCCAGCGACAGTCCGCCCGAGCGCAGCAGGGCGCCGAGGTCCTGACCGGGACGGCCTCCGCCGGTCTGGTCGATTTGGCCGTCAGGGATGCAGGACGAGTCCCTTGCAGACCTTGTCGACGGCGCCCCGCGCGTCGTGGACGGCGAATCCCACCAGGTCCAGTTCGCCGGTCGCCCTGGCCGCCACGACGGCCCGGTTGTCGACGTCGTTGCCGGTACCGAACATGTCCTCGGTGTAGATCGCCGACGCCATGCCGCGCTCGACGGTTCGGGCGTGGGCCCGCGCGATCTCGTCAGCGGAGGCGGCGAAGACGAGCACCGGGTGCCCCAGCAGCGGCAGGTAGCGAACTCCGTCGCCGTCGACGTAGTCGGCGCCGACCAGGTCGGGGTTCGCCGCGGTGATACCGCTGATCAGGAACGCGGTCACGTTCAGCTTCTGCCACTCGGCCAGGTCCTTGCGCACGACGACAGCGATCTTCGTCCGGGTTGCCATGCCCGCATCCTCACCGCCGCGTCGAGCACCTGTCTTGAACGCTCGTGCACCCGGCACCTCGGGGCCGGAGGGACAATGGCGGCATGTCCGAGCGCTCCGAGTGGTCGCGGTACTGGCGGTCCGGCCGGTTGCCGGTCGAGGCGATGCGCGCGCATTTCGAACGCCACACCTACGACCTGCACAGCCACGACGCCTACTCGTTCGGCATCACCGAGGTCGGCGCGCAGACGTTCCGCTGTCGAGGCGCACGACGCACCAGCACCGCGGGCATGGTGATGGCGTTCAACCCGGACGACCCGCACGACGGCCGGGCGGCCTTCGACGGCGGGTTCACCTACCGGATCGTCCACATCGGACCGGAACTGATCCGCGGGGTGCTCGCCGATGCGGCACAGCTACCGGTCGGCGCACCGCTGTTCGCCGAGCCCGTCCTGCACGATCCCGTCTTGGCGACCGCGTTGGACCTACTGTGCACCGCGCTCGCGGAACAGGAGAGCTCCTTGGCCCAGGACGAGGCCCTGCAGCAGGCCGTGCGGGCGATGGTGCAGCGCGGCGCGGTTCGTCCCGCGCCGCCCGGCTGGGCACCAGATGCGCGGCGTGATGACCCCGGGTTGCGCCGGGTGCGCGACCTGCTGCACGCGCGCTTCGCCGACGACCTCGGCATCGAAAGCGCTCGCCGAGGTCAGCTCCCGCAGCAGGTTCGCGCTGACCCGCGGGTTCCGCGCGGTGCACGGGCTGACTCCCAGCGAGTACCAGCGCCAGCTCCGGCTGCGCCACGCGCGCCGCCTGCTGGCCGAGGGCAGCACCCCGGCCGAGGCTGCCACCGCATCCGGTTTCGCCGACCAGAGCCACCTCACCCGCTGGTTCCGCCGCCACTACGGGATCACGCCCGGCACGTTCCAGGGCGCCGATCGCTTCGACCGCGCGGCGTAGCAGGGGAAATCCCGGTTCGCACCGGAACAACCGCTCACGACTAGTAGAGGTGGTTGGCGTACTGGTCGCCGTAGTAGCGCTGCAACTCGGTCAGCGAATCCTGCGCGCGTTCCAGGAGTTTGGCGATCTGCGCCCGGGACGGCACCGAATCCGGTTGCCAGGTCTCGGGTTCCCACAGCCCGGAGCGCAGGAAGGCCTTGGCGCAGTGGTGGAAGATCTGCTCGATCTCCACGACCAGCGCCAATACCGGCCGATGCCCCTTCACCACCATGTCGTCGAAGAACGGCGCGTCGCGCACCAGCCGGGCGCGGCCGTTGATCCGCAGGGTGTCACCGCGGCCCGGGATGAAGTAGATCAACCCGACGTGCGGATTCGACAGCACGTTGCGGAAACCGTCGACCCGCTTGTTGCCCGGCCGCTCCGGGATGGCGATGGTGGCCTCGTCCAGCACCAGCGTGAACCCCGCCGGGTCGCCCTTGGGCGAGACGTCGCAGGTGCCGTCCGCGGCGGAGGTGGCGATCAGGCAGAACGGCGATGCCGCCAGCCACTTCCGGTCCATCTCGTGCAGCTTCTTCCGTTCCTTCTCCCGAACCCGGGGCAGCGGTTCGCCCACCACTTCCCGGAGTTCCGCCGCCGAGGTGACCTCGACCAGACCGGCGAGTTCCATGCGTCCTCCCGAGCTCAGCTATGCGCTCGACACTAGGCCGCGAGCGGCCACCACCGGTAGTCGGTTTCTCACATCTCGGGCTGGTCGGATCGACGCTTGCTGTTCCCGCGCCAACACCGAACTGGTGTCGGTGGCTGGCGCGGGTCACGACCGCTACCTCACCCACCGCGCGGAGGTGGGGCGGACGCCGACCTCCTCCGGCGTGCTCAGAGGTCCAGCACCACGCGGTCGGCGGCTCGGGAGACGCAGATCGCCATCCGGCCATCGGCCGCTCGGCCCCGGTGCTCGACCGCACCGGCGAGGACTCGGACGTGGCAGGTGCCGCAGAAGCCCTGGCGGCACGAGTAGGGCACCTCCGGTACCGCCTCGCCGATCACCTCCAGCGCCGAGCGGTCCGCGGGCACCCGCAGCCGGATGCCGGTGCGGGCGAGTTCCACGTCGAAGGGGCGACCGCCGACGATCGGCGGCGCCGAGAACCGTTCCCAGTGCAGCGAATCCGCCCCGCTGCCCGGCAGGTCCACCCGAACTCCGGTGATCATCGGGACCGGCCCGCAGCAGTACACCGTCGCGGCCCTCGGCGCGTGCTCCAGCAGTTCCGCACCGGATGCCGGGATGCCGAACTCGGTGTCCGGCCGGATCCACACCCGCTCCGGGGCCAACGACCGCAGTTCGTCGACGAACGGCATCGACTCCCGCGACCGTCCGGTGTAGACCAGCCGCCAGTCCGCGCCACGCGCCGCCGCGGTGCGCACCATCGGCAGGATCGGTGTGATGCCGATACCGCCCGCGATGAACAGGTAGCGCGGTGCGGTGATGAACGGGAACGCGTTGCGGGGTCCGCGTGCGGTGATCCGGCTACCAGGTCGCAGGTCGTGGATCTCGCGGGATCCGCCGCCACCGTCGGCCAGCCGCCGAACCGCGATCCGGTAGTACCCGCGCTCACCCGGCTCCCCGCACAGCGAGTACGGCCGCTTCCGGCCCGAGGGCAGCAGGACGTCCAGGTGCGCGCCGGGCTGCCAGGCCGGAAGCACTCCGCCGCCCGGATCGGTCAGCCGCAGGCTGACCACCTCATCGACCGCCGCCTGGATTTCCGAGACCACCAACGGGATGTCGCGATCCACCGGCCGCGCTGGCGGGTGGTTTCGTCGGCTGTTGCGGTGCAGCCACTCCATGCCGGAGGTGAACTTGTCCAGGGTCCACAGGAAGCGGTCCGGACCGGGTCGGTTCAGCGCTGGCGGGACCGTGCGATCGGCCATCAGCGCTCGGCCGCCCGCGCGGCGGGCGATTTCGCCAGGTACGCCACGGCTTGGCTGGTCGAGCCGTGCTGCGCAGGGTGGTAGCCGCGGCGGAAGTAGGCGGGCACGGCCCGCAGCAGCTGCCAGTAGCTCGGTGTCAACCCGAGTCGACCGGTGCGCAGCAGGTCCCGCCAGCGGGGCTTGCGCCTACCGCGCAGCACCGGATCGGCGGCCATCAGGAATCGCACCCCGCGCACCCACAGGATCGCCAGCACCGCTATCGCGATCACCATCGCCCGGCTGCGTTGCAGGTAACCGCCGTCGACGTGCATGTACACGTCGAAGGCCACCGACCGGTGCTCGACCTCCTCCGCACCGTGCCAGCGCAGCAGATCGAGCATGGTCGGATCAGCACCGGCCGCGTCCAACTCCGCCGCGTCCAACACCCACTGGCCGAGGAACGCCGTGTAGTGCTCGATCGCCGCGATCAGCGCAAGCCGCTGGACCAGCCAGGATTCGGCGCGCACGCCGCCGTGCGGCCGGTCGCCGAGGACCTTGCGGAACATCCAGCCGACCTGCGCGACGAACGGCCGGGTGTCCAGCCCGTGCGCGTCGAAGTGGTCCAGCACGCCCTGGTGCGATTCGGCGTGCACCGCCTCCTGGCCGACGAAGCCGCGAACGTCCTCCAGCAGCCGGTCGTCCTTGATCAGCGGCAGCGCCTGCTTGAAGACCTCGATGAACCAGCGCTCGCCTTCGGGCAGCACGAGGTGCAGGAAGTTGACGACGTGGGTGGCGAACGGTTCGCCGGGGATCCAGTGCATCGGCAGTCGGGACCAGTCGAACTCGACATCGCGCGCCTGCAGCGCGACGCGGTCCGGCTCCCCCGGATCGACGTGGGACATGCCCCACCTCCTTCAGCGCGGCGTCAGATCGGCCCTGGCTGCGGCGCGCAGCAGGCCGGGGGTCAGGCGGGACAGCACCAACCCGACCCGGGCCTCGGCGGTGATCGGCGCGACCGCGACGTCCCGCCGCACGGCGCGCAGGATCTCGGCCGCCGCGCGCTGCGGCGTGAAGTTCCGCCGCTGGTAAAGCCGCTCGGCGGCGCCGCGGCGCCGGTCCTGCTCGGCATCGGTGACGCCGACGAACCGGGTGCTGGTCGTGATGCCGGTGTTGACCAGACCGGGGCAGACCGCGGTCACCCTGATGCCCTCGGCGGCCAGTTCGATGCGCAGGCACTCGCTGAGCGCCAGCACCGCGGCCTTCGTGGTGCTGTAGGCCGGAAGCACGCGGGAGGGCAGGTAAGCGGCGGCCGATGCGACGTTGACGATCCGGCCGCCTTCGCCGCGTTCGATCATCTGCGCCGCGAACAACCGGCAGCCGTGGATGACGCCCCACAGGTTGATGTCGATGGCCCGTTCCCAGTCGGCGACCGCGGTGTCCACGAAGGAGCCCGCGATGCCGATCCCGGCGTTGTTGACCACCACATCCGGGGTGCCCAGTTCGGCGTGCACGTGCTCGGCGAAGCGCGCCATGCCCGCCTGATCGGCGACGTCGACGCGGTAGGGCGTGGCGCCCGCGCCGGTGCGCGCGATCTGCTCGGCGGTGCGTTCGGCGGCGGATCCGTCGATGTCGGCGGCGACCACGTGCGCCCCCTGCGCGGCGAAGGCCAGCGCGGTGGCCTGGCCGATCCCGCTGCCCGCACCGGTGATCACCACGAGGTGGTCCTGGAAGAAGTGCCGTCCCGGCCGCACCCGGCTGCGCCGCAGGGCGCGTGACTCCGGGCCGCCTTCGACGTGCTCGATCAGTTCCGAGGTGCACCGCGCGACGAGTTCCGGTCGGGCGCGTGGCAGCCAGTGCCCGCCGGGCAGGCTGCGCACCCGCAGGTTCGGCACCCACGGCGCGATCTCGGTCTGCAGCGGCGCGGAAACGAACGGATCGCCGTTGGGCGCGAGCACCTGGACCGGAAGGTCGGTGCGGCGCTCCCCTGGTTTCGTCATGCGCGCACCCATGTTCGCCCGGTACAGCTGCAATCCGTGCAGGCCGTCGGACAGCGCGGGCCGCGCCGGATTCGCCGCGGAATGCGGGTCGAACCGCTCCAACCTGGTGATCAGCTTCGGCAGCAGTCCGGTTCGCCAGACCAGTTCGGGCAGCACCGGGAGTTGGAAGAAACCGATGTAGCCGGAGCAGATCAGCTGCGTGATCAGCTCGCGCAGGGCCCGCGGGGTCGGTCGGCGCAGCTTCGCGCGCATCCACCGGCCGACGTGGTCCAGGCACGGCCCGGAGATCGAGGTGAACGACGCGAACCGCTCGGTCGACCGGGGCTCGGTGACCGCGTGCCAGGCCTGCACGGATCCCCAGTCGTGGGCGAGCAGGTGCACCGGCCGGTGCGGGCTGACCGCGTCGATGACCCGGCCGAGATCGTCGGTGAGGCGATCCAGCCGGTAGGCCTCGACCGGCTGGGGCTGGTCCGACTCCCCCGCCCCGCGCACGTCGTAGGTGACCACGTGGTACTTCGCGGCCAGCGCCGTCACCACGCCGTCCCAGACCCCGTGGTCGTCGGGGTAGCCGTGCACCGCCAGCACCGTCGGGGCGCTGGGATCGCCGTGTTCCCACACGGCCAACCGCAGGCCATCAGCGGTGTCGAGCCACCTGGCGGAGTCCGCTTCTCGCGGTGTGCGGGCCATACCCCGCAGCGTACTAACCTTGTCAACGAACATTGTCACAGTCGACTTGTTCCAGAATGGTTGATGCTGCCCGTTTCGGGCATCACAGCAGGCGAAACAGCACGCAACCACTTGACCGGCCCGTCCAGCGGCGCGGACCTATAGTGCGGGTCATGGCCGACCCGCGGCAGCGAGTGCCGGGCACCGACCAGGTGCTGGCCCAGCCCGAGGTGGCCGCCGCGACGGCACACCTGGGGCACCGGCTGGTCAAGCAGGCCGTGCACACCGCGCAGGACCGGGCTCGCACCGGCGAGATCGGGCCGACCGAAGTCGTCGCCGCAACCCTGGCCGCACTGCCGGATGCGGCGTCGAGCATCCGGCCGGTGCTCAACGCGACCGGCGTCCTGCTGCACACCAACCTCGGTCGCGCACCGCTGTCCGAAGCAGCCATCGACGCCCTGCGACAAGCCGCCGGAACCACCGATGTCGAACTCGACCTGTGCACCGGTCGACGCGGCCAGCGCGGTGCGGCCACCGTCTCGGCGCTACTCGCGGCCGTGCCGCGTGCGGATGCGGCGCACGTGGTCAACAACGGCGCGGCCGCCCTGGCGCTCGCCGCGACCGCGCTCGCGCAGGGGCGCGAAATCGTGTTGGCCCGCGGCGAGATGATCGAGATCGGCGACGGCTTCCGCGTTCCCGAATTGCTCACCGCCACCGGCGCACGGCTGCGCGAGGTCGGCACCACCAACCGGGTCCGGCTCGACGACTACCAGGCGGCACTGGGGCCGGATACCGGATTCATCCTCAAGGTGCACCCGTCGAACTTCGTGATCAGCGGCTTCACCGCGGCCGTCCCGGTCGCCGCGCTGCGCGAACTCGACGCGCCCGTGGTGGCCGACATCGGTTCGGGCTTGCTGCGGCCGCATCCGGTGCTGCCGCAGGAGCCCGATGCCGCCACCACGCTCGCCGACGGCGCCGATCTGGTCATCGCCAGCGGCGACAAGCTGCTCGGCGGCCCGCAGGCGGGACTGCTGTTGGGCAGCACCGAAATCGTGCACCGGCTGCGGCGGCACCCGTTGGCTCGCGCGATGCGCGTCGACAAGCTCACCCTCGCCGCGCTGGAGGCCACCCTGCGCGGCCCGAGCACGCCGACCGCGTTGGCGCTGCGCCAAGACCAAGCGCGGCTGCGGCACCGCGCCGAGCGACTCGCGGCGGCACTGGGCGCGGCAGGCGTCGCGGCGTCAGTGCAGCCCAGCGAGGCGACCGTGGGAGGCGGCGGTGCGCCCGGCGTCGTGCTGCCCAGTGCGGCAGTCGCACTGCCCGTGCGTTTCGCCGAACTGCTGCGCGAAGGGCGCCCACCGGTGCTCGCCCGCATCGAAAACGAGCACTGCCTGCTGGACCTCGCTGCGCTCGCCCCCGAGCACGACGAGGACCTGCGGCGCGCGGTGCTGGCGGTCACCTGATGCACGTCATCGCCACCGCCGGGCACGTGGATCACGGCAAATCCACGCTCATCCGCCAGCTCACCGGGATGGAGCCGGACCGCTGGGCGGAGGAACGTCGCCGGGGCCTGACCATCGACCTCGGGTTCGCGTGGACCCGGCTGCCCGACGGCTGCACCGCAGCGTTCGTCGACGTACCCGGCCACGAGCGATTCGTGCCCAACATGCTGGCCGGGGTCGGCCCGGTGCCCGCCGTGCTGTTCGTCGTCGCCGCCGACGAAGGCTGGATGCCGCAATCCAGCGAACACCTCGACGCCCTCGACGGCCTCGGCGTGCGGCACGGGCTGCTCGCCATCACCCGCTGCGACCTGGCCGATCCGCGGTCGGCGACCGAACAGGCCCGCGACCGGCTGCGCGACACCGGACTGGCCGACATACCCGCGGTGCACGTCAGCGGCCGCACCGGCGCCGGGATCGGCGAACTGCGGCACGAGCTCGACGAACTCATCCACCGGCTGCCCGAGCCGGACCGGGATGCCGACGTGCGTCTCTGGGTGGATCGCGCGTTCACCATCCACGGCGCCGGAACGATCGCAACCGGCACCCTCGCCGCTGGCACCCTGCGCCACGGCGACCAGCTGCACCTGCATCCAGCCGACGCGGAAGCGGCGGTTCGCGGCTTGCAGGCGCTGGGATCGACCCAACGACAGGTCGGTGCGCTCGCGCGGGTGGCGGTGAACCTGCGCGGTGTAGACCTCGACCAGGTGCGGCGCGGCAGCGCACTGCTCACCCCGAAGCGCTGGCTGAGCACCGATGTCCTCGATGCCCGGATCTTCCGCACACCGGTCGCCGATCTGCCGCGCGAGCTCATGCTGCACATCGGCGCGGCGGCCGTCAGCGCGCGTGTCCGCCCACTCGGTCACGACACCGCCCGACTCGCGCTGCGCGCGCCGCTGCCGCTGCGCATCGGCGACCGAGCGCTGCTGCGCGACCCGGGAAGCCAGCGCATCTGCGGTGGCCTGATCGTGCTCGATGTGCGTCCACCGCAGTTGACCAGGCGCGGCGCGGCCCGCGCGCGAGCGGTGGAACTGGCCACCATCGACGGTCGGCCCGACGGCGCGGCGGAACTGCGGCGGCGGCGCCTGATCCGGGCCGATGAACTGCGCGCGATGGGAGCCACCCCGCCCGGTCCCGGGCCGTGGCTGTTGGACGAAGCGCACCGAACCGATCTCGGCGACCGGCTCGCGGAGTTGCTGGCGCAGCACCACCGGAGCAACCCGCTCGATGACGGGATGCCCGCCGAAGCCGCGCGCCGAGCACTGGGCCTGCCCGATCCCGCACTGCTGTCCGAAATCGCGCCGGTCGCCGGTGCGTCTCTGCGGGCCGGACGGCTGCGGCGGGGACCGGCACCGCTGCCCGCGAACGTGCACCACGCGGTCGAGCAGATCAGGCGAGCACTCGCCGACCACCCGTTCCAGGCGCCGACCGCCGAGGAACTCGCCGCGCTCGGCCTCGGCGACAAGGAACTCGCGGCCGCCGAACGCATCGGCGCGCTACTGCGGCTGGCTCCCGGTCTGGTGCTGCTGCCGGACGCCGAGCAGGCCGCGCTGCCGCGCCTGGCGACGCTGCCCGAGCCCTTCACACCCAGCCAAGCCCGCCGGGCACTGGACACCTCGCGTCGCGTTGCGGTTCCCTTGCTGGAACTGCTCGCTCGCCACGGCCGAACGCAGCGCCTACCCGACGGGACCCACCGCCTCGTTTCCCAACCCCTCGCCTCGGGAAATACCGAGGGCAACTGGACGCCACGGCGATGAGCGGGAGTTCTGCGATCTTGCGCACACCACCGCATGGTGAACATCGGTGGTGCTCGGCGATGGGAGGCAGCCATGCCGCGGAAGATCTGGACCGGCTCGATCAACTTCGGTCTGGTGACCATTCCGGTCGGGCTCTACGCCGCGACCGAGGATCACACCATCCAATTCCACCAGTACGCGCGCGGGACCACCGACCGGATCCGCTACCGCCGAGTCAACGAACGCACCGGCGAGGAAGTCGGCTACGGCGACATCGTCAAGGGCCGTGAGGTCGACGGCGGGATCATCAGCGTCGAGCAGTCCGAACTCGACGAGATCGCCCCCGGTCGCTCCCGCACGATCGACATCACCACTTTCGTCGACCTCGGCGAGATCGACCCGGTGCACTTCCAGAAGACCTATTGGCTGGCGCCCAACAGCAAGGAGCACTTCCGGCCCTACAACCTGCTGCGCGAAGCGATGCGCGAAACCAGTCAGGCAGGGATCGCCACGTTCGTACTGCGCGGCAAGCAATACCTCACGGCGGTGCGCGCCGACGACACCGTGCTGGCGCTGAACACCCTGTACTTCGCCGACGAGATCCGGGATCCGAGCGAGCTGGTCGGCGATGCGGACGTGCAGGCGAAGCCGTCCGACAAGGAACTGCAGATGGCCACCACGATCATCGAATCGATGAGCGGGCCGTGGGAGCCGGAGGAATACGAGGACACCTACACCGCGAAGGTCGAGGAGTTGCTGGCGGAGAAGGCGCGCGGCGGCGAGGTGGCCGCAGCGGAAGCACCGCCGCAGCCGACCGACGTCATCGACCTCACCGAGGCGCTGCGCCGCAGCGTCGACGAGGCCCGCAAGGGCCGCAAGCGGGCGACCGAAGACCTGTCCGGGCTGACCAAGGCCGAGCTCGACGATCGTGCCAAGCAACTGGACATCAAGGGCCGTTCCAAGATGAAGCGGGCGGAGCTGGAGGAAGCCGTCGCCGCAGCCAGCCAGGAGTCCATCGGCACCCGGGGCCGCCGCTCCCGCAAGGCATCCTGACAACCGTCCACTCTGGACTGGTTTGGGGACCTCGGGTCAGGCGTCGTAGTCGACCGCGACGATGTCGGTGACCGGCAGGGACTGGCAGGTCAGGACGAAGCCCTCGGCGACCTCGGACTCCTCCAGCGCGAAGTTGCGGCGCATCCGGACCTCGCCGCAGGTGAGCTTCGCCCGGCAGGTGCCGCAGACGCCGCCCTTGCAGGCGAACGGCAGGTCGGGTCGGACGCGTTGGGCGGCGTCGAGGATCGGGACGTCGCGGGGCAGCGGCATCGACGTCGAACGACCGTCCAACAGCACCGTGACCTCGCTGGTCGGGCCCTCGATCGCCGGTTCGTCGTGGCGCGCCGGTTCCGGCGGCACGTCCTCGACGTAGAACAACTCCCGGTGGATCCGCTCGGTGGGCACGCCGCTTTCCCGCAGCACGTCCTGGGCGTCGCGGACCATGCCGTACGGCCCGCACAGCCACCACTGGTCGACCTCGTCGGCATCGACCACTGCGGACAGCATCGCTCGGACTTTCGCCGCGTCCAACCGGCCGGTGAACAGCTCCGACTCGCGCGGTTCCCGCGAGAGCACGTGCACCAGCTCCAACCGGGCCGGGTAGCGATCCTTCAGATCGGCGAGTTCATCGGTGAACATCACCGTGTCGCTGCGGCGGTTGCCGTAGAGCAGCGTCACCGTCGCATTCGTCTCCCGCAGCACCGATGCCACGATGGACAGCACCGGGGTGATGCCCGAGCCGGCGGCGATGCACACGTGGCGTTCGTGCGCGGTGAGATCCGGGGTGAAACCGCCGGTGGGCGGCAGCACCTCGATCTCGTCGCCGGGCTTGATCTCGCGCACCAGCCAGGTGGAGAACACCCCGCCCGGCACGTGTCGCACACCGATCCGCGGCGCCGAACCGTGCGGGGCGCAGATCGAGTAGGACCGGCGCTCCTCGCGACCGTCGATCCGGCGGCGCAGCGTCAACGACTGGCCCGGCCGGAAGGAGAACTCCTCGGCGAGCTCCGGCGGTACGTCGAAGCGCACCGCGACCGCGTCCTCGCACAGCCGCTCCACCTGGCTGACCCGCAACGGGTGGAACGACGTGCGACGGCGCCGCACCGGGGTCGGCGCGTCGATGGGGGCGGGACGGACCACGTCAGATCTCCTTGAGGTGCTCGAAAGGTTCGCGGCACGAGCGGCAGCGGCGCAGCGCCTTGCAGGCGGTCGAGCCGAACCGCGAGACCTGCTCGGTGTCCGGCGAACCGCACTGCGGGCAGCGGATTCGGGCGCGTGGCGGGGTCAACGTCAGGGGCACCGGACCGGATGCCCGCTGCGGTGCGGCGCCCGGTGGGGCGATGCCGTAGTCGGCGAGCTTCTGCCGCCCCATCGCGCTGATCCAGTCGGTGGTCCACGGCGGATCCAGCACGGTGCGCACCTCGACGTCGGCGAAACCCGCTTCGTGCAGCCGACTGTTGAGGTCGCTGCGCATCTCGTGCATCGCCGGGCAACCGGAATAGGTGGGCGTGATAGACACGACCACCACCCCATCGTCGGTCAGCTCGACATCGCGCAGCACCCCGAGGTCGGCCAGCGTCAACACCGGCAGCTCCGGATCGGTGACCGACTCCGCGACCGCACGTGCGTACTTGGTACCCGTCACCACGTCGCCTCCGGGTGCGCTCGGGCCAGGATCTGCATCTCGGCGAGCAGATGGCCCAGGTGTTCGGTGTGGATGCCGTCGCGGCCCAGCCGCCCGGCGACCCCGGCCAGCGCCGACGTCTCGGGGCGTCGCAGCGTCGCGGCCGCGACGACCTGCGCCAGCACGTCGTCGAATTCGGCACGGGTCTGCGCGGGATCCGCGCCGACCCCGGCCGCGACCATCTCGCGGTCGGTGGCGTTCGGCGCGAACAGCTCGTCGACCAGCGGCCACGCCTCGTCGAGTCCGCGCTGCATCCGAGCGTGCGAGAGCTCGGTGCCATCACCGAGCCGAGTCGTCCACTGCGCCGCGTACTCGCGGTGGTAGGCCAGTTCCTTGACGCCCTTGGCCGCGATCGCCGCCAGAACCGGATCCCGCGACTCGGCCAGCCGGGCGAACAGGGCGAGGCGCCAGGTGGCCAACACCAGCAGCCGGGCGATGGTCTGGGCGAAGTCGCCACCGGGCAGCTCGACCAGCCGCACGTTGCGGTACTCCCGCTCGTCGCGGAAGTACGCCAGTTCGTCCTCGCCGCGCCCGCTGCCGTCGGCCTGACCGGCCCGAGCCAGCAGCAGTCGCGCCTGGCCGAGCAGGTCCAGCGCGATGTTGGCCAACGCCAGTTCGTCCTCCAGCTCCGGCGCGCGGGTCACCCATTCGATCAGCCGCTGCGCGGCGATCAGGGCGTCATCGCCCAACATCAGGCAGTACCTGCCGAGCGCGGCACCGTCCACCCCGTCGGGCAGGGCGGTGTCCACTCCGGACAGTGGATCGTCGAAACCGGTACCGAAGGCCCAGCGGGATTCTCCTTCGACGGCGGTCAATGCTTCGTAGGCGTTGTCGAACGACATCAGGCCGACCTCACATGTGCGGAACGTGGTCGGGAATGCGGTAGAAGGTGGGGTGCCGGTACACCTTGTCGCCGCTGGGCGCGAAGAACGGGTCCTTCTCGTCCGGGCTGGACGCGGTGATCGCATCCGCCCGCACCACCCAGATGCTCACACCTTCGTTGCGCCGGGTGTACAGGTTGCGCGCGTTGTGCAGCGCCATTTCTTCGTCCGGGGCGTGCAGCGACCCCACGTGCACGTGGTTCAAACCCCGCTTGCCGCGGACGAAAACCTCGAACAGCGGCCACGAGGACCGCGGCGCGCCCGCGCTGTTTTCCGAACTCATCGCGCGACCTCCGTCTCTCGGGCGGCCTGCTTGGCGGCGTGGGCGGCGGCCGCATCGCGCACCCACTGCCCCTCCTCGTGCGCCGCGCGGCGCCGGGCCAGGCGCTCCTCGTTGCAGGGCCCGTTTCCGGCGATCACCCGCTTGAGCTCCGACCAGTCGGGCTCGCCGAAGTCGTAGTGCTCGCGGGCTTCGTTCCAGCGCAGCGCGGGGTCTGGCAGCGTGACACCGAGCGCCTCGGCCTGCGGCACGGTCATGTCGACGAACCGCTGCCGCAGCTCGTCGTTGGTGTGCCGCTTGATCCGCCACGCCATGGACTGCTGGGTGTTGGGCGAGTCGACATCCGGCGGGCCGAACATCATCAGCGACGGCCACCACCAGCGGTTCGTCGCGCCCTGCACCATCTCCCGCTGTTCGGCGGTACCGCGCATCATCGTCAGCAGCAGTTCGTAGCCCTGCCGCTGGTGGAAGGACTCCTCCTTGCAGATCCGGACCATCGCCCGCGCGTAGGGCCCGAACGAACTGCGGCACAACGGCACCTGGTTGCAGATCGCCGCGCCGTCCACCAGCCAGCCGATGACGCCGATGTCGGCGAAGGTCAGCGTCGGGTAGTTGAAGATCGACGAGTACTTCTGCCGCCGGGTGATGAGCTTCTCGGTCAGCTCCGAGCGGTCCACGCCGAGCGTTTCGGCCGCCGAGTACAGGTAGAGCCCGTGCCCGGCCTCGTCCTGCACCTTGGCCAGCAGGATCGCCTTGCGACGCAGGCTCGGGGCCTGGCCCAGCCAGTTGCTCTCGGGCTGCATGCCGATGATCTCGGAGTGCGCGTGCTGGGCGATCTGGCGCACCAGGGTCTTGCGGTACCCCTCTGGCATCCAGTCCCGTGGTTCGATGCGCTGGTCGTGGGCGATCCGGTCGTCGAAGTGCTGCTGCAACCCGACGTCGTCCAACCGGTCAACCGTGCTCGTCATCGTCACCCCTGCTCCCCCGGCCGCTTGGCCACCAGCGTGAGCACGTCGTACTTGGCCACCGAGGCGCCGTCCTGGTTGGTCACGTCGACGTCCCAGCGCACCTCGCCGTGCTCGGCGCCGAGGCGCGGCGTGATCTGCTTCGCGGTCATCGTCACGGTCAGCTCGTCACCGGGATAGGTCGGTGTGAGGAACCGGAGGTTCTCCAGCCCGTAGTTGGCCAGCACCGGGCCCGGATCCGGATCGACGAACAGCCCGGCGGCGAAGGACACCACCAGGTAGCCGTGCGCGACGCGCCCGTCGAAGAACGGGTTGGCCTTCGCCGCCTCCTCGTCGGTGTGCGCGTAGAAGGTGTCGCCGGTGAACTCGGCGAAGTGCTCGACGTCCGCCAACGTCACCGTTCGCGGCCCGGCGATCACCGTGTCACCGATGCGCAGTTCGTCCAGGTATTTGCGGAACGGGTGCTCCTCGGTGATGTTGCGCGGGGTTCCGGCCGTCCACTGGCCGGTGATGGCGGTCAGCACCGCCGGATCGGCCTGCACCGCGGTCCGCTGCATGTGGTGCAGCACCCCGCGGATGCCGCCCATCTCCGCACCGCCACCGGCCCGTCCTGGCCCGCCGTGCACCAGCGCGGGCAACGGCGAGCCGTGCCCGGTGTTCTCCTTGGCGTTGTCCCGGTTGAGCACCAGCATCCGGCCGTGCCGCGACGCCGCGCCCAGCACCACCTCGCGCGCGAACGCGGGGTCCGCGGTCACCACGGAACCGGTCAGACTGCCCTTGCCGCGCCGGGCCAACTCGACGGCCTGCGCGGTGGTCTCGTACGGCAGCACGGTGCTGACCGGGCCGAACGCTTCCACCTCGTGCGGCTGCGGCTGGCCCGGGTCGTCGCAGCGCACCAGCAGCGGCGCCAGGAAGGCACCGCGCTCCGGATCGGCGTCGACGACCTCGACCCGGTCCGGAGCGCCGTGCACCAGGCTCCCGGCCTCCAGCAACGCCTTCAGCGACCGCCGGACCTCTTCGCGCTGTTCCAGGCTGGCCAGCGCGCCCATCCGCACCGCCGCCGAAGCGGGGTTGCCGACGACCACCTCGTCCAGCCGTGCCCCGGCCGCCGCGATCACCTCGTCGATCCGGTTCGCCGGTACCAGCGCACGTCGGATGGCGGTGCACTTCTGCCCGGCCTTGACCGTCATCTCGGTGACCAGTTGCTTGACGAACAGGTCGAACTCGTCGGTACCAGGTGCGGCGTCCGGCCCCAGGATCGAACAGTTCAACGAGTCCGCTTCGACGTTGAACCGCACCGAGTTCGCCGCCACCACGGGGTGGCTGCGCAACCGCTGGCCGGTGGCCGCCGAGCCGGTGAACGACACCAGGTCCTGGTCGGTCAGGTGCTCGAACAAGTCGCCCACGCCGCCGCAGAGCAGCTGGACCGATCCCGTTGGCAGCAGGTCCGAGGCAACCATCAGCTCGACCAGCCGGTGCGTGAGGTACGCGGTCTGGCTGGCCGGTTTGATCAGGCTCGGCACCCCGGCCAGGAAAGCGGGCGCGAACTTCTCCAGCGGCCCCCAGACCGGGAAGTTGAACGCGTTGATCTGCACCGCGACACCCTGCAACGACGTGCAGATGTGCTGGCCGACGAACGTGCCGCCCTTGCCCAGCGGCTCGACCCCGCCGTCGACGTACGTGGTGCCGTCGGGCAGTTCCCGCCGCCCCTTGCTGGCGTAGCCGAACAGCACCCCGATGCCGCCGTCGACGTCGAACTTGGCGTCGCCGAGCGTGGCGCCGGTACACGCGGACAGCGCGTACAGCTCCTCGCGGTGCTCGCGCAGGTACGACGCGAGGCTCTTCAGCAGCGCGGCCCGCTGGTGGAAGGTCAGCTCCGCCAGCGCGGGACCACCCCGGCCGCGCCCGTGCGCCAGCACCGCTGCCATGTCGATCCCGGCCGAGGAGACCCGCGCGATCTCCGCGCCGGTCACCGCATCGTGCAACGGGACCCCGTCGTCCGACGGCGCGTGCCAGTCACCGTTGACGTAGCTCCGCAGGGCAGGCATGCACCCGACCTCCTCCGCTGAATTCTTTAACTGACCATTCGTTCGAAAATCTATCACTCGCAGCCGCTTCCCGACACCACCCGATACGGCTAAATTCGGCTGTACCGAGCCAGTTTCAACCGATTGGATCTCCGCTGCGGACCACGGGGGCGCGGCTCGGTGCGGCCCCGGATCCAGCCGACCTCGACTCGCGCCATCAAGGACGACGTGGGCGTCAGCACCGAGGTCAGCGTGCCGCGGTGCGAGTGCCGCAGGTGGGCGAAGCGGCTGGCGCCGCTTCAAGGACCAAGAACAACGAGGAGCTCTGAAATACTGCAGGCCATGGCAACAAACGCTGGGCGCTCGAACCGCCGAGGACGGCCGGGTTACGACCTGGGCCGACTGCTGGACGTCACGGTCCGGGTGTTCAACGAGCGCGGCTACGAGGGCACCAGCATGGAGGACCTCTCCCACCGACTGGGCATCACCAAGTCGGCGATCTACTACCACGTTCCCAGCAAGGACGAGCTGCTGCGGCTGAGCGTCAACCGCGCGCTGGACGCGCTGTTCGCGGTCACCGAGGAAGAGGCGTCGACCACCGGCAAGGCCATCGACCGGCTCGAACACGTGGTCCGGCGCAGCATCGAGGTGCTGGTGGCCGAATTGCCGTTCGTCACGCTGCTGCTGCGGGTGCGGGGCAACACCAAGGTCGAGCGGCAGGCGCTGGCCCGGCGGCGCGAGTTCGACCAGGTGGTCAGCGACCTGGTCAAGCGGGCCGAAGAGGAGGGCAGCATCCGGCCGGACGTCGATCCGGCGCTGACCAGCAGGCTGCTGTTCGGCATGGTCAACTCGATCATCGAGTGGTACAAGCCCAGCCGCGGACTGCGGGCGGCCGAGATCGCCGACGCGGTGACCAAGATCGCCTTCGACGGCCTGCGCACCACTTCCAGCCAGTCCTGTTGATTTTCCGGATCTCGGCGTCATATTCGCCGCCTGGTCCTGTCTCGGTTCACGTGGGTGTTCTGGAGCGCCCGCGACGCGCGCGGAAAGCAGCGGGGGTTCCTCGTGCGACAGACCGTCGGCCGCGCCCGGGATGCGGGCCGCGGCCGACGGTCCCGTCAGCCGCCACGGGCGTGGTGTGGCGCACAGTGCGCGAATGCCGCCGCTTGGACACTCCGGACTGCTCCGCCACAGGTGAGAAATCCTCAACTTGTGGGTGACAAAAGGCCCCTGCGATCTCGGCCGCACTGCGCTTACGCTGCTGCGATGTGGCCGCCCAGGACCCGGTGGCCACAAGGCGGATCCGCTGAACTGGGGACAGCGGAAGCACCTGGGGCATCGGCCGATGGGCCGGTACGTTCTGCGGTCTTCAGCGGAATTCAAGGTCCGCCCTCCCTCTCGCCCTGATCCGTGGACGAGCACTCTGGAGGCGACTGTGTCAAGGCTTGAGTCGGTAGCTCGCGCCTTCCTCCGCTACCTCTACGAGGACAACCGCTTCCGCCCTGAGGTGGCGGACTTCTTCGACAGCCCGGCAGTCGAGGCCACCGCGCTGCAGCCCTCGTGGGCCGAACTCACCAACGTGCTGCAGACGCTGCGCGAGCACGAACTGATCGCGACCAGCGGCGTCGGCCAGCAGGGCGCGCCCGCCCGCGCCGGGCTGACCGGGTCCGGCTTGATCTGCGCCGGTCGGCACGGCGGCGACATCGGTTCGTGGTCGCGCGCGCAGGCGGTCGCGGTGCTCGACGAGCCGCCAGAACCCTTGGTGCCCACCCAGCCGGGGCCGCCCGCGGTGCTGGACCTCACCGGGGTGACCCGGGTGGCCAAGGTGGTGCTGCTCGCGCTGCCCACGGTGCACGCTCGCTACGGCGACACCGTCGAGATCGAACTGACCGCGCGACGGCTGTGCGACGCGGCCCGCCAGGACAACCCGGACCGACGGCGGGTGCGCCTGCTCGCCTACCGGTTGCGCGGCGAACTGGCCACCGGTTCGGTGGCCAACACCCTCGGCGTGGTCCTCCTCGACGGCCTCGACGAGGCACTCACCGAGAGCGGCCTCACCTGAACCGTCCTAATAGGACTCCGCAGGCAGTGACCGGGTTCACCGCGGGCCACTACCGTGCGCACCCTGGCGCACTCGGTGTGCTGAGATTCCCGGTATGCACACCGGCCCCAGGTCGCAGGCGGCAGCGCGCCGCGAGCTCGATGCCGCGGGCGTCCAGCCCGACCTGCGCGCCGCCTACCAGCGGTGCCGGGCGCTGAACGCCGCGCACGGGCGCACCTACTTCCTGGCGACCCGCATGCTGACCGCGGCGCAGCGGCCGTCGGTGCACGCCCTGTACGGCTTCGCGCGCTGGGTCGACGACACCGTCGACGACACCGGACGAACGGTGTGGGACCGGCAGCAGGCGGTGGACCAGCTGGACCGCAAGTTACGCGCGGGCCTGCGCGCCGGGCGCAGCGACCACCCGATCTTGGCCGCACTCATCGATACCGTCGCCCGGCACCACATCGATCCCGCGCTGTTCACCGACTTCATGGCCTCGATGCGGATGGACCTGACCGTCCGCGACTACTCCACCCGCGCGGCGCTGGACGACTACATCCACGGATCGGCGGCCGTGATCGGACTCCAGCTGCTGCCGGTGCTCGGCACGGTGTGCCCGGTTGCCGAAGCCGAGCCCTACGCAGCGGCGCTGGGTGGCGCGTTCCAGCTGACGAACTTCCTGCGCGATGTAGGCGAGGACCTCGACCGCGGCCGGGTCTACCTGCCGATGGAGGAGCTGGCGGTGTTCGGCGTGGACCGGGACCGACTGACCTGGTGCCGGAGCACTGGGCACCCGGACCGCCTGGTGCGCCAGGCGCTGGCCGACCAGGTCGCGCGCACCCGCGCGGGCTACCGCGCAGCGCAGCCCGGGATCGCGCTGCTCGCACCGTGGTCCCGACCGTGCGTGACCACCGCGTTCACGCTGTACGGTGAGATCTTGGACCGCATCGTCGAGTCGGGTTACGACGTGTTCCGGCAACGGGTGGCGGTCTCCGGCTCGCGCCGCCTGAGCGTCGCGGCCTCGGCGGTCGGCGCGGTGCTCGCCACCCGACTGCGCGCCCGCCGCTGACCTGGCCGGACCGCATGTGACGGCCGGACCGCATGTGACGGCCCGGATCGCCACGCATGCCGCGCGCTCGGTCTGGGTAGTCCGCCAGGAGCGGGTTCCATCTTTACGGTGGGTGAAACCGGTGGTCCGGGTTTCGCCAACGGCCCGTCGGGGCGGAAACTTCGGAGAGCGCCGAAGCCCGGCGCTTGCGGGGGGCGACCAGATGGAAAGCGGAACGCCGTCTCGTTGGCACGACGTCAACGGGAACGCTGAGGTGATCGCACAGGCAGGCCGGAAGTTGGAGGACAGCGCGCGCAGCCTGTCGATCTCGGCTGCCGAAATCACCGGGGCGAAGGAGGCGTTGCTGGTCGTCGCCACGGCGGGTGCTCGCCTCGCCCGGCAGCTCGACACGCTGGCCAGCGCCTACGCGTCGCCGAACGTGGCCGAGCCGTCAGAAGTGCAGATCGCGCTCGACCAGGCCGCGGCCGCCGCCGAAGACCTCGGCAACTGCGCGAAGGTCGCCGCGCGGGCCATCGAAGACGAGGCGTGACCGCACGGCGACCATCGGCTGCTACGGGTTACGGCGCCTGAACCAGACCCGAGCCGACATCGGTGGCCGGTAGCCGCAGGCGGCGCGCCGACGACGACATCCGGGCCCACAGACCCCAGGCCCGCTCCTGGTACCGCTGGGCGTACAGCGCCGCGACGCCGGAGACGTGCGGGGTGGCCATGCTGGTCCCGCTGAGCTTCCGGTAGCGCTCCGCGCCCGGCCAGCTGGAGTAGACGTCGACGCCGGGACCGACGAAGTCCACCTGGCCGCTGTCGTCCACCGTGCCGCTGGAGAAGTCCGCGATCTGGATCTGCGGGTCGACCGCGCCGACGGCCATGATCGACGGGCAGTTCGCCGGGTGCCCCACCGGAGCGATCAACCCGGCGGAGCGTTCGCTTTCGTTGCCAGCGGCCGCGATGATCAGCGTGCCGCGCTCCATGGCGCGCTGCGCGACCCGCTCGAAGGCCCCCGAGTACGGCTCGCCGGGCTGCGCCGGTGCACCTAGCGACATGGACACGACGGAGCAGTTGTTGGCGATCGCCCACTGGATGCCGGAGAGGATGCCGCTGTCGGTACCGGAGCCGTCGTCGTCGAGCACCTTGCCCGCGTAGATGCTGGCCTGCGAGGCAATGCCGTAGCCGGGTCCGGCCTGCGAGCCCCGCGGGCCGCAGGAGGTGCCGATCACGTGCGTGCCGTGCCCGTGGCCGTCCTGCACTTCCAGGCCCTCGACGAAGGAACCGGTGACGATGTCGCGGTCGACGAAGTCGGGATGTCCCAGGTCCATGCCGGTGTCGAGGACGGCCACCCGGACGCCCCTGCCGGTGGGTTCGGCCTGATCGGCGTGCACGGCCTGCAGGCCCCAGGTGAATTCACCGCCAGCCGCGGCCGCTTCCGCGCCGATGGCGAACACCCGCCGCTCCGGCTCCAGCGCCGCGATCGGACCGGTTTCCCGTGCCGCGCGTTGCAGGGCGGTCGCCTGGTCGGGTGCGGCGGCGATCAGCGCGATGCCCAGCTCGTTCAGCACGACCCCGCCGGCTTCGCGGAACAGCTCCCCTGGCGCCGCGCCCGCCGCGTCAGCGGTGTTCGCGCAGCGGATGCCCGTGAGCCGGGTCAGCTCGCGGGTCCCGATGATGGTCGAATTGTCTTCCAGCAGCACCAGATAGCGTCCGGTGGAGCTCTCCTCGCTGGTGGTCATGGTCGCTCCCTCGGCGGGTTTCGATGCGGTGGTACACCGCACCGCTCTCAGATCTGTCGAGCATTACACTCAGTTACTAGAACCCGTACGGGTAAGGAATGCACATTCGGTGCCAATTGTCCCGGCATCCTCAGTGGATCGCCTGCGGCACAACGCTTTCGGGGTACCCAGGTCGGGGGAGCTTCCTCGTGACACGCACGCGGGGACGAAAACTTCCGACGCACATCCGCACACTGGAAGTGACCGACACCGGACGATTCGGAGCGAACCGTGCGAACACCCAACGAGCGAACCGTTCTCGTCACCGGCGCGACCAGCGGGCTCGGTAGAGCGCTGGCCGGGCGCCTCGCCCAGTCCGGTTCCCGAGTGCTGATCCACGGCCGCGACGCGCGGCGAGCCGAACGCGTGCGGGCGGAGATCGCGGCGGCCACCGGCGCGGATCGGCTCGACGTGCTGATCGCCGACCTCGCCGAGCTGCGCCAGGTCGAGCAGCTGGCGGTCGACGTCCGGTTGCGCTGCGACCGGCTCGACGTGCTGGTGAACAACGCCGGCATCGGTTCCGGGGCGCCGGGTAGCGGGCGCGCCGAGAGCCCGGATGGCGTCGAGCTGCGGTTCGCGGTGAACTACCTGGCCGGTTACCACCTGACCCGGTTGCTTCGACCGCTGCTGACCGCCTCGGCCCCGGCTCGGGTGGTCAACGTCGCCTCGGCCGGTCAGCGCCCGATCGACTTCGCCGATCCGATGCTGACCCGCGATTACCTCGGCACTCGGGCTTACGCGCAGAGCAAGCTCGCCCAGATCATGTTCACCTTCGACCTGGCCGAACAGCTGCGCGGCAGCGGGGTCACGGTGAACGCGCTGCACCCGGCGACGTACATGAACACCGCGATGGTTCGGGAGGCCGGGGTGAGCCCGGTGGACACGGTGGCCCAGGGCGTCCAGGCGACGATGCAGCTGGTCGCGGATCCGGGACTGGACGAGGTCACCGGTGAGTACTTCCATGGGATGCGCGCATGCCGCGCACTTGAGCAGGCCTACGACGAGCGAGCCAGGGCTCGACTGCGCGAACTGTCCGACAAGCTCGTCGAGCAGGCCCGCGGCTGACCCCACCACGGCGGGTCGCGGAATCGGAGGCTGGCGCCATGAACAGCGGGACCCAACGGAAGATCGTCGTCGGGGTGGACGGTTCGGAATCGTCCAAGTGCGCGCTGCGGTGGGCGTTGAAGCAGGCGGCGCTGTCCGGCGCCGTGGTGCAGGCGGTCACGTCCTGGGAGTTCCCCGCGTTCTACAGCTGGGAAGGCGGCCCGATGCCGCCGGACGACTTCGAGCAGGCCGCGCAGACCAGCCTCGATGACACCGTCGACGAGATCGAGCAGGAGGCCGGGCCAGCCGTGCCGATCCAGCGCGAACTCACCCACGGACACGCGGCCCAGGCATTGCTGGACGCTTCGGCGGACGCGGAACTGCTGGTGGTCGGCAGCCGCGGGCACGGCAGCTTCTACGGCGCGCTGCTGGGCTCGGTGAGCCAGCGGTGCGCCCAGCACGCCAAATGCCCAGTGGTGATCGTCCGACACTGAAAGCCTGAACTGATCCTGCGTAGCGGTACCGCTGGCGTCCCCGTTGAGGTGAAGGGTGAGGGGCACCCGTGACCAAGTAACCGGGTCACGGGTGCCCCTCACCTCGCCCGCATCGTTGTGGTGTTCAGGAAGCTAGGTGGCCGAGGCGTTCGGAGAGGGTGGCCGCGCCTTCTCGGACGAGTTCGCGCAGCGCCGCTTCGGTCTCGTCGTTCCAGCGCAGGATCGGCACCGAGATGCTCATCGCGGCGACGACCTGACCGGACTGGTCGCGCACCGGGGAGGCCACGCAGGCCACCGATTCGTTGGACTCGCAGTACTCGCGAGCCACCCCGTCCTTGGCGATCGCGTCGAGTTCGCGGCGCAGCGCCTTGCGGCTGGTGATGCTGTGCTCGGTCATCGCGTCCAGGCGGCCGTTGCTGTAGAGCTCGTCGACCTCGGCGCGCGGCAGGGCTGCCAGCAGCGCCTTGCCCAGCGCGGTGCAGTGCGCGGGCAGCCGTCGTCCCACCGCCGAGACCATCCGCACCGGGTGGCTGCTGTCGACCTTGGCCACGTACAGCACGTCGGCTCCGTCGCGGACCCCGACGTGCACGGTCTCCTGGCAGCGCTCGGCGATCTCCTCGGCCACCAGTTGTCCCTCGCGGGCCAGGTCCAGCCGCTCGGCGTAGGCGGCACCGAGTTGGAAGCCGCGAACGCCCAACCGGAACCGGTTGCTGCCCCGACCGGCGGGCATCAGGTAACCGCGTTCGCTGAGCGTGCCGACCAGTTCGTGCACCGTGGTGCGCGGCAGGCCCAGCCGCGCGGTGATCTCCGGCGCGCTGAGCTCGTGGCTGTCCAGGAACAGTTCCAGGACGTCGAAGGCCCGTTCCACGGCAGGTACCGCTCGTGCCACCGCGCTCCTCCCCTGTCGCGCCTCGGCGGACCGTTGGTTGACCGATATTTCGAACATCGTATCCGATACCGGCCAACGTAGGAGCTACCGCTTGACCACTCGATCCCGCTGGCCATACGATCGAACGAACGTTGTTCGGAATATCGAACGGAGCATTGGTGCGCCAGACACGTGAATTCCTGCGATCCCAAGGATTGCCCGCCGAGGACGCCCCGATCACCAGCACCAAGCGGTTCCCCGACGGCGCGCAGTACCGGGTGGAAATCCCCAGCACCGAAGGGCCGGAAGTGCTCGACGCGGTGCTCGCCGAGGCGGACGCGCGACAGGTGCTCGTGCACCGCATATCCCAGGGCAGCGGCGGCATGCTGCTCACCGACGACGAACTGGACGCCATGGCGAGCACGGCGGCCGCCCGTTCGATCGAACTGAGCCTGTTCGCCCGGCCGCTGGCCGGCTGGGACACCAGCCCGATGGCCACCGCCTCGGCCGGTGGCCCGGTGGCCGCCCAGGCGCGCGGCACCGAACAGCTGGTGCACGTGCTGGAAGACATCCGCCGCACCGCCGACGCGGGCATCCGCAGCGTGCTGGTCACCGATCTCGGGGTGCTCAAGGTCGCCTCGGCGATGCGCGCCGCCGGTGATCTGCCGCCGGACATGCAGTTCAAGATCAGCGTCCAAATGGGACTGGCGAACCCCGCCGCGGTGCGCATCGCCG
Organism: Saccharopolyspora antiqui; assembly: GCF_052246905.1. Classification (NCBI taxonomy): domain Bacteria; kingdom Bacillati; phylum Actinomycetota; class Actinomycetes; order Pseudonocardiales; family Pseudonocardiaceae; genus Saccharopolyspora; species Saccharopolyspora antiqui. Next base: position 120,714 of record NZ_JBQQBO010000016.1, read on the forward strand.
AGGACCTCGGCGCCGACACCTACAACGTGCCCACCGATCTGAGCATCGGGCAGCTGGCCGCCATCCGCGCCGCGACCGAACTGCCGCTGGACATCTACGTGGAAGCGCCCGACGACATGGGCGGTTTCGTCCGGCACTTCGAAATCGCCGAGATCGTGCGGGTCGCCGCCCCGGTGTACGTCAAGTTCGGGCTGCGCAACGCTCCGAACATCTACCCCAGCGGCAGCCACCTGACCCCCACTGCGATCGCGCTGGGCCGCGAGCGGGTGCGCCGTGCCCAGATCGGCCTGGACATGCTGCGCCGCTACGCCCCGGACGCCAAGGCCTCCACGCTCCCCGCCGAAGGGCTTGCCGTGCCCACCTCCGGATAATCCACTGTGGACCGCGGGTGGGCGTTGACGGAGACCGGTGGCCCGGCCAGAGTTGGTCTGCACCGGCAGAGGCGTCGCGATGGCAGCGCCCGCGCACGTCCCGGACGTGTTCGACCCGCGCAGGTACGCCGACTGCGTACCGCACGAGGACTTCGCCTGGTTGCGGCGGCACGCGCCGGTGAGCCGACATCGGGAACACCAGATCGGCGACTGGCCGCCCGGACCCGGGTCCTGGGCCGTCACCAGGTATTCCGACGTCGTCGCGGTGCTGAAGTCCGCCGAGATCTACTCGTCGTGGTGGGCGCAACCCCACCGGCCGGTGCTCAGCTTCCGGCGCACCGCGAGCACCGAACTGCGCGGCCGACACATCAGCGCCGCCGGGGACAAGATCGTGGTGTTCCACTGCTCGGCGAACATCGACGAACGCCAGTTCCCCGAGCCGCACCGCTTCGACATCCGGCGGGCGGCCAGCGACCACATCAGTTCGGCAATGGCCCGCACGTCTGTCTGGGGTGACCGTCGGCGGCGGCGCAACGCGCATTTTATGGTCGGACCATGACCGTCGCTGTCGCGTTGCGCTCGGATTCCGGCCGCTGGATCATCGCCGCCACCATTCTCGGCTCGGGGGTGGCGTTCCTCGACGGCTCAGTCGTCAACGTCGCGTTGCCCGCGATCGGCCGGGAGGTCGGCGGGGACCTGAGCATCCTGCAGTGGGTGCTGAGCGCCTACCTGCTCACCCTCAGCGCGCTGTTGCTGCTCGGCGGCGCGCTCGGGGACCGCTACGGCCGCCGCCGGGTGTACACCATCGGCCTGGTGCTGTTCACCTTGGCGTCGCTGGGGTGCGGCCTGGCCCCTACCGGCGAAGCGCTGATCATCGCGCGCCTGGTGCAGGGCGTGGGCGGGGCGTTGCTGGTGCCCGGCAGCCTGGCGCTGATCAACTCGGCCATCGCGCACGACGACCGCGGCGAGGCGGTCGGCCGGTGGGCGGGGTTGACCGGTGTGTGCTCGGCGATCGGCCCGTTCCTGGGCGGGTGGCTGGTGGACGTGGCGTCCTGGCGCTGGGTTTTCTTCATCAACGTGCCCATCGCGGCGGGAGCCCTGCTCGCGCTGCGGCACGTGCCCGAGACCCGCAATCCGACCGCGACCGGTCGACTGGACATCTTCGGCTCGATCGCCGTGACCGTCGGCCTGGCCGGGACGGTGTTCGCCCTGATCGAGGTCCCGACCCACGGCTGGACCCCGCTCACCGCGGCGGCGGCCGCCGTCGGTGTCGCCGCGCTGGTGGGCTTCCCGCTGATCGAGATGCGGCACCCGAACCCGCTGCTGTCGTTGTCGTTGTTCCGCTCCGCGCAGTTCACCGGCGCGAACCTGACGACCTTCACCGTGTACGCGGCGCTGAGCGGTGCGCTGTTCCTGTTGTCGTTGCAGTTGCAGCAGTCGATGGGCTACGACGCGCTGGCGGCGGGCATCGCGACGTTGCCCATCACGATCATCATGCTGCTGATGTCCGGACGGGTGGGTGCTCTCGCGCAGCGCACCGGTCCGCGGGTGCCGATGACGGTCGGGCCGATCGTCTGCGCGATCGGCCTGGCCATGCTGACGTGGGCGGTACCCGGCAGCACCTACGCGAACGGGGTGCTGCCCGGTGTGCTGGTGTTCGGCCTCGGCCTGGCGATCACGGTGGCGCCGCTGACCTCGGCCGTGCTCGCCTCGGTCAGCGCTGACGACGCCGGAATCGCCTCCGGCGTGAACAACGCGGTGTCCAGGTTGGCGGGGCTCATCTCGGTCGCGGTGCTCCCGGTGCTGGCCGGGCTGTCCAACACCGGCACGGGCGCGGCGCTGGGCGCCGGTTTCGGCCAAGCGATGCTCGTTTCGGCGGTGCTGTGCGCGGTCGGCGGGGTACTGGCCTGGTTCACCGTCGGCCGCGGGAAGAAGGTCGCCACCTACCCGCTGCCGGGCCTCAACCACGCCTGCCAAGACCCCTGCACCTGCGAGCTGGGCAATCGGCGTGGCTAGAAGCCTGCCTCCGACCTCGTTCTGCGCAGCGGTGCCGGGACCTCGGACGCCGTCTCGCTCCGGAATCCTCGACATCATCCATGTCCGGGCCGCGTGAACCTCATCCGCCGCAGATCTCGGTGAGGTGTTGGAAGGGCCATTGGTGGACCGGGCGCCGCAGCAGGTCTTCCGGCGGATCGGGCAGCGGTACCGGTGTTTCGTCGAAGCGGGCGATGACGACGGCTCTGTCCTCAGTGGACCGGTAGACGTCCGCGCGCTGGAAGCCCGGTTGCTGCCGCAGGTACGGCAGTGCGGTCCGCTCGATCCAGGACAGCACGTCGGGCAGTTTGCCCGCCGCGGCGCGGACTTCCCACATCAGCGTGTCGTGCCCCGACATCACGGCGCCTTGCGCAGCGGCGGCACGGCGGGGACCTGCGGCGCGTTGTCGATGTCGGCCTGGGTCATCCGGAACTCCGCCGGGAAGGCTTCGCGCTGCGTGCGGCGGGCCGGTTCGGTGCTCCGCCAGGTGTACAGGCAGCGGACGCACTGCAGCACCTGCCACACCCCGGCGACCGGCGAGACCGCGAGCAGCCGCACGTCCTCGCACACGCATCGCGGACACATCATGGCTTCCTCCCCGTTCATCACTTGGTGCTCAGCATCGACTGCAGCTTGCCCAGCCACTGCGGCATTTCGGGCAGGTGGCCGGGCCGATCAGGTAGTCGATCTCGGTCCAGGGCATGCCCAGGTACAGCGACTCGAAGATCGGGTTGGTGCGGTAGGAGATCTTGTCGATGCGCACCACGGTCATGTTCCGGCCGCCGGAGTAGTGTCCGGTGAACTCGCCGAAGGATCCCTCGATCTCCCGCTTGCGCCCCTCGATGACGCCCTCCAGCAGGACTTCGCAGCCCCACGGCACGTCCAGGCCGGTCAGCGGTCCGGTCGCGATCGGCACCGGCGCGCAGCGCAGCGCCCCGGCCATCTCGTACTCGGACTGGTCGTAGGCCAGCGGAGTCCCGGCCACCACCGACACCATCGGGTCGTTGCCCAGCGCGATGGCCACCGGAAGGTCTTCGCCCGCCCGCTCGGCCTTGTTCAGGTGCAGCGCGATGTCGTGCATCGGGACCGGCTGCAGCCCGAGCCTGTTGCGGCCCTTGACCTCCATCCGGTACACGCCGATGTTCTGCTCGTCGAAGTTCTCCGGGTCCTCCGGATCGCGGGAGACCACCGCGGCCTTGTCGACGTAGAAGCCTCCGTCGCCGTCGTTGAGCCGGAACAGCGGCAGCACCTGGAACAGGTCGACCGCGGCGCCGTCGAGGGTGTTCTCGACGAACGGCGGATCGTCGCGGCGCCGCGGTGGGACCGGGAAGTTGGCCCAGCGCCGGACGAACTCGTCGACCTGCTCCCTGGTGGAGGCCGTCGGCGGCAGGCCCATCGCGATCGCGTGGTTGGCCCAGGATCCGTGCGCGTTCAGCGCGATCCGGGCGCCGGTGAAACCGGTGATGTTGTCGAAGTACAGCGCCGGGGCCTGTTCCCCCAGTCGCGAAGCGGCGTTGGCCGCCGCGCCGAGGTCCGGTTCGGGATCGACCTGCTCGGTGATGCGCAGCAGCTGACCCTGCTCCGCTAGCGCGTCCAAATAGGACCGGAAGTCGTCGTAGGCCACCGTTGGTTCGTCCTGTCCCAGTCGTTGTCGCGGCGGGCGGCGGCGAGGCCGGTCCAGCGGCGGGCCGTGGGGGTTTCCAGGGCGAACTGGTCGAGCACCCGGCTGACCAGGTGATCGACGATGTCGCCGACGGACGATCCGGACGAGATCGGCGCGGCCTGATCGCCTGCGCCGTGCACCACGTCGGCGAGCAGTGCGACCTCGCGGGCGGTGTAGGGCGTCTCCAGTTCGATCGTCGTGCGCGCCCAGCGGCTCATCACGAGATGCGTCTCCACGTCCGGCATGTCGTGCAGCACCTCCAGCAGCCGCACGCCGATGGGCGCCCCGGTCGCCCCGGTGATGCCGACGATCAGCCGCATGATCCGCCTCCTCCCAGTTAGTTCGTATACGAACGTTTGCATGCAGGCCAACACTTGGTTGGGCCGTTTGCACTACGATTCCCAAGCCCAACTGCCGATCCCGACGGAAGGTGACGCCCCACGTGGAGCTGGACAAGGCCGTCTTCCACCTCATGCGCCGCGCCATGCAGGAGCACACCGCGAACTGGCAATCCCGCCTGCCGCACCTGACCAAACCGCAGTACGCGGTGCTCAACGCGATCCGCGAGCACCCCGGCATCGAGCAGGCACAACTCGGCCAACGGGCGGCGATCGACAAGGCGACCCTCGCGTCGCTGCTGGTTCGGATGGAGCACCGCGGGCTGGTCCACCGCACCGTCGACGACAGCGACCGGCGCCGCCGCCTCCTGCGGCTCACCGACGCGGGCAAGGCCGAGCTGCGCAGGGTCACGCCGATCGCCGATGGGGTGGACGCCGAACTGCTCGAACGGCTCACCCCAGCCGAGCGCACCGAACTGCATCGGCTGCTCGGCAAGCTCGCGCCCGCAGACGAGTAGTCAACTGATCCGGACACCGGTGGTGATCGAAGGATGCCTCATGCCGCGGTGGTCCCCGCGGTCAACCGGTGCATTCGCAGCAGCCACAGTTCCAACTCGGAGAGCTGGCCGTCCAGGCTTTCGCTGCCGTACATGTCCGGGCTGGCGCGCAGGGTCATCAATTCGTCCCAGCGCCGTTCCATCTGCTCGACCAACTCCCGCACCGTCACCTGCGGTCCCCTCTCCCCGGTCTGCACACAACCGCCGCTGACGGTACGGCGCGCCCGGACCTGCGGAGAAAGGCCAAAAGTCACGGTTTTCATCCGATTTGCCCGAATCGATGCGGACTGAAGTGGGACGGTTGTGGTGTTATTCGATGCATGAGACGAGGGCGCCGAGGTCATCCCTGCGAACCCGACATCACCCGGATCGGCCTTTGGCGCTGCCCGGAGTGCCGCCAGCTGTGGGAAATCCACGGCGTGGCTGGAAATCCCCGGATCCGCAAGGTGAGCCGGATCGGCTGGTTCCTCGCCAAGCTGCTCGGCTGACGCCTGCTGCCGGTCACTTCCCCGGCAGCCGCGCGGCCAGCAGCACGATCGCCACACCGGCGATCGGGACCACCACCAGGCCCAGCCGCAGGCTGACCGCATCGGCCAGCAGCCCGACGATCGGCGGGACCGCCAGCGTCCCGAGCCGGTAGACCCAGCCGACGACGGCGAGTCCCGCACCGGAGGGCAGGCCGGGCAACTCGTCGGCGGCGTGGAAACCGGCCGGGATGATCGTGGCGATCCCCCAGCCCGCCACCGCGAATCCGATGACCGTGGTGGGGATCGACGGCCACAGCAGCGCCGCGCCCACCGCCACGACCACCAGGACTCCCCCGGTGCGGGCCACCGCGCGGTAGCCGAAGCGGTTCACGATCCGATCGCCGGAGAGGCGGCCGACCGTCTGCGCCGCCTGCAGCGCGACGAACACCATTCCGGCCAGCGCCGGAGCCGCGCCCAGCGAGTCCCGGAGGTACACCGCGCCCCACGACGCGGCGGTGTCCTCGACAAGCACACCGGCCGCGCACAACACGCCCACCGCCAACAGCGCGAACAGCAGCGCCGGTCTTGGCCGGACTCGCGGTGTGCGGCCCTCCTCCCGTTCGGCGTTGTCGTGTCCGGGCAGCAGGAACCGGCCGCACGCGATGGCCGCGGCGGCCAGCACCACCGCGGCCATGCCGAGGTGCAGCGGCAGCGGCAGCGCTACTCCGGCGGCCAACGAGCCCGCCAAGCCACCGACGATCGCACCCACGCTCCACAGGCCGTGGAAGGAGTTCACGATGGACCGCCCGTAGCGCCGTTGCACCCGCATTCCGTGCGCGTTCATGGCCACGTCCACGACCGAGTCCAGCGCGCCCGCGACGAACAGGGCCGCGGCCAGCTGCCACCACTGCCCGGCCAACCCGATCGTCACCAGAGCTGAGGCCTGCAACACCGAACACCACACCGCGACCGCTGCCGAGCGCCACCGGGCAAGGATCGGCCCGGCCAGCAGACCTGCCAGCAGGGCGCCCAGCGGGAAGGCCGCGATCGCGGTGCCCAGCGCGGCGTTGGACAGGGCCAGGGCCTCCTTGAGGTCCGGGTAGCGCGGCACCACGCTGGCGAAGCTCGCCCCGTTGATCAGGAACAGGGCGGCCACCGCCAACCGCGCCGCCACCGGCTTGCCAACAGCCGTGATCTCCGACATCCGGGTTCCTTTCCAACGGGCTGCCGCCGATGATGTCAAGAACGGGAGTGCACGGGTGCAGGCCGGTGCGGATCGGGGGGTTGGTCCCCATCCGCGCAAGGCCGCTATTCCACAGTGGAGGATTGGTGAGCGCGTTGGCGACGCTGTCGATCGGTAACGGGACCTATGTGCTGCGGCGGGCCACCGGCGCCGACATCGCCTCGATCGTCGAACTGCTGGCGGCCGATCAGCTCGGCGCGACGCGGGAGTCCGCCGCCGACCTCCAGCCCTACCTGCGAGCGTTCGCCGAGATCGACGCGGATCCGGCGCAGTTGCTCGTCGTCGCGGAAACCAGCGGTGACGTCGTCGCGACCATGCAGCTGACGTTCATCCCCGGACTTGCCCGGCGCGGCGCGCTGCGGGCCCAGATCGAGGCGGTCCGGGTGCACGAGCAGCACCGCAGGCACGGCCTGGGCCGCGAGATGTTCGACTGGGCCATCGCCGAGGCCCGGCGGCGCGGCTGCGCCCTGGTGCAGCTGACCTCCGACAAGCAACGCGACGACGCGCACCGCTTCTACGCCCGCCTGGGCTTCGCAGCCTCCCACGAGGGCTTCAAACTGCGGCTGTGATCGCCGGTTAGGCTGGTGGGGCGATGCGACGCAAGCTCATCTCGCCGCTACCGCAGCGGCATGGCCTGGATCCCGTCCGGTTGCGACTGCCCGTCGACGGCCACTGGGCCACCGTGCGGGACTTCCTCGTCGACCGGCTGCCGAAGCTCCCCCCGGACCGCATCGACACCATGCTGCGCGACGGGCAGATCGTCGGGAGCGACGGCCCGCTCGGCGCGGATGCGCCATTCGTGCCCGGCGCGTTCGTCTGGTTCCACCGCGACCTGCCCGACGAGACGCCGGTGCCGTTCGCGCTCGACGTCGTGCACCGCGACGACGATCTGCTGGTCGTGGACAAGCCGCACTTCCTGGCCACCACGCCGCGGGGCGGGCACGTCCTGGAAACCGCGCTGGTGCGGCTGCGGCGGGAGTTGGAGCTACCTCGGCTCAGCCCGGCACACCGGCTGGACCGGCTGACCGCCGGGCTGGTCATGTTCGTGCTCAAGCCCGAGCGGCGCGGCGCGTACCAGACCCTGTTCCACGATCGCTTGGTGCGCAAGGAATACGAGGCCATCGCCCGCTTCGACGCGCGGCTGGCGATGCCGCGCACGGTGCGCAGCCGGATCGTGAAGCGGCGCGGCGTGCTCGCCGCCCAGGAGGAACCGGGCGAGCCGAACAGCGAAACCCGCATCGAGTTGATCGAGCACCGCGACGGGCTCGGCCGCTACCGGCTGCTGCCCCGCACCGGCCGCACCCACCAGCTGCGGGTGCACCTGGGCAGCCTCGGCATCCCGATCGTCGGCGACGACCTCTACCCCACCGTGCGGGCCCGCGCGGCCGACGACTTCACCGCTCCCCTCCAGCTGCTCGCCAAGACGCTGGAGTTCACCGACCCGCTCAGCGGAACGCTGCGCCGCTTCGAATCCCACCGCACCCTTGACCATTGGCCGAACCGCCCGATCCGGTGATGGGTGAGGGGCACCTGTGACCAACTAACTGGGTCACAGGTGCCCCTCACCTCGAAAAATTCACACTGCGGCGATTGCGGTCATGATCGACGGGGTGGTTGGGATTTCGAGGTTGGTGACGCGGTCGGCCATGCGGTCGCCGAGTTCGGTGGTGGATGCGCCCATGGCCGGGCCTGCCAGGGCGGGGAGTTCCGCGAGGACTGCGGCCGCGGCTTGTTCGCAGGCGAGGGCGGCTTGGCCTTGGCCCAAGGTGGCCAGGCAGAGAGCCGCCGACAGCACTGCCGCCGCCGGATTGGCCCAGCCGCGGCCCGCGATGTCCGGGGCCGAGCCGTGCACCGGTTCGAACATGCTCGGGGCGGTGCCGTCGAGGTTCAGGTTGCCGCTGCAGGCCACCCCGAGTCCGCCCTGGATGGTCGCGCCGAGATCGGAGATGATGTCGCCGAAGAGGTTGTCGGTGACCACCACGTCGAAGCGTTCCGGGGTCATCGGCAGGTGCTGGCACATCGCGTCGACGTGCACGTAGTCCAATTCCACCGCTGGGTAAGACCTGCTCACCTCGTCGACGACCTGCTGCCACATCGCGCCCGCGTGCACCAGGATGTTGGTCTTGTGGCACAGCGTCAGCTTCCCGCGACGCTGCTGGGCGAGCCGGAACGAGTAGTCCACGACCTGGCTGATCGCCGCCACCGTGTTCACCGATTCCTGCAACGCGACCGCGTGCGGAGTTCCAGCGTGCACGGTGGAACCCGCGCCGACGTACAGGCCCTCGGTGTTCTCCCGGATGATCACCAGGTCGCAGCGCTGCGGGGTGAGATCCCGGATGGGCGTCGGCACGCCGGGGTAGAGCCGCACCGGCCGCAGGTTCACCGGCTGCGCGAACTCGCGCCGCAGCTTCAGGATCAGGCCGCGCTCCAGGACACCGGGCCGCACCCGCGGGTCGCCCATCGCGCCGAACAGGATCGCCCGGTGCGAACGCAGCCGCTCGACGGTCGCGTCGTCGATCACCACGCCGGTGTCCAGGTAGTGCTGCGCGCCCAGGTCGTAGCGGGTGGTGTTGAGCTCGAAGCCGAACCGCTTCGCGGCGGCCTCGACGACCTTCAGCGCCTCGCCGGTGACTTCCGGACCGATCCCGTCACCATCGAGCACGGCCACGTCGTAACTGTCCACTGTGAACTCCTCAGCAGGATGATCGGCCTCAGCAGGATTATCGGGGAGTCTCACAATGCTCTCGCGGGGATGATCGGCGGTAGTACCCGTTCCAGTGCGCGGCAGGCGCGCAGCACGGTCGCTTCGCTGCCCGGTCGGCCGATCACCTGCAATCCCACCGGCAAACCGTCCACCGTCCCGCACGGCACGGTCGCCGCGGTGAACCCGGTGTAGTTGATCAGGTAGGTGTAGGCGACGTACGGCAGCCGGGCCTCGTCCGGGATGCGGTTGCGATCCGCGGCCAGTTCCGGCGCGACCATGCCTACCGTCGGGGTCAACAGCAGGTCGGCGCCCTCGAAGAGGTCCTCCAATGCGCGGATCGCGTGGCAGCGCTCCCCCAGCGCACGCGAGTACTGCGCGCCGGTGATCTTCGCGGCGCGCTCGAAATGCGTCCGCGCGTAGTCGGTCAGCAGCGCTCGCGTGTCGAGGTCCTCGTAGAACCGGGCGCCGCCCGAGGCGTACCGGTCGGCCATCATCATCTGGTAGAAGCCGTCCCGCCAGCGGTCCGCCTGCATGCTCCCGGACGACGCCCGGACCGTCGCACCCAACCTGACCAGCTCCCGCGCCGCGTCCCGGCACTGCTGCGCGACCGCAGTCGAGGCATCTACCAGCCCGGACCGCTCCAGCCACGCGAACCGCAGATCACCCACCTGGTCGTCGAGATCGGACAGGTAGTCGGCCGGGGCGTCGCGCAGGCACATCGGATCGCGGGCGTCCGGCCCGGCCAGCACCTGCAGGGTCAGCGCCGCGTCCCGGACGTCGCGGGTGATCGGCCCGGCCGAGGAGAACAGCAGGGTGCCGACCAACCCACCCACGTGCGGCACCAGGCCCCGGCTGGGCTGCAAGCCGACCAGCCCGCACAACGCCGCCGGGATGCGGGTCGAGCCGCCGCCGTCGCTGCCGATCGCGATCTGGGTGAGACCGGCGGCCACGCTCGCCGCCGCGCCGCCGCTGGAGCCACCCGGGCTGCGCCCGTGATCCCATGGGTTGACCGTCTCGGGCATCAGGTCGTTGGTGGTTCTGGTGAACACCGCGAACTCCGGGGTGTTCGTCTTGCCGACGATCACCGCGTCCGCCTCGCGCAACCGCTGGGCGTGCACGCTGTCCCAGTCGGGCACGTAGTCGGCCAGCGCCCGGGAACCCGAGGTGGTGCGCATCCCGGCGGTCTCGAAGAGGTCCTTCAGCGACACCGGGATGCCGAACAGCGGACCGGGCAGCTCGCCGCGCGCGAGCTTTTCGTCCAGCTCGCCTGCCCGCCGCAGCGCGCCATCGGCGTCCACGGTGAGGAAGGAGTGCACCGTCGCGTCCCGCTCGGCGATTCGCTCCAGCGTCGCCCGCACGACCTCGAAGACGCTGAACTCGCGATCGACCAGCCTGCGCCGCATCGCCCAGGCTGGCCCGTCGAGCACGGCGGCCAGATCCACGGCAGCTCCCCTCACTTCGCGCGCTCGGCCAGCAGGCGCGGGCGCAACTCGTCGGTCAACTCGCCGAAGGTGCTGAACCTCGCGCCACCCGCGGCCAGCACGTGTTCGACGAACCGCTCCAGCACCCACATCCGCGACGGGCGGCCGATGACCTGCGGATGCATCGCGACCACCAGGCAGCGCCCCGGTTCCTGGCGCAACTGGTCGAACTCCAGCGTCCAGGTCTCCAGCACGTCGCTGGGCGCCGACATCACACGACCGGGCAACTTGTTGCTGTACAAGAAGAACGGCGCGTCGTCCAGGTGCCAGGAGAATGGGAACTCCACGATGTCGGTGTCGGCGAGCAGGTACGGTGAGTCTCCGTCGAAGAAGTTGCTGGAGTACTCGAACCCGAACTCCACCATCAGGTCCAGGGTGTTCGGGGTGAACTCGGCGGCGGGCGAGCGGTAGCCGCGCGGCGGGCGGCCGGTGAACTCCTCGATCACCCGGTAGGCGCGTTCGAACTCCTCGCGTTCCTGCTCCTTGTTCAGGTTCTGCGCCCAGGTGTGGGTATGGCTGTGGTGGCCGATGTCGAAGCCCGCCTCGACGATCGTGCCGATCTCGGCCGGATACCGCTCGATCACCACACCCGGCACGAAGAACGACGCCGGGATGCCGTGCCGGGCCAGCAGCCGCATGATGCGCGGCAGCCCGACCGTCGGTCCGTAGCGACCTTGGGACAGCCACACCGGCTTGGCGGCGCTGTCCGGATCCCTTGCCTCCCAGAGGGTTTCGGCGTCCACGTCGAAGGTCAGGACGACGTCGATGTGCTCAGTCACGATTCGCCTTTCCGAGCTCATATCCTGGTGGGTGGGCGGCGACAGCCGGTGTTCAGGCCTCGCGCAGCGGTTCGTGCGCCGTCTCCCGCAACCGCAGGTAGACCACCAGCGTGGGCACCGCGACGAGCATCGTGTAGAAGGCTGGGGCCAGCGGGCTGTGGAACGTCGCGATCAGCCAGGTCGACACGAACGGCGCGGTGCCGCCGAACAGCGCCGAGCTCAGGTTGTACGGCAGCGCCAGCGACGAGTACCGCAGCCTGGTCGGGAACATCTCGGTGATCGCGGCGGTGCCCGGCCCCGCGTACAGCGACATCAGCAGCAGGGCGGGCAACTGCATCCCCAACGCCAGCGCGAACGAACCCTGGGCCAGCAGCAGGTAGATCGGGTAGGCCAGCACCAGGAAGCCGATCGCGTGGGCGATCAGCATCGGACGCCGCCCGAACCGGTCCGACAGCTTGCCGACCACCGGCGTCAGCACCGCGTAGATCGCCATGCCCACCAGGTTGATCGCGTACGCGTCGGACAGCGCCAAGCCGCCCTCCTGGTTCAGGAAGGTCGGCATGTACGTCAGGAACGTGTAGAAGCCGACGTTGGGCAGCGCCACGAAGAGGAACGCGGTGGCCATCGCGCGGCGCTGGGTGCGCAGCGACTCGCGGGTCGGCGCGACGGCCACGATGTCCTGCTTCTGCAGTTCCCGGAAGTGCGGGGTGTCCTCCATCCGGAACCGGATGTAGAACCCGACCGCGCCCAGCACCAGCGCGATCAGGAACGGCAGCCGCCACGCCCAGTCCCGCAGCACCTGTTCCGACCAGGCGTTGGTGATCACCGTGACGATCAGGATGCCCGCGAGCTGCCCGACGATGACGCTGAACTGCTGCCAGCTGGCCACCCAGCCCCGGCGGCCGTTGGCCGCGTTCTCCACCATCAGCGTCGCCGACCCGGTCCACTCGCCTCCAGCTGAGAAGCCTTGGACCAGCCGCAGGACGACCATCAGCAGCGGCGCGAACAGGCCGATCTGGGAGTAGGTGGGCAGCACGCCCATCGCGAAGGTGGACAGCGACACCATGATCAGCGCTAGGCCGAGCGCGGTGCGCCGCCCCCGCCGGTCGCCGAGCTGGCCGAAGAACAACCCGCCCAGCGGGCGGATCACGAAGCCGACGCCGAAGACCGCGAAGCTCGCCAGCGTTGAGGTCACCGGGTCCGCTGCCGGGAAGAACAGCTTCGACAGCACCGGGCTCAGCGCCGCGTACACCCCGTAGTCGTACCACTCGATGAAGTTGCCGATACCGCCAGCGATCACCGCCTTGCGAGCGCGCCGCGAATCCGCGCCGCGCTCAGCGACGACCGTCGTCGCCTGTGGCATGGGAGTGGCTCCTTTGCTCTTCGCGGATCCTGCTGGGTTTTTCGCGCGGCCGTTCACAGCGACCGCCCGCCGTCGATGACGAGGTTGTGCCCGGTGATCGCCGAAGCCTGCGGCGACACCAGGTACGCCGCCGCGTCGGCGACCTCCGCCGCGGTCACCAACCGCCCGAGCGGGATGGCCGCTTGGGCGTTGGCCAGTTGAAATGCGTGTTCGGGGCTTTCGGCCTGCCACGAGTCCAGCATCAGCGGGGTCAGCGTGACGCCGGGCGAGACGCAGTTGACCCGGATTCCGGTGCCGCCCAGCTCCACCGCGAGGATCTTCGCGAGCTGGATGACACCGGCTTTGGAGGCGCCGTAGGCCGCCATCCCGGCGCGGGCCCGAAATCCGGACGCCGAGGAGATGAGCACGATCGACCCGCTGCCGTGCGGCCGCATCAGCGCGGCGGCGGCGCGCGCCACGATGAAGCTGCCGACGAGGTTGATGTCGATCAGCTCGCGGAACGCCTCGGTGGTCAGTTCGTCCGCCGGTTCGCCGCGCTGCGCGATGGCCGCCGAGTGCACGACCGCGTCGATGGGACCCCACTTCGCGGCGACGGCGTTGAACGCATCGGTCACGGCGGCCTCGTCCCGGACGTCCACCGGATAGCCGTCCGTTGTGGACGCTCGATCGAATACCGCGACCCGCCAACCGGATTCGGCGAGCCGGTTGACGATCGCGGCGCCGATGCCCGAGGCGCCACCGGTGACGACGGCGGTGCCGGGCCGGTCGGTTTCCGGCATCTCAGCCTCCCCAGGCGGTCCAGCCGCCGTCGACGTAGATCGTCTGGCCGGTGACGTAGGAGGCGTCCGGACCGGCCAGGAAGGCGATCACCTTGGCGACCTCCTCGGCCGTGCCGAAGCGACCCATCGGAGTGCGGGCCAGCACCATGTCCGGGTCCAGCAGGCCGCGCTGGAAGTTGCGCTCCACCAGCGGGGTTCGGATCGTGCCGGGGGCCACCGCGTTGACGCGAACGCCGTCGCGCGCCCATTCCCCGGCGAGCGCGCGGGTGAACCCTTCGATGGCCGCTTTCGTCGCGCTGTAGGCGACCCGGCCGGGCAATCCGACCTTCGCGGCGACGCTGCTGACGTTGACGACCGCACCACCGGCGGCCTTGAGCGCGGCCGAACATCGCGCGGCGAGGCGGAAATGTGCCTTCGCGTGCACCGCGAACAGCCGATCCCAGTCCCCGGCGGTGATGTCCTCGACCGGCTTGGTCAACCCAGTGCCCGCGTTGTTGACCAACACCGCGAGCCGTCCGGAGTGCCGATCAACCGCTTCGCCGAGCGCCGCGACACCATCGTCCTCCCCGACGTCAGCGACAACCGGGATCACCTCGACGCCGCAGGCGCGCAGCTGCACGGCACACTCCGCCAGCTCCGACGACGCGGCAGCGCCGGGGACCCGATTGATCACGACGTCGAAGCCCCGGGCGGCGAGCTCGTGAGCCGTAGCGGCCCCGATCCCGCTGCTGGACCCGGTGACCAAGGCCAGTTCGCGCGTGGCCCTCACCCCTTCCAGTCACTGGACAGACCAGTGGGAACCTAGCCCCCACCAACTGGTCTGTCCAGTGCCCGGCACCGACTTTCCCACGCCCCCCAGCACCGGTAAACACAACCACCAACACCCCCTGAGGCCACGGTGACGCAGATCTCCCCACAACCACCCGTTCCCACGATCCGGACGGAGTGAAGGGCACCTTTGACCGAGTATGCCGGTCAAAGGTGCCCTTCACTCGTCACCCGAACGGTGAACGCGCGCATCGGGGTGTCAGGAAGTTGTTGTGAGGAAGGGGTTTTCGTTGGGGCAGAGGCTGGCGAGTGCGGCCCGTTCGGCTTCATCGAGGTAGTCGCGGTAGTAGGCGAAGATGCTGTGCCGGGCCAGCGACGCGGCCCGCTCGCCGTCGCGCACCTCGATCGCGTCGAACACGATCTCGTGGTGGCGCAACGATTCCGCCATCTGCGCGCGCTCGTCGTCGGCCCGCACGATCTTGTCCTCGATCTGCACCAGCGCCGCCTGCCGCGCCGCGCGCAGGCTGTACTGGATCAGCGTGTTGCGGCTGGCGGCCGCTACCAGCTCGTGGAAGTCGAAGTCGGCCGCGCCGAACTCCTCCGGCCCGCGCTCGATCGCCGCGCGCATCGCGGCCAGGCTCGCGTGCATCGCCGCCAGCTGCTCGTCGGTGCGCAGCCCAGCGGCCAGCTGGTTGGCCGTCGATTCCAGCATCATCCGATATCCGACCAGCTCACCCGCGGTGCAGCCGTGCAACCGCACGATCCGCTCCAGGGTGTCGCTCAGCGGCCCACCCGCCGGATCCAGCAGCAGCGGTCCGGACCGGTCGCCGTGCCGCGACTTCACCAGGCCGGAGTGCTCCAGCACGCGCAGCGCCTCGCGCACCGTCGCGCGGCTCACCCCGTAGCGGGCCACCATCTCGCGTTCGCTGGGCAGCCGGTCGCCGGGTCGCAGCACGCCGCTGGCCAGCTCGCGTTCCACGGCGTCGACGATCTGCTGATACGCCCGCGAGCCGCCCGCCACGTCCGCCATCCCATTCATCCGACTCACCCTCCACCGCTGGCCTGCCTGAAGCAAAGGCTACCCACGGGTTAAGCCTGGCCACCGGCAGTCGGCGATCTTTGCCGCGTGCGAGCCCACCTGCCAAGATCCGTGGCGTGACCGACAACGTTGGCTCAACACCCCAGTACGAAGCGTTCGCCGACGAGTTCGCCGAACACGCCGAGAACGGTCTCTACAACGCGCATTACGACCGCCCGGCCTGCCTGTCGCTGCTCGGTGAGGTGTCCGGGAAGCGGGTGCTCGACGCCGCGTCCGGGCCCGGCTTCTACGCCGAAGAACTGGTCGCGCGGGGCGCGCGGGTGACCGGCTGCGACCTCAGCGCTCGGATGGTCGAGCTAGCCGCGACGCGGGTGCCCTCGGCCGAATTCCGGGTGCACGACCTCGCCGAACCGCTCG
This sequence comes from Saccharopolyspora antiqui, assembly GCF_052246905.1. Classification (NCBI taxonomy): domain Bacteria; kingdom Bacillati; phylum Actinomycetota; class Actinomycetes; order Pseudonocardiales; family Pseudonocardiaceae; genus Saccharopolyspora; species Saccharopolyspora antiqui. The sequence continues at coordinate 136,717 of NZ_JBQQBO010000016.1, forward strand.
ACTGGTTGCCGGACGCCTCGGTCGACCTGGTGCTGTTCGCGCTCGCCGTGGAATACCTCGATGACCGGCTGGCCGCGCTGCGCGAGATGCGCCGCGTGCTGCGGCCCGGCGGGGCGCTGGTGATGTCGCGCATGCACCCCACCGGCGACTGGCTGCGCCACGGCGGCAACTACTTCGAAGCTCGCGTCGTCGAGGAAACCTGGAAGCGGGGCTGGCAGGTCCGGTATTGGCTCGCTCCCCTGGAGTTGACCTGCGAGGAGCTGTTCCGCGCCGGGTTCGTCATCGAGCGGCTGCTAGAACCCCGACCAGCCGAAACGGGCGCCGTCGTCAACGCCGAGGTCTACGAGCGGTTGCAGCGCGAACCGACCGGGTTCCTGGCGATCCGCGCCCGGCCGGATTACACGTAGCCCTTGCCGTCCAGGTATGCCTTGCGCCAGCGAGTGATCTTGACATCGGCGAACAGGCCGATCTTGACGAACGGGTCCTTGGCGATGAACTCCTCGGCCTCAGCGCGGGTTTCGACGTCGACCAGGTAGACACCGCCGGAGGCCGCGTCGCTGTCATCGGCCAGCTTCGCGCCGCAGGCCAGCAGCAGCGCTTTGTTGGCCTCCAGGAACGCCAGGTGCTCGGGCCGGGCGTCCAGCCGCACCTGCTGGTGGTCCGGTTTGTCGAACGTCTCGATGAAGTACGGCATCTCGCGCTCCTGCTTGAGAGGTCCTATTCGGACTGCGGCCCGATGCGTCCGACACTACTGCGCGACGCACCGGGACGACAAGCATCCGGTTTGATCACCGGTGCCCCGGCGGGGAAACCGGCCAGGCGGCGCGGACCTGCTACACCGTGGCGACCGGCGTGACCGGCGAGCCGACCGCACCTGGCAGGTTCAGCGGTGGCGCGGTGAGCAGGAAGCGGCTTCGACCGCGGGCCCGCAGGTGCTCGGCCAGCGGTGTGAGCCGCCAGAGTTCACCGAGGTGCACGCCGAGCTTGAACAGGCAGTGCTCGTGCAGCGGCAGCACCGCGGCGGGCACCGCGGCCTGCGGCGCCGGGAATGCCTCCACCGCGTAGTTGTCGGCCACCAGGGCGGCGAGCCCGGACTCGGTGATCCAGCGCAGCAGTTCCGGGTCGCGTCCATTGAGGACAGATCCGTACCCGTGCAGCACCTCCGGATCCGGATCTCCGTTCATCTCCAGCACCTTCTCGCCGAATCCGGTGTGCAGGCAGACGATGTCGCCGTCGGCGACCACGACACCGTCGGCGGTCATGATGTCCGCGAGGATGTCGAAGTCGACGAGCGTGCGCGCGTCACCGAGGTGGGCGTGCAGGTCGATCAGCACCGCCCGGCCCTGCACCGCTTTGCGGGCCATGTGGTCGATCCCGAGCGGACCGGCCGAGGACGTCGTGGTGCGGTGCAGGGTTTCCGCGCCCGCGTCGTCGAGCCCGGCCGGGCCGACGACGTGCTCTGCGGCGCGGAATCCGTTGTAGAACACCGGTTCCGGGACGCCGTCACCATCGGCGTCGAACATCGACCCGGCGTGCGCCAACGAATCCCACTGCGTCGAGTACTGCAGGTGCAGCACCGCCAGGTCGTCGCAGAGCACATCGGTGTGGCCGGGGTGCAGGCGGTCCATCTCGAAGTTGTAGTTGACCTCCCCGGCGCGCCGGGTCGGCCGGAGCACGGGCGGGAACCGGTTGGGATTCAGCGCGTTGCCGCCGGGGAGGTCCAGCGGCAAGCTCAGGCAGTACGCGATGCCTTCGGCGACCTCGGCGGTGCCTTGCCGAACCTTCTCCGGGGTGAGCAGGTTGAGCCGTCCCAGGTTGTCGTCGGGACCGAAATCACCCCAGTTCGAACCCTCCGGCCGCCGCACCCAGCGCGGATTGCCCATCTGCACCTCCAAGATTCCGGCAACGCGGCCGTCGTTCCCGGACGGCGAAGCCGCGTTCGGTTGCGCACGCTACGCGGGCAGGCTATTCGACCGACGGCGTTCGATCACCCACTGTTTTCGCCCAGAGCACCGGTTTTGCCCAGACCACCGGCTTTGCTCAGCCCAGCGGCGGAGTGGGCAGCGCTGCCTCGGCGATGGTGAGGACCGCGCGCAGGGCCGCCGAGGTGTTGTCGGTGCGCCAGGCCAGCGCCGCGTGCAGCCGCATCGGCGGGCCCGCCAACGGCCGGTACACCAGGCCGGTCTGCTGGATGTGCTGGCAGGACGTCAGGGTGAGCGTCACGCCGACACCAGCGGCGACCAGCGCGAAGATCGTGTAGGAGTCCGGGGCTTCCTGGACCACGCGTGGGCTGAACCCGGCGGACACGCACGCCTTGACCAGCGCGTCGCGCACCGTGGACCCGGCGTTGGACGGGAAGCTGACGAACGGCTCGTCGGCGAGCTCCTCGATCGGGATGCGCTCGCGGCTGGCCAGCGGGTGGTCGATGGGCAGCGCGCAGATCAGCTCCTCCACCTCGATCACCCTGGTCCGCACGCCCGGCTGGTTGACCGGCAGCCGCACGAAGCCCAGGTCCAGCGACCCGTCCGCGACCTTCGCCAACGCGATGTTCGCGTAGGTCTGGCCGCGCATCACCAGTTCGAGCCCCGGATGCGTGGCGCGCACCGCACGGGTCAGCAGCGGCAGCGACTCGTGGGTTGAGGCACCGGCGAATCCGACCGTGACCCGCCCGTATTCGCCGCGCCCGGCGGCCTTGGCGGCCCGCACGGCGGCGTCGACGTCGTCGAGCACCGCGCGAGCGGGTTCCAGGAACGACTCACCGGCGCTGGTCAACCGGACCGATCGGGTGTTGCGCTCGAAGAGCTGGATGCCGAGTTCTTTCTCCAGTTGGCGGATCTGCTGGCTCAACGGCGGCTGGGCCATCCGCAGCCGCTTTGCGGCGCGGCCGAAGTGCAGTTCCTCGGCGACCGCGATGAACGCGGTGAGGTGGCGCAGCTCCACGGTTGGCCTCGGTTTCACCCCGCAGCTGGGGAATCCATTAATTCTGCCTCTCGATCCGACCCTAATTCAGCACCCGAGGGCTATCAATGCCGGGCCCGCCGGAAACGACCGTCCTCCGCTGCTCGCGGACCGGCACCCCGATCACGACCTGCCCGTGCCCGGCGACCGGTTCGGGGCCCGGCACGACCGGCTCGTTAGGCTCGGGTGCCAGCGATCTGTTGAGGAGCGAGGCCCGTCGGATGATCGACCGTACTGATGTGCAAGCCTCCGCAACCCGTCCGGGGTCGCCGCCGATTCGCTCGGCGCCAGCCGGATCGGCGAGATCGCCTTCGCGCTGGCCACCCGCACCGGGGTGCGGTCGGTGCTGGTCGGCGATGAGGAGATCAGCCAGGCGCGGCGCGAACTCTGGCAGCGGTACCGGCTAGTGGTCGAACACGGCACGGCGGCGGCACTGGCCGCGGTGACCGGCGGCGCCTACCGACCGGCCGACGGCGAGCGGGTCGCGATCGTGCTCTGCGGCGCCAACACCGACCCCAGCGACCTCGCTTGAGCGACCGGGCTGCGCGCCATCCCGGGACGTCACCCGGTTCGCCCGGCGTCAGCGGACGTTGCGCCGGAGGCGGACCCGGTACGAGTAGTGCTCGGGGAGGAAGTGGCTGACCGCGAGCTCCACGGGTTGGCCGGTCGTCGACTGGTACATGCGGTCGATGCGCAACAACGGCCGTTGCGGCTCGCACCCGAGGCGCTCGGCGATCTCAGGTGTCGCCAGGCCCACGGTGATGCTCTGCTCGGCCTCCGCGATCGGATCGCTCAACCGGTCGTCCAGCAGGCCGATGATGGTGACGCCGCTGCGTGCGCCGACCTCGGTCAGCTCCGGCACCGACTCGACCAGCTTGCCGATCGCGGGCGGCAGGAACACGGTGGTCAGGCAGAACGGGATGTCGTCGTGCAGCCGTCGGAATTCCAGCATGTGCACCCGGTCGGACAGCAGCCGCAGGCGACCGGCGGCGTCCAGGTCGACCTGCTGCCGCAGCGGGGTGATCAACTGCATGGTGGTGTCGATGGACAGTCCCATCAGGTCGTCGATGGAACCGAACTGGCGCAGGTACTGCTCCTCGCGGGGTGCGGCGAAGGTGCCCCGGCCGGGAATCCGGTACACCATGCCCTCGGCCACGAGGTCCTGGAAGGCGCGGCGCACCGTCTGCCGACTGACGCGGTGCGTCTCGGCGAGCTCGGCCTCGGTGGGCAACCGCTTGCCCTCGGGGTAGTCGTGCTGCAGGATCGCCGACCGCAACTCCCGCGCGAGGCGCAGGTACGCACTCTCCCGACCATCGGTCCTCATCATTTCACCACCCCGCTGGAAACCGAGGAACACCCGCACCCAACATACTTGGCCACAGCTGCCCCTCACCCACCATCGATCCGCACCACCCGCGCACCCCCACCACCGCGATCGGGTCGGGATGAAGGGCGGGGTGAAGGGCACCTTTTACCAAGTAAGTTGGCGAAAGGTGCCTTCACCCTTCACCCGAAGGGAGAACCCGTGGCGTGCGGATTGGGGCTTCAGGTGTCCAGGCCGCCGCGTTTGACGAGTTGGGCTGCGATGACGTTGCGCTGGATCTCGTTGGTGCCCTCGCCGACGATCATCAGCGGTGCATCGCGGAAGTAGCGCTCCACATCGAATTCCGTGGAGTAGCCGTAGCCGCCGTGCACGCGGACCGCGTTCAGCGCGATCTCCATGGCCACCTCCGAGGCGAACAGCTTGGCCATGCCCGCCTCCATGTCCACCCGGCGTCCGGCGTCGTACTCGCGCGCCGCGTGCAGGGTCAGCTGGCGGGCCGCGGTGAGCTTGGTGGCCATGTCCGCCAGGTAGTTGCCCACCGACTGGTGCTGCCAGATCGGCTTGCCGAAGCTCTCGCGTTCCTGGGCGTAGCGCAGCGCGTCCTCCAGCGCCGCCCGGCCCACTCCCAGCGCGCGGGAGGCGACTTGGATGCGGCCGATTTCCAGGCCCTTCATCATCTGCGCGAAGCCCTGGCCCGCTTCGGTGCCCAGCAGCGCGGTCACCGGCGTGCGGTAGTCCTCGAAGGACAGTTCGCAGCTCTCCACCCCTTTGTAACCGAGTTTGGGCAGGTCTCGGGAGACGGTCAGGCCCGGGCCGTGCTCGACCAGCAGGATCGAGATGCCCTGGTGGCGCGGTTGCGCGGCCGGGTCGGTCTTGCACATCAACGCGATCAGCCGGGAGCGGCGCGAGTTGGTGATCCAGGTCTTGGCGCCGTTGACCACGTACTCGTCGCCGTCCCGGCGGGCGTGGGTGGTCATCGCCTGCAGGTCGGAGCCGCCGCCGGGCTCGGTCAACGCCATCGTCGCGCGGACCTCGCCGGTGGCCATCCTCGGCAGGTATTCGCGCTTCTGCTCGTCGGTGCCGAAGTGCAGCAGCAGCTTGGAAACCACGGTGTGCCCGCCCATCGCACCGGCCAGGCTCATCCAGCCGCGGGCGAGTTCCTCGGTGATCAGCACGTAGCAGGGCGTCGAAACCGGTGTGCCGCCGTACTCCTCCGGGATCGCCAGGCCGAAGATGCCCAGCTGCTTCATCTGTTCGATGAGGGCTGCCGGGTAGGTGTTGGTGTGCTCCAGCTCCCGCACCACCGGCTTGACCGCTTTGTCGACGAATTCGCGCACCGTCGCCACGGCCAGCTTCTCGTCGGCGCCGAGAATGTCCAATGTGCTCAATGCAGTGCTCCCTTGCCGTGCCGATCCGTCATTCGACGACCCCGGTGCGGGGCAACGTCTTCCGCAGCAGCGTCCGGGCCGATGCCCAGTCCACCTCGGCCAGCAGCGCGGGCACGTCCGCGCCGCAGGCCGCGAGCTTGTCGTGGAGTTCGGCATCCGTCGGTGGCCGCGACGGCGCGCCCGGCGGCTGCGCGAGCCGCACCCGCGAGGTCGGCCCGTCGTGCTCGACTTCGATGTCCACTTCACCGGTGAGCAGGCCCGCACCGCCCGGCGGGTAGCTGACCTCGACCTGGCGCAGCAGGTGCTGGGCGGATGCCCGGTTGACCGCGGCATCGGTGAAGGCGGCGAAGTCCGGGTAGTGGTCCAGCAGGGCGGTGGCCACGGCGTACGGGAGGCTGAACTTGCCTTCCAAACCGGTGGCGGGGCGATCGTGGATCAGCGGCTGCACGGTCGCCTCCGGCGTGCGCACCCGCACCCCGCGCACCTCCCCCCGGATCTCGTGGCGGATGTGGCGCAGCGCGGCGATCGGCCGCTGCATCGCGTAGCAGCAGGGGTAGACCTTGATGGCCAGGCCGCCTGGCACGGCCGGTCCCGTCAGGTCGAGCTCGCCGGTACCGCCGACCAGCTCCAGCCAGGCGTCCAGTGCGCTCGGATCCGCGGTCGCCCCGGCCTGCGCGAGCATCGCCGCCCGCACGCCGGCTTGCGCGGCGAAGCCGACCTGCAACGACTTGCCGTGGGTGCCGAAGGCGTTCTGCACGCCGCCTGCCGCCGGGACGGCCAGCGCCATCGCGGTCGTCAACTGCCGCGCGGAAAGTCCCAGCGCCGTTCCCGCCGCGACGGCAGCGGCGGGCGCTCCGGCGGTGCACGTCGCGTGCCAGCCCGCGGCGTAGTGCGACCAACCCAGTGCGACGCCCAGCCGCGCCAGCATGCCTGCTCCCGCCAGGTACGCCCGCGCGTCACCGCCGGTGGCGAGCACGGCTGGCACCGTCACGACGCTGATGTGCGTGGTCGATGGGATGTGCAGGTCGTCGAAGTCCAGCACGTGCCCGATGGCGGCCCAGCGCGCCGCGTCCGGCAGTGCAGCGACGATCTCGGCCAGCGGATCGTCCCGTGCGGCCAGGGTGACCGCCATCGTGTCGATCAGGGAACGTTGGGCGAGCGCGAGATCGTCCGCGGTCGGTTCGAGCTCTGCCGCCCACCCCGCGAGGGAGTCCGCGATGGATGCCATGGGAACCGTTCCTCCAACGCCTTCCGGGGCCGTGATCGGTCGTTGGACAATCTTTGTACGGCCAAATGTACCGCCGGGTCAAGACCCGCGATCGGAGCTCGAAATTTGGCTCTTGTTAGCGGAATCACCGGCCTCACCGGCCGCTCTTCGTTGACGCCGAGCCGAGCCGAGCCGAGACTTGTGGTTAGTTTGTACGGCCCAATCAACGCGTCGCCGGGTGAGCGCAGGCCCGGACCTGGAGGAGGAGCGGTGGCCGGTCTCGACATCTACCTGCAGGGCTGGCGCCCAGAGCCGCTGGTCGACACCGACGCCCTGCCCCCGGAGCCGTCGCGGGCACTGGCAGCCGTGCTGGAGACACCGGAGAAGTTCGCCCCGGCGGCCACGCTCCCCCCGCTGTGGCACTGGGTGCACTTCCTGCACTGGCCGCAGCACGGCGAACTCGGCGCGGACGGGCACCCGACGCACGGCCACTTCCTGCCGCCCATCCCGAACCGGCGGCGGATGTTCGCCGGTGGTCGGCTCGCGATCACCGGCCCGCTGCGCCTGGGCAGCCCGGCCGAACGGACGTCGTCGTTGGTCAACGCCGTGGCCAAGCATGGTCGCTCCGGCGACTTGGCGTTCGTGACGGTGCGCAGCGAGTACCGGCAGGACGGCGCGGTCCGGTTCACCGAGGAGCAGGACTACGTCTACCGCAGCGGGGAGAGCCCGACCAAGAATCCGGACGTGCGGCGGCCAATCGGCCTGCCCGACTCGGACGCACCGTGGCAGCAGGCGTTCATCGGCGACCCGGTGCGGTTGTTCCGGTTCAGCGCGTTGACCGCCAACTCGCATCGCATCCACTACGACGCGCCCTACGCGCGGGACGTCGAGTCGTATCCGGGAATCGTGGTGCACGGCCCGATGCTGGCACTGCTGATGACCGAACTGGCCCGGCAGCAGGCGCCGGAACGAGAAATATCCACTGTGGACTACCGGTTGCGCCGTCCGGTGTTCGCCGGAGATCCGGTGCTGGTCTGCGGCGACCCCGACGGGAACATGGCGGTGCGAACCGCACCGGCGAACGTGATGGCCGAAGCCAAGGTGCGCTTCCGCTGACCTCCAGCGCTTGCTTCGCGGTGGCGACAAGCTCCCGGCCTGGAGCGCAGCCGTGTCAACGGGCGGTGTCCAGGACCGACACCGTGTTGGAGTTGACGTTGGTGACGTAGGCCTTGCGGCCGTCCGGGCTGACCGCGACCGCGACCGGCGCCTCGCCCACCGGCACCGTGGCGGTGACCCGCTCGGCGCTCAGGTCGACCACCGACACCGAGTTCGAGCCCTCGTTCACCACGTAGAAGTGTCGGCCGTCCGGGGCGACGGCGACGCTGGACGGCTTGGTGCCCACCGGGATGGTGCCGGTCACCCGACGCGATCTGGTGTCGATGGTGGATGCGCTTGCGTCGTCGTAGCTGGCACGGTCGGGGCGATCATCGCCCGGTCACCGAGGGTGAGCATCTCGACCTGGCCGAAGTGTTCGATCGCCGCGGCGGTGAACGTGGTTCCGAGGTCGACGCCCAGGTTGTAAGCCATCGGTCCCCCTTGCGGGGAATGTCGCTTCAGTTCAGAACGTAGGCCGGTCGGCTCGCGGCTCACAGGGTCTCCCGGCCCGATTCGGTGGGGTGTTCCCCACCCCCGCGCGGGTGCTCGCCCCCTGTTGCGCCGCGCCGCGAGCGGTCCACCCTGGAACCACCGAGGTGCTGGGAGGCGACGTGATGACCGAGCAGCGCGAGTTCGACTCGGTCGGTTGGGCCCGCCGGAAGTCCCTGGAGCAGCAGTTGCACGACGGTCCGGCGCTGCGCTTGGCGGCGCTGGCGCTGCGCTTGGGCGTGTGTCGACACCGCGCCGTGCACGACGAGCGGGTGCACGACTGCTTGTCGGGCGTGCAGGACGAACTGCACGAGGTGTTGGAGGAGTTGCGGGCGCTGGCCGGGCAGATCTACCCGCCGGTGCTGGCCACCGCGGGGTTGGCCGCCGCGTTGGAGGCGCTGGCGGAACGACACGGCATTCCGGTGGTGCTGCGGGTTCCCGCGCAGCGGTTCGAAGCCGCCGTCGAGGCCGCCGCCTACTTCGAGGTGGCCGACCGGTTGGCGAAGCTGCCCGAGGGCACCCGCGCCGCGAACGTGTCGATCCAGCGAAGCGGTCCGGACCTGGTCGTGGCCATCGGCTCCGACGAGCACGACTTGAGCCTGGTGAGGATCCCATGCGAGTAGCGATCGCCGAGGACGGCGCCCTGTTCCGCGAGGGCCTGGTGATGTTGCTGGACGCCGCGGGCCACGAAGTGGTCACCTGCGTCGCCGACGGCGACACGCTCTTCGAAGCACCGGAAACATCGACCGCCGACGTGGCGGTGTGGCCGGGTTCGTCGCCCTGGTCTACGCCGTCGTGGTCGGCGGATACGGGCTGCTGGCCGGGCCCGGGCAGTCGATGATCCTGCCCGCTTTCGTCGCTGCCGCGGTGTGCGTCGCCGGATTCGCGGTGGTGGACAGCCGGATCGGACGGCTGCTGCCCGCACCGCCCGCCGACTTCGCCGCAGTGGCCGGGAAACTGCCCGCGGTCGGCTCGTGGGAGCAGTCCCTGCCCGTGTTGACCCGCATGCTCGCCGACAGCACCGACGCCGCGCACGCTTCGCTGTGGCTGACCGCCGGTGGCCGGTTGGTCAGCGGCGCGGCCTGGCCATCGCCGCTGCCGGGCACCGCGCACGTCGTCGCCGACGCCGCGGCGCTGCGCGAGGTGCCGGGCGTCCGGCACGTCGTGCCGATCATGGACGGGCACGTCCAGCGCGGGGCGCTGGCCATCGGGAAATCCGGCGCGGTGACCGACACCGACGACCGGCGCATGCACGACATCGCCAATGGCACCGCACTGCTGCTGCGCAGCGTCGCCCTGGCCAACGAGCTGCGCACCAGGGTGCGGCGGGCCGAGGAGCTCGGCGACGAGCTCACCGCCTCCCAGCAGCGGCTGCTGCACGCGCGCGACGTCGAACGCCGCCGCCTGGTCAGCGAGATCACCGCGGTCACCGAGGGCGGTCTCGGTGCGATCCGCTCCGAACTGCGCGAACTCAAAGCCGTGCTCGCCAGCGATCCGGCTGCGGCCGATGCCGTGTTGACCCGGCTGCGCTCGACCTTGGAAGGTGTGATCGAGCGGTTCCGCGCCGTGGTGCGCGGTGTGTACCCGGGCGTGCTGTGCGACGAGGGTCCGCTGGCGGCGCTGCGCGAGCTCTGCGCCGACCTCGCCAGGCCGGTGCGGGTCACCGGCGAGATGCCGCGCCGCGTCGACTGGGAGATCGAGTCCGGGGTGTACTACCTGGCCGCCTCGGCGATCCGGCTGTTCAGCGGCACCGACGAGGAGAATCCGGTGCTGGTGCACCTCGCGCAGGAATCCGGTCGGATCACCGCGCACGTCGAGGCACCGGCGCCCGCCGAACCGCTGGACCTGCGGGCGGCGCTCGCCGACGATGCGGACCGCATCGCCGCGCTCGGCGGCGAACTCCAGTGGACCGAGCTCGCGGACCGTGTCGTGGTCACCGGGTGGCTGCCCGATCAACTCGCGCCGACGGTCGAGGAAATCCCGCCCGAGCAGGCCGAAACCGAGACCGAGGACACCGCATCGCTGCCGGTCCGGATCCGCCGACTCGCGCAGCGCTACCACGAAATGGCCGACATCCGGCAGGCGAGGGTGCCAATCACCGATGACGTGCACCGGGCGCGAGAAGTGTTGGGGGCGTTGGACGTCGCGGTGCGGGAGCTGCCCGCCGACGATCCGCGGCGTGCGGAGTTGATGTTCGACCTGGAGCAGATCCACGGCAGCGCGCACGAGCTGTTCGAGATCGAACTCATCGAGTTGTTGCGCAACAACAACATCGCGCTCTCCGATGCGGACCGCAGCGGGGCGGCCCGGCTGCTCGGCGCGGCCGGGCGCGATCCCTGCACCCGGCTGGCCCTGCCGATCGGCACCGCGCCCCCGGAGATCCGCCGGGTCGCCGGTGCGCAGCTGACCCGCTGGCGGGATCGCGCCGAGAATCCGTTGGTGCCCAGGCAAGTTCGGGAGATCTCCCGGGGCGTCGCGCGGACCTGCGAAGGCCTGCTGCAGGTCAAAGCGGAATGAAGCCCTCGACGACGGTGCCCTGGTTCGGCGCCGAGCGCACCGTCAGCCGCCCGCCCGCCCACCCGGCCGGTGCGGTCGGCGATGTTGTGCAGCCCGTGCCCGGCGTCGTCGCCGCTGGTGCTGAAGCCCGGACCATCGTCCGCGACCGAGAACGACACCCCGCGGTACTCGTCGCGGATCGTCACCCGCACCGTGGCGCCCGGCGCGTGTTTGAACGCGTTGTTGACCGCTTCCAAGCAGGTGAAGTAGACCGCCGTCTCCACGTCCAGCGGGAATCTGCGGCGTGCCACGGCTTCGTCCACGTCGAGCACCACAGTGGACTCCCCGGTGCCGAACTCAGCGGTCAACGCGGCCGTCAGGCCGTGGTCCGCGAGCACCACCGGAAACACCCCGGCGGCGGTGTCGGCGAGCACCCGGCGCGTGCCTTCGAGCTGCTCCAACAGGTGGTCCAGGCGATCGCGGGCCGAGCCGCCCCGGTCGTGGGTGATCTCGTGCTCCACCAACCCGACGCCCATCCGCAACGCCACCAGGTGGTGCTGGGCGCCGTCGTGCAGGTTGCGTTCGAGGGCCCGCCGCTCGCTGTCCATGTCGGCGGTGGCGCGGCGACGGGAGGTGGCGATCTCCTCGGCCCGCCGCAGGGTGATTCGCAGCTGGTCCTCCAGTTCCAGGCCCAGCCGACTGTTGTGCAGCACCGGGCCGAGAATCCCAACGAGGTCGTCGAGCAGCCGGTCCCGCTGCCCCGGAACGTCGGTGACGCTGGTCCGGTCCACCACGAGCGCGCCCACTTCCGCGCCGCCGTAGCGCACCGCCAGACTCACCGGTTCGGGCAGCTCGGCCAGGTCGGCGGGCCACCGGAAGCGCTCCACACCGCCCGGCACGCGCAGCGTCAGCTCGCAGAAGGCCGCCCCCAGCCCGCGGGCGACCACCTCCGCCAGTCCCGTCAGGTCGGGGTGGTCGCGGCCACCGGAGAGTTCCGAGACCTGTTCCAGCACCGCCGAAGATGCCGGTCGACGACCGAACACCAGTCGCTCCACCAGTTTTTCCGTGCGGTCCCGGACCGGTTGGAACAGCAGCGCGGCCACCACGGCCGCCGCCAGCACCCCCACCGCGGTGCCCACCAGTGCGACACCGGCGGCCGCGACGACGATCGCCGCGCTGCCCACGAACAGCACTACCAGGGTGTGCACCGAGGCACGGCTGAACAGGTGCTCGGTTTCCCACGGCGCGCTCCGACGGGTCACCACGATCAGCGCGCACGGGATCACCGCGAAGATCAACCGAGCGGGCCAGAACACCACGGCCAGCGGCTCGTCGAACGGCCTGCCCGGCACGTGCGCGGTCGGGTCGAACAGCGTCAGCCCCGGCGCGCCCAGCAGCCACAACAGCGCGGTGACGACGCTCAGCACGAAGATGACGAACAACGCCACGGCCAGCGCCGCGCACAGCAGTCGGGACTCCCGCCGCATCTCCGGTGTCGGCCCGGTGCGGGCGCGATTGCGCTGCACGACGAATCCGACGACCGGCACGAGCACGCCGAAGAACACGACGAAGCTGATGGTGTGCGGGTAGTCGGCGGTGGACAGCGCAAGCAGGGCGAGCACTCCGACGACGGCGACACCCACGGCGGCCCGGGCCAGCCACGAGGTCGGACCGATGCGGTCCCACCGCCCGGTCGGGAACAGCACCAGCGCCAGCACGTAGGCGACGCCGCCGACGCCGTGCAGCAGCAGGACGTGCCACCAGCTGATGTTGACGCCCAAGGCGGTGTGCAGGACCGACACCGACGCGTGTGCCTGGAGGTTGACCGCACCGGCGGTGGCCACCAGCGCGATGGTCAGCAACCGGGTCGCCGCGTCCCGCCGACCGGTCCACCACAACGCCGCGGCCACGACCAGGTTGAACAGGCTCAGCAGGTAGTCCAGAACGGCCTGGCCAGCGGGTTCGCTGCGGTCCGCGCCGTCGAGCAGCCCTTGGGCCCAGCGGTTGTCGGCGACCAGCAGCAGATCGTGGAAACCCGGCCAGTACCGTGCCGCCGCGGCCAGCGCGCCGACGGCCAGCCAGCCGGTCGTCAGCAGCACGAACCCCACGAGCACGACCGGCAAGGCCGCGCCGCCGATTCGCCGTACCGCCTGATCCGCCATGGGCGTTACCGCCCCCGAATGCAGTGTCGCCCGCTCAAGGGCCGAACGAACGGGCCGTACGGCCCCTCAGGCCACCGCGTGCAGCGAAGTGTTGTAGGCGAGGATGCCGCCCGCGTTGCGCAGGTTGCGGCTCAGCACGGCGGCGTGATCCCGGGCCTGCGCCAGGTGCGGGCTCACGGTCGCCCAGCTGGCGAGGTCTTGGCTGGCCTGCTCGGTGAGGCGACCGACCAGCTCCGCGATCGCGGCCAGATCGGCGATGACGGCGATCGGGTCGCTGCTGGTGAAGCGGTCCGCAGTGGCGAGCGCGTTGCGCGCGTCGGTGATGTGCTGCTGCGGATTCATGTCGGTCGCCCCTCTCGGGTTCCCGGTGTCGTCTCGATACCGGAATGTTCCCGCGGACCCCTGACAGTCTCGATGGAGCGCTCCCCCGAACTGCCGGTGCCGAACCACCGGATGTCCGGTGGGGACTGCCCCACCCGTCACCGGACCGGCGCCCCCGGACCGAGCGGGATGCCCAGCGCCCACCACAGGTAGAACAGCAACGACCAGACGACGAGCATCACCGCCGACAGCGGCACGGTCAGCGACGCCAGCGTGCCGATCCCGGCCGAGGCCCGGTAGCGCTGCAGGATGCCCAGCGTCATGACGAAGTAGGCGCTCATCGGGGTCACCGCGTTCAGGCACGAGTCCGCGATCCGGTACACCGCCTGGGTCGCTTCGGGCGGGATGTCCAGCAGCATGAACATCGGCACGAAGATCGGCCCCACCAACGCCCACTGCGCCGAGCCGCTGGTCACCGCGAGGTTGATCACGCTGCACAGGATGAGGACGCCGAGGAAGGCCAGCGGCCCGCTGATCCCGGCGGCCTTCAGCAGCTCCGCGCCGCGCACCGCCATCACCTCACCGATGCCGGTCCACTTGAAGTACGCCAGGAACTGCGAGATCGCGAAGAAAAGCACCAGGATCGGCGCCATCTCGCGCACCCCCTGCGCCATGAAGTCGGGCACGTCGCGGCCGCGTCGCACGGTGCCCGCCGCGCGGCCGTAGACGACGCCCACGATCAGGAACAGCAGCCCGAGCACCACGGCGATCCCGGTGAGCACCGGCGACTGCACGATGCTGCCGCCCTCGCCCCGCAACGGCGATCCGGACGGGATCATCGCCAGCACGACGACGGCCACCGACGCCAGCAGCGCGATCCCGGCGTTGCGCAGGCCGCGCCGTTCCTCGGCGCGCAGCGTCAGCTCGACCTCCTCGGCGGCGGTGCCCGCCGGTTCCGGTTCGTGGGGCATCGCCGCGACCCGCTTGGCCAGGATCGTCTCGGTTACCACGGTGATCACCGCGGCCAGCACCACCGAGGACGCCAGCGAGAAGAAGTAGTTGGACAGCGGGCTCACCACGTAGCCGGGGTCGATGGTCTGCGCGGCGGCGGTGGTCAGCCCGGACAGCACGGCGTCCATCGGCGTGAGCAGCGGACTCGCGTCGTATCCGGCGGAGACCGACACGAACGCGACGACCACGCCGAGCACCGGGCTGCGGCCCACCGCTTTGAACGCCAGGCCACCGAGCGGGACCAGCACGACGTAGGCGGCGTCGGAGGCGACGTGCGAGACCATGCCGGTGAACGCGAGCGCGAAGGTCACCCACCGGCCGGGCACCCGCGACACCCCGGCGCGCAGCATCGCCGAGAGCAGTCCGGCCCGGTCGGCGACCGCCACCCCGAGCATCACCACCAGGATCGTGCCCAGCGGCGGGAAGGAGGCGTAGTTGTCCACCGCGTCACCGATCACCATGTGCAGGCCCTCGGTGGACAGCAGGTTGCGGACCGCGACCACGTCGCCGTCCGCGGGGGACACAGTGGACACCCCGGCGGCCGACAGCCCCCAGCTCACCAGCGCGAGAATGCCGCTGAGCACGATGAAAAGCCAGAACGGGTGGGGCAGTTTGTTGCCGAGCCATTCGATTCCGCCGAGCAGGCGGAGCAGGCCACGCAGCACCCGCGGGGTGTCGTCCTTCGTCTCAGTCGCGGTCAACGCACACTTCCTCGCAGCAGGATCGCAATGTCTCCCCCAATTGGACGAACCGGGGACTTGAATAGTCAAGTAACGACCTTGTTGCGAATGAACCGTCCACATCCGCCGAACGGCCCAGCCCTCTCGACAGTCCAATCAGGACGAACGCCGGTGGGCTGCCGTGGCGGGTTCGAAGGTCCTCGTCGAGGATCTGCTCGGCAGACGCGGCGCATTCGGAAATCCGGCTGATCGATTCGCAGTTCCACGGGATGGTCGCGAACATCGCGCGCCAGAATTGTGGTCGGCGAGTTTCCGGGTCGCCGGAAAAACCCCCGGAAAACTCGGAGTGGACCAGTTCCCGTAGTGGTCCTGGTCCATCGCGGTGACTGTTTTCGCAGGTATTGACCGAATTCCAGGGCCACAGTATGGTCCAGACCACATCGCATTTCGGGGAAGGTCCGGTCGAAAGGCGGTCATCGCCCGGGCCAATCACGTCCCGCTCCTTCGTCGCATCATGCGCCGATTCACCGACCGCCAATCGGGGGGATCCGTTCGGCCGAGCCCCCTCGGCCGCACCGATGAGGAGTTGAGATGAATTCGAAGCGGAAGCTCGCCGCCGCGGCGGTCGGCGCAGCGATCGCCCCCGTCCTGGTGGCCATCCCGACCAGCACCGCCAGCGCGCACGGCTACATCAACTCACCGCCGAGCCGACAGGCGCAGTGCGCCGCCGGAACGGTGCCCTGCGGGGAGATCAAGTACGAACCGCAGAGCGTCGAAGGCCCCAAGGGCCTGACCAGCTGCAGCGGCGGCAACTCCCGGTTCGCCGAGCTCGACGACGACAGCAAGGGTTGGACCGCCACTTCGGTGGGCAACTCGGTGACGTTCAACTGGACGCTCACCGCCTCGCACGCCACCTCCACCTGGGAGTACTTCATCGGCGGCAACCGCGTGGCCGTCTTCGACGACGGCGGCCAGCGGCCACCGAACCAGCTCTCGCACACCGTCGACCTCGGTGGCGTCAGCGGGCAGCAGAAGTTGCTGGCCGTCTGGAACATCGCTGACACGGCCAACGCGTTCTACGCCTGCGTCGACCTCAACGTCGGCTGACCAGGCCAGGGGGAGGTGCGTCTTCGGGCCAGCCAGGCCCGAAGACGCACGCGCCTGTCGTTGAACCCGTTTTGCTCCGCGGTGCAGATTCCCGACATCAGGCAGTCCGGTGCGCGGCCTACTGGCAGTCGCGTCAGCCGAGCAGGGCGGTGACCGTGAAGAGCACCGGGACGGACAGGATCGTCGACAGCAGGATCGATTCACGCGCCAGGCGCACCCCGACGTTGTACCGGGAGGCGTAGACGAAGAGGTTCTGCGCGGCCGGGAGCGCGGAGATCACCACCGCCGCGAACAGCGGCGCGCCTTCGAGACCGAACAGGCCAGCGCCGATGGCCCAGGCGATCACCGGGTGCACCACCGACTTCAAGGTGACCGACAGCAGCACCGGCCACCGTTCGGCACCTCCGGCGGGCAGCGCACTTCCCCACAGCGAGATGCCGAACGCCAGCAGCACCGTCGGCACGGACAGGTGCCCGATGAGCGTGATCGGCTCCAACACCGGTGCCGGAATCCGCCAGCCGCTCAACGAGATCCCGACCCCGATCAGCGAGCAGATGACGATCGGGTTGCGAAACGGCGCGAGGATCCGCGACCACACCGAGGTGCGCTCCCCGGCGCGCGCGAAGTCGATCACGGTCAGCCCGATCGGCGTCATGACCAGCAGCTGGAACAGCATCACCGGCGCGACCAGCGTCGCGTCACCCAGCACGTAGACCGCGATCGGGATGCCGAGGTTCCCGGCGTTGACGTAGCTGGAGCACAGCGCGCCGATGGTGGTGCGGCGGATGTTCCACCGGCGCAGCACCCCCACCAGCACGAACAACCCGGCGGCGGCGAACGTGCTCAGCGCGGTGACCAGCAGCGGGATCGAGAAGATGATCCGTACGTCGGACTGCGAGAGCATCTGCAGCATCAGCGCCGGGGTGGCGACGTAGAAGGAAAGCCGGGTCAGCACCTCGCGCGCGTTCTCGCCGAGGACCGCACCGCGCCCGAGCAGGTAGCCGATCAGCACGATGGCGGCGATGACGCCGAAACCCTGGATCACACCGGACACGACTGCTCCACCCGACCGAACGCGCGGCGTCCACTGCGGACCAGAGCGACTGCGATGTCGACCGGATCATGCCGAACTGGTCGTTGTCGAGCGCGAGGCATTCTTTTGTCTTTCCTGCGAACGGGTTCCGGTGCGTGCGGTGGCACCGCTCCCGGTCCTGACGCGGTCCCGCTCCCCCGGACGCAAAACCCGACTCAGCCAACGGAATCGGAGCAAACCGCGACGAACACGGCTGCGACGGCAGCGAGAGTCACATCAGGCGCCGATGCACAGGTGCTCCCCACACGGTTAGCCATCCTAAGCGATCTAGGCCCCGTCAACCCGCCGGAATGGCGATGCTCACAGCCGGTCGTCCCGCATCGCCGGTCGGCGTGATGTCGGTGCGACCGTCGGAACTGGGCGCCGGGCCGGGCAGCTTCACGGCCTTGGTCACCGGTCCCGGCGTCCACAGCCCCCAGTGCGTTTCGGGGTGCACCTCCATCGCGACCGTGGCCGGGAGCTCGTCCGCCTGGAACGAATCCACCACGTAGAGCGATCCCCAATCGCGGTTCAGCTCACCCCGGAGGTAGGTCGGCAGCTCCCGAACGCTGCTGGCCACGTTGAGCCAACCGAACGGTCCGCCAGCACCCGGCGCCGACCAGCTCTGGCCCATGTCCCGCATGATGCCGCCCCCGGTGATCCGGAACCGCGGCAACTCCGCGACACCGCCCCGCACGTGGACGAGATCAAGGCACGGGTGCACCAGCGCGGCGGGCCACTCGACGAAAGCGGGGGCGTCGCCGATCACCTCCGTCATGCTGGTCAGCTCCGGAACGCGGGGGGCGCTGACGGCCAGCCAGCCCGGCGTGTCGACCTTCTGGTCCTCAGCCACGATCCGGACCTTGGTCGCACCGTCCACAGTGAACCGTCGGTCGAACCACCGGCCGCTGTTCTGCGCGATCGCGCCGCGCCCGGTGATCTCGAAACCGTGCGGGGTGTCCCGACCCCATTCGACGCGCAGCGAGTTCATCCCGGTCGCGGATCCGGCGAACGACACCACCACCGGCGCCGCGCCGCTGACCGCCTGCGGCGGCAGGTCGTACCACTGGGTGCGCAGCTCGCCCGTGCCGGAGCCGGACTGCGTGTAACTGCCCCACACCGGTGCGTCGTCGCCGCCGAAGCCGAACGGCGGTGTCCAGGCCGTGCCCTGCGGGAACCCGAACCGGTGGAATCCCGCCGAGGTCGCTTCGAGGTAGTCCTCGGATGCCGCGCTCGCGTCGCGGATGGCGCTTCGCGGTTGCACCGGCGACGCGGTGAGCACCCCGCGACGCGGATCGGTCTCGACGCCGATGTAGTCCGACAGCCCGCAGCTGGAACCGATGAGTTGCTCGATGTTGTCCGCGCCAAGGCTGTAGCCGCCGCGCTGCCGGTACATGCCGATGGCGAACAGCGCCACCTCGCCGACCAGCAGCACCGCGCAGGTGATGGTCAGCGGCGCGGCGCCGAGCCGCAGCACCCGGCGACGCACATCCGGTGTGATGACCGGGAGTTCGTCGTGCCGCAGGTGCTCGATGACCGCGACGACACCGGCAACCGCCGCGGCTGCCAGGAAGTACGTGCTCGCGCTGCGCCCGTCGAGGCTCGGTGCCCGGTCGAACCAGGGCACTCCCCAGCCCGAGACGTACCACCACGAGTTCGTCCCGGTCACCGAGAAGGCGCAGATCAGCATGAGACCGGCGAAGAACCCGGCCCTGTTGCGCCGGGAGCGCAGCACCACCGCGCTGGTCGCCAACGCCGTCAACGCCGCCACCACGGCACCCACTCCGGCGAGGATCCCGAAGTGGTGCGTGTGCTTCGTCGGGGTCGCGGCGAGCACCACGAAGCACAGCGCGGCCACCGCCAGCAGGCGGCGGCTCGGGCCCAGCGAGGCGCCCCGGATCTTGCCCCGGCGCAGCAGCACGACCGCGCATGCCACCAGGCACAGCACCAGCAGCAGCACCGGGAACCGGCGCGTCAGCGATCCGTCCGGCCACGGCCCGAACAACCGGTCGTAGCGGTTGAGCTCCTCGTACCACGACTCGGTCGGCCCGAACTTGGTCTTCAGCTGCACCGAGTCCAGCACGGACTGCCAGGTCTGGTCGAAGAACACCCCGACGAAGATCACCAGTCCGGCCGCCGCAACCGGCGCCAGCACCGGCAGCACCCCGGCGGCCCGAATCCGCTGCCACAACAGCTGAAGCAGCGGCTTCGCCGCGACGATGAACGGCAGCACCGCGACCATGCCGTGCGGATTCGCCCCCAGTCCGAGCGCCGCCGCGACGAGCCCCAGCGCGGCCGGTGTCAGCCGCCGGGTGGCCACCGCACGCTCGACGGCGCACATCGCCAGCAGGAAGAACGTCACCACGACCGGCTCCGGTCGAAGACCGTTGTTGTAGGGCAGCCAGAACGCCAGGAACACCGCCGCCGCGGCCCAGCCCGCGGACTCGCTGCGCCGCACCTGCTGCCCGAGCCTGGGCAGCACCCCGCGGCTGACCAGCAGCCAGCTGACCACCCCGAGGAACAGCGCCGGTAGGCGCACCCACGGCGTGGCGGGCGAAATCCGCACCCACAGCGCGTAGAGCTCGTAGAACCAGCCGAAGGGCGATTCCGGATTGCCGAACCAGCGGAAGTAGTTGGTGACGTACCCGGCGCTGTCGGCGGCCCGCAGCATGGTCAGGATGTAGCCGTCGTCGGCGGTCATCGCACCGATCAACCACCACACGCCCAGCGCGCCGACGACGACCGCATCGCGGAACCTTGGGCGCCACCACCCCGGCGACGCCCAGCGCAGCGGCCGTCGGACCTCCAGTCGGGCGAGCGCGAGCATCGAGCCGAGGAACGCCAGCACCGCCAGCACCAGCACGGCGACCTTCAGCGGCGTCGGCTGGCTGGCGAAGCGGTTGTCCACGCGCGCCGCGAAAGCCAAGCCGCGCACGTCGTCAACAGCGGAGTCGAGCTGCGAGTAGATGCCGGTGAGCTGGGGCCGCTGATCGCCTGGCACCGCGGCCAGCGGGAGCCCGCCGACATCGGCCCGCGTACCGGCTGCGTCCGAACGCACTGAGATCGTGCAGTCACCCTCGGGAAGGGCGACGGTGCCCGCCTGGTGTCCCCTCGACCACAGCACGACCTCTCCGGCGTCGATCTGCAGGCTCAGCCCGGTCAAGCCGCCGTACTCCGAGGACGGCGCGTTCGTCGCGATCAGCACGCCGGGACCGTCGATGCGCGCATCCAGGTTCCGCGCCGCCGCGCAGGGCACGTCCGCGGTCAACCACAGCGGCGCGTGGCTGACCAGCGGCGCCGAGATCGGTTCGGTGCCCTGCGAGGTCGGCCACCGCAGGGTGGTGATGTCGTAGTTGACCGGCAGGAACGGCACCGCCAGCGCCAGCAGCGCGGCGCACAGGCCGAGCCCGGCCGCCCACCGCCGCGCCGATCTCGGTACTGGTTCGGGACGCGTGACCTGCACGAACCGCTGAGTCACGCGACCGCCACCTCTTCATCAGCAAGCTTTCAATCTCGAAGAGCTTAAAGAGTCTTCCCGGTGTGGAAGCCGACTGGAGCCCGCTTCGGCGCTCACGAGCCGAGCACGTGGCTGTCGAAGCCCGCGTTGACGAGCCGGTCGCAGGCCCGCCGGACGTCGTCGGGCACCTGCTGCTCGATGGCGAAACCCAGCTTCGGATATTCGATGATCCGCTGGAGATCACCGACCATCATGTCGATGACCAGCCGCTCGTCGCCGAACGCCGTCGCGTAGTCGGCCAGCGAGACCGGCTGCGAGGCGCAGACCACGTCGACCTCGGGCCACAGCTTGCGGCAGGTGGCGAACGCCCGGCGCTGCATGTACGGCTTGCAGATCAACAGCACCGTTTCGACCGCAACCGCCCGTTCGGCGAGCAGTCCCCGTGACAGGGCGATGTTCTGCCCGGTGTTGGTGGCGTGCGGTTCGACGAGGATCGCGGAATCCGGCACCCCCAACGCCATCGCGTGCTCGCGGTACTGCACGGCCTCACCTCGTGGAAACCGCGCCGCCGTCTTGGGGCTGTTGCCGCCGGTGAAGACCAGAACCGGAAAGAGCTCCGCCCGGTGCAGCTCGGCGGCGAAGGTCGCGACGCCGAGATCGTGACTGCCCAATCCGATACCCACCGAGCAGGGCCGAACCTCGTGCCCCATCAGGTGGTAATCCCAGATCAGGGCCGCGTCGCGGCGTTCGTCATCGGTGATGCCGCGCCGCAGGCCACCCACCCGCGCTCCGTCAACCACCCTGCCTCCGCCTCACCCAACCCGGGGCACAGCGCCGCACCCATCCAGATCCAAGCATCCGACTCGACTAATCCCGACCGGAGGCCTGGTGCGCCGCCGAGCGGCTGAACACCCAGACGCGCAGCACGACGAACCGGGTGAGGCCGCCGAAGATGCTCATGCCGGTGACCGCGGCGGCTTCCGCCACGCTGGAGGGTTTTTCGACGACCGACGCCAGCAGGTTCAGCGCGATGTCGTTCGAGACGCAGTAGAAGAGGAACACCGCGAGGGTCTGCAGATGCATCCGGACCGGGTGCTCGTCGCGGTCGGTGAACACGAACAGCCGGTGCGCCGCGCTGCTGCCCACGACCGTGATCAGCAGCGAGAGGATGTTGGCGGCACCTGCCGAGAACGTGCCGCGCAGTGCGATGTAGAGCCCCGCGTTCAGGATCGTGGCGAGCACGCCGACGACGGCGAAGAGCACTGCCTGACCGACGAGGCCGCCGCGCCTGGACGTCCGCACCGCAGCGATGCGGGGCCTGGCTGCCTTCGCTTCCCGCACAGCCAGACCCCTCATCGACCCCACTCCAACGAAAGCCCACCAGATCCGCTGCCAAGCTAGATCGGTCGTGCGGGAAAGCCGCGTGAACGGTCTGGGAGAAACCTGGGAGCGAAAGGCCGTACCACCGCACGCCGATCCACCAGTGCTCGCGACCCATTGTGTTCGACCCGTTACGGATCCGGATTCGACCGAACTGGTGATCGTGGGGATGATCGGATCACCAGCGCCGTCCCAGGACCGACGAGCGAGGACACCGATGCAGACCTTCGAGCACACCCCGCACCTGCACGTCGACGCGGACTCCCGCGACGGCGCCGCCGACGACTGGGGACACCTCGTGCACCACCGCCCACGAGCGGTGGCCCGGCCGTCCACGGTCGATGAACTCGTCGCGGTGGCCGAGTACGCCGACGCGCAGCGGTTGCCGTACGTGGTGCGCGGTCAGGGACACTCACCTGCCGGTGCCTCGCAGATCGCCGACGGGCTCGTGATCGACACCGGTGCGCTGCGCGCCGTGCACGACATCGACAGCGACCGGATCACCGTGGACGCGGGCGCGCGTTGGAGCGACGTGCTGCGCGCGAGCCTCGCGCAGGGGCGCACTCCGCCAGTGCTGACCGACTACCTCGAACTGTCCGTCGGGGGAACGCTGTCGGTCGGCGGCATCGGCGGGGCGACCCACCGGCACGGCTTGCAGACCGACAACGTGCTCGAACTCCAGGTCCGCTCCCCCGACGGCGTGGTTCGGTCCTGCTCGGCCGCTGAAGATCGGGAGGTCTTCGATGCGGTCCGCGGCGGCCACGGTCGGCACGGCGTCATCCTGCGGGCGACGTTGCGGCTGGTCCCGGCACCGGAGCGGGTCAGCCGCCGCCTGCTGCGCTACGACGACCTCGCGGACTTCCTCGCCGACCAGCGGCGGCTGATGACCGGCGGCGAGTTCGACCACCTGGAAGGGCTGGCGAAACCGGCCGAGGACGGCTCCGGCTGGGAATACGTGCTCGACGTCGCCAACTACTACACCCGGACGCCGCCGATTTTCGCCGACTCAGGATTGCGGCACCGCGCCGAGGAGTTCGTGGATCAGGAGTACTTCGAGTTCCTGGCCGCGATGGCCCCGCTGGAGGAACTGCTGCGCGACACCGGGGCCTGGTACCTGCCGCACCCGTGGCTGAACGCCTTCCTGCCCGACTCGGCGGCCGACGACGTGATCGCCGAGACGATGCGGGACCTGGATCCGGCCGACCTCGGCGCCCCCGATGGCGGCCTGGTGCTGCTGTACCCGTTGCGCACCGACGTGATCCGCACGCCGCGGCGCCGACTGCCCGAGGAGCCCATCGCGTTCCTCTTCGCGCTCCTGCGGACCGCCCCCACCGACGATCCGGGGGCGCTGCGGCGGATGCTCGATGGCAACGACGTCCTCCGGCGGCGAACGCTCGATGCGGGCGGCTTCATCTACCTCGAACCCTGACGCAACCCGAACCGGACCGCCGCGTGTCAAGGTTGAAACCCCGGCGCGCAACCCGAGTTCAGCGCCGCGCGGCGGACGGACGCAAAGCACTGTTCACATCCGGCCTCTTGACGCCGGTTCAGTCCGCCGCGCAAACTCCTCTCAATTTTTCAAAAGTATACTTCCGCATAGAGGAATTGGGAGGCCGACGTGGCTCAGCCAGCGTCGCCGATCCGGCGAGGTCGTGTGTCCAGGGTGCTGTCCTCGCTGTTCGTCCAAGTGCTCATCGCCGCCGTGGTCGGCATCGTCGTCGGCCACCTGTGGCCGGACTTCGGCGGGGCCCTCAAGCCGGTCGGCGACGGGTTCATCCGCCTGATCAAGATGATCATCGCACCGCTGATCTTCTGCGTGGTCGTGGTCGGCATCACCAAGGCCGGGGACATGCGCTCGGTCGGGCGGATCGGGCTCAAAGCGCTGATCTACTTCGAGGTCGTCACCACCGCCGCGCTCGCCCTCGGCCTCATCGCCGGGAACGTGGTGCAGCCCGGCGCCGGCCTGCACGTCGACCCGGCGACGCTGGACGCCTCGGGCGTGACGGCCAAGACCGAGGGCGAGCAGATGCCCGGCCCGGCCCAGTTCGTGCTGCACATGATCCCGGAAAGCGCGGTGGCGGCCTTCGCCGACAACGAGCTGCTCCAGGTGTTGCTGCTGGCGGTGCTGTTCGCGGCCGGGTTGCTGCACATCGGGATCGGACGCGCGCCGCAGGTCTTCGGGTTCATCGAGCAGACCGGCGAGATCATCTTCAAGATCATCGGCTACGTGATGCGGCTGGCGCCGATCGCGGTGTTCGGTTCGATGGCGTACCTCATCGGCCAGTACGGGCTGTCCTCGCTGGGCACGTACGCCACCCTCATCGGCGCCTGCTACGGCGCGGCGCTGCTGTTCTGCGTCCTGCTCGGCGTGCTGCTGCGGGTGTTCACCGGGCTGAGCATCCTGCGGTTCCTGCGCTACACGCGCGAGGAGTTCGCGCTGGCCGTGGGCACCGCCTCCAGCGAGGCCGTGATGCCGCGGATCATGGAGAAGCTCGAACGCGCCGGTTGCCGCAAGGAGGCGGTCGGACTGGTCATCCCGACCGGCTACTCGTTCAACCTGGACGGCGCGTCGATCTACCTGTCGTTGGCGACGCTGTTCATGGCCCAGGCCGTCGGCGTCGACCTCACCATCGGCCAGCAGCTCACCGTGGTGCTGGTGCTGATCCTCACCTCCAAGGGCATGGCCGGGATTCCCGGCTCGGCGTTCATC
Organism: Saccharopolyspora antiqui; assembly: GCF_052246905.1. Lineage (NCBI taxonomy): Bacteria > Bacillati > Actinomycetota > Actinomycetes > Pseudonocardiales > Pseudonocardiaceae > Saccharopolyspora > Saccharopolyspora antiqui. Next base: position 161,634 of record NZ_JBQQBO010000016.1, read on the forward strand.
GCGCTGTCCGCGACGGCCTCCGCGGTCGGTGTCATCCCGGTCGCCGCGGTCGCGCTGATGCTGGGCGCGGACCGGATCATGGACACCATGCGGGTGGTCACCAACCTGCTGGGCAACTGCGTCGCGACCTTCATCGTGTCCAAGTGGGACGGAGCGCTCGACCGCGACCAGGCCCGCGCCGCGCTCGCCGACCCGGCGACCGCTCCCCCGACTCCCCCGGCGGAACAGGCTGCCAAGGTCTGATCGGCGGCAGCGCCCCGCAACCGCCAGGGTGTCGGGTCGGGCGCCGGTGGGTACTGCGAGGGCGCAACGTTCGCGGGAGGCCCGGGTGGAGCTCGTCGAGGAGACGCCGTACCGGTTCCGGATCGACAAGCACGGCTCGATGCGGGTGCCTGGTGTGGTGTTCGCGTCTCGGAAGCTGCTGCCGCCGAAGGGCGACGGCGCACTGGACCAGGTGGTCAACGTCGCCGCCCTGCCGGGCATCGTCGGCGCCTCCTACGCGATGCCGGACATGCACTGGGGCTACGGGTTCCCGATCGGTGGCGTCGCCGCCACCGACGTCCGCGCTGGCGGAGTGGTCTCGCCCGGTGGCGTCGGTTTCGACATCTCCTGCGGTGTTCGGCTGCTCGCCGCCGAACTGGACCGGTCGGATTTCCGCCACGCCGCCGAGCGGATCATGGACGGGCTCAGCCGGGCGACCCCACGCGGCGCGGGCCGGGGCGGGGTGTGGGAACTGTCCCGCGAGGGCCTGGACCGGGTGCTGGAAGAGGGCTCCCGGTACGCCGTCGCGCGTGGTCGCGGCGTGCCGCGCGACCTGGAGCGCTGCGAGGACGGCGGCGCGGTCGCCGATGCCGAGCCGGGTCGGGTCGGCGCTCGCGCGCGCGACCGCGGGCTCGGGCAGGTCGGCAGCCTCGGTTCCGGCAACCACTTCCTGGAGGTGCAGGCGGTCGCGGAGATCTACGACGAGGGTGTCGCCGGGGTCTTCGGACTGCGCCCCGATCAGCTGTGCGTGATGATCCACTGCGGTTCGCGCGGGCTGGGCCACCAGATCTGCACCGACCACGTGCGCGCGATGGACGACAGCATGGCCGACCACGGCCTCACCGTCCCCGATCGACAGCTGGCCTGCGCACCGGTCGAATCGCCCGAAGGCCGCGCCTATCTCGGCGCGATGGCGGCGGCGGCGAACTACGCCCGCGCGAATCGGCAGGTGCTCGGCATCGCGGCGAGCGAGGTGCTGCGGAAGGTGACCGGCTGCGGGCTCGACCTGGTCTACGACATCTCGCACAACCTCGCCAAGATCGAAACGCACGAGGTGCGGGGGCAGCCGCGAACGCTGTGCGTGCACCGCAAGGGCGCCACGCGCGCCTTGCCGCCCGGCCATCCGGACCTGCCACCGGGCCTGCGGGAAGCCGGGCAGCCGGTGCTCATCCCCGGTTCGATGGGCACGGCGTCGTACGTGCTCACCGGGGTGCCGGGCGGCGATGCGTTCTTCTCGACCTGCCACGGCGCCGGGCGCACCCAGAGTCGCCACCAGGCGGTGCGGTCGATCGATGCCCGGCAGCTGCGCCGCGACCTGGAACACGACGGCATTGTCGTGCGCGGCAGTTCAGCTCGCGGGCTGGCCGAGGAGGCGCCGACCGCTTACAAGGACGTCGACGCGGTCGTCTCCGTTGCCGAAGGGGCCGGGCTGTGCCGCCGGATCGCGAGGCTGGTGCCGTTGGGCGTGGTGAAGGGTTGAGCGGCGGATTCCGCTTCCAGCCGCACACCGCCGACATCCGGTTCGAGGCGTGGGGCGCCACGCGGGAGGAATGCGTGGCGCAGGCGGCACGAGCACTGGTGGCGGCCTTCGCCGAGGGCTGCGCCGCACAACCCGACCACACCAGCCCTGACTACACGAACACCGTCGAGTTCCACGGCACCGACGAACAACTCCTGCTCGCGGTCCTGGACGAGATCATCTACCTGCTGGACACCGAAGGCACGGTCCCCCTGCACATCAACGTCCGCCCCAGGCCAACAGGCCTAGCACTGGATCTCACCAGCGTCCCGGCGGCCGACGTGGAAATCACCGGCGCCGCACCCAAAGCCGTTGCCCTGCAAGGACTTCACATCACCAACAACGACCAGGGCTGGTACTGCGCCACAACGATCGACGTCTGATCCCACCCAATCAGTGGCGAAGCGCCGCAGCACAGCCGGTCTCATCCGAGTTCACCCGGGCGGGTACGAGTGAAGGGCACCTTTGACCGACTATGCCGGTCAAAGGTGCCCTTCACCCATCACTCGAACGAAAACGCAACCTGCGCGATGGCGCGGGACGAGTGCGACGGTGTTTGGAGTCGATCAGTAGAACCAGAGTTCTGGTACGCCCAAGTGGTGTTGTTGTGAAAGGAGGGTGCGCATCGTGGTTCGGTCGATGCCCAGGTGCAGGCAGTGCTGGGTGATCCGATCCGCGCCGCGCGGACCCGACCACCGCGGCCGCTTACCCGCTGTGGCACACTTCCCGCACAGCGTCACGCACAGCACGCCCAGCGGGGTGTGGCAGGTCAACGCCGCGAGATCGCTGCGGCCCTGGCAGCATTCGCACGCGAGCCGCACTTTGCAGTGCTCGGTGTCCAACAGGTCGATGTCGAGGTTCGGTGGTCGTCCGGTGGTGGTCATGGCACCACGCACCAATCTCCCCGTCCCGGGCGAAAACGCCGACGAGGCATCGTAGGGCCGGTCGCGGATGGCGCCGCGGCTCCAGCTTCGCACGCGGCTTCTCCCCGACAACGAGTTAGACAAGTCTGTCTTTATCACGATCGAAACGCTCATGTACAGCCCGCCGTGGGCCTAGACTCGCGGGAGGACCGAGTGCTGGCCGTATTCGACGTCTTCGACTACTGGTTCCACCGCACGGACTTCGAGGGCTGCTCGTTCATCGGCGTGCTGCTGGAGATGGGTCCCGAGCACCCGGCGGGCACCGCGTCGGTCCGCCACCTGGCCAACATCCGCGTGCTGGTCGAACGCTGGGCGGAAGAAGGCGGGCTGCGCAACCCCGCCGAGTTCGCGCACTCCTGGCACCTCCTGGCGAAGGGCTCGATCATCGCGGCCACCGAGGTGACCGGCGCGCTGCCCGCCGAGCCCGAACCATGGCTCACCACCTGATCAACCACCACCGACCGGGTTGAGACATTCGCTCGTGACTGAAGATTTCCGGTTCTCCCCGGAACAACCGCTCACGACGCCCAGCAGAGACATCCGACCACAGTGGACTTCCCTGGTTCAGGCCGGTGCGTCGCCCGAGGCGAAGCGGAGGTAGCGGGCGGCGGAGCGCTGCACGATGTCGTGCGCGCCGGTCGGGATCACCGCGTCCCACCAGGCACCGTAGAGCGCGTCGAAGCGATGGGGTTCGAGCAGCCGCGCGGCGCGGCGCACGACGCTGGGCCGTTCCGGGATCAGGTTCGGGTAGCTGTACATGAAGGCCACGTGGCTGCGATCCGGGATGACCTGCACGATATCGCCGGAGAACAACGCACCGGCGCCGCGGTCCCAGTGCAGCACGGTGCCGCCGTCGAAGTGCACTCCGAGGTTGATCAGCGTCAGGCCGGGCGCGAATTCGGTGCTCGTGCCGTCCCACAGCCGGATCGCTGGGTCCGGGCGGCCGATCCACTTCTGGTCGTTGGCGTGCAGGTGGACCGGCGCATCGAACGCGCGACTCCACTCGATCATCGTCGTGTAGTAGTGCGGATGGCTGATCGCGATGGCGATCAGGCCGCCGAGATCGTTGATGGCGCCGATGATCTCATCGTCCAAATAGGACAGGCAGTCCCAAAGCACGTTGCCCGCGTCGGTGCGCAGCAGCAGGGCGCGTTGGCCGATGGCGAACTTCGGCTGGCAACCGATCCCCAGCACGTCGCCCTGCTCCCGGATCAGCGCGGTGTGCTCGCCGGAGCGCACCGTCGCGAGGTCGGTCCACTGCTGTCCGCCCGGCGGCACGTACTGCCGCTCGTCCTCGCAGATCGGGCAGTCCGGTCGCGGGGCCGCGTACTGCATGCCGCAGGTGGCGCAAATCGGTAGAGCCGAGTCGCCTTCCATGGTCGTGACATCCTCTCGTTCCGGGCAGCGAGACGGGTTCCCACCGCCCGATTCTCACCGCCCCCGCCCCGGAATGCACCGTAGTGCGGCCAGGTGCGCCGACGTGGCGCATCGGGCCTGCATGAGTCGGGGCCCCGGAGACGAGACGGCGACAGCAACTCCGCCAGGGCCGCAGTTCGGTGCCGACGGTGCGCTGCCTCGCCATGCGACATCGCCGCGTTCTGGACGGGCACGGTCATTCCTCGCGTGCCACGAAGCGCCGCTGTGCCTCGCACGGCGATCGATGCTCCGGGCGGTCACTCCCGGTTGCCGTCGCAGTTCTCCGCATTCAGCTCAACGCACCACTCGGGGTCGGCCTCACCGGCGAGTTCCAGCGACAGCAGGGCCGCCGCGTCGGTGTCGTCGGGCCGGTTGGTCCTTTCCTCATCAGGCATGTCGCACATCATCGTCCCGGGGATCACCGCCCGCATCGTCGACCCGCGGCGCGGCGGACCGCCCCTGGACCGGGCTCGCGGCTCTCCTGCTGGCTGCGGCCGGTGTGACCGAGCGCGGTGTTCACCGGTCGGGGAGGCTGAGCTCCATCCTGGTCGCCACGCCGTCCAGCAGCACGGACAGGCCGTAGCGGAACCGGTCGTGTTCGGACCTGTCGCCGATGAGCCGGGGGAACACCTCCCGGGGGTCGTCGTCGCCGATCAGCACCTGGGTGTGCGGGAACTCCCCGGTGGCGAACTGGGCCTTGGCGAACCGCGCGGCCGCCTCGATCTCCTCGTCGTCCGCTGCGGTCACGCGCACCTCGGCCGAGCGCAGCACGTTTCCCTGCACGTAGTCGTCGACCAGGGCGAGCAGCGAGAACTTGCCAGCCGCGGTCAGCCCGGTGTCGGCGACGGCGGCGAGCGACTGTTCGAAGTGGCGCATGGCGTTGGGTCCCGTCGGCGCGTTCTGGAGGGAATACAGGGCCCAGGGGTGGCGCATCAGCACCTCCCAGGTGCGCACCGCGACCGCGGTCAGCGCGTCGTACCAGTGGGTCGGGAACTCGTCGGCGGGGATGAGCACCTCGCTCATGATCGCGTCGTCCATCAGCGCGATCAGTTCGTCCTTGGTGCGGACGTAGTAGTACAGCGTCATGGTGCCAGCGCCGAGTTCGGCCGCGATCCGGCGCATCGACACGGCGGCGAACCCCTCGGTGTCGGCGATCGTCAGCGCGGTCGACGCGATCTGATCGCGGGTGAACTTCGGTCGGCGGGTGCCGGGTTCCGGCCGGGTCCAGATCAGTGCTGAGTCCTCGACGCTTGCCATTCGTACACCGTACCGCTAGCGTTTTTAGTACGGAGTACCAAGAACTGGTACACGGTACGAACAGACTGGTGGATGAGTGTCATGGCAGATGTCGACGTGCTGATCGCCGGGGCTGGCCCGACCGGGCTCACGCTGGCCTGCGAACTCGCGGTGCGGGGCGTCCGATTCCGCATCGTCGACCGGACGGACCGGTTCTTCGGCGGATCGCGCGCCGACGGCATCCAGCCGAGGACCATGGAGGTCTTCGCCGATCTCGGGTTGATCGACCCGATCCTGGCCAGCGGCGATCTCGGCATGCTGATGCGCGCCTACCAGGGCGACCGGGTCGTCTGGGAGGGGCGGATGAGCGAGCCAACCGACGCGACCCCGTCCGTGCCGTACCCGAACCCCTGGTTCGTGCCCCAGTTCCGCACCGAGGAAATCCTCCGCGAGCGGCTGGCCGAACTCGGTGCGCAAGTGGAGCTGTCCACCGAGCTGACCGGTTTCACCCAGGACACCAACGGCGTGACCGCGACCCTGTTCGCAGGCGGTACGACCCAGACCGTGCGCGCGCGATATCTGGTCGGCGCGGACGGCGGGCGCGGAATGGTCCGCAAACGGCTGGGCATCGCCTTCCCCGGCCAGACCGACGAGACCACCACGATGCTGTTCGCGGACGCGCGGGTGGATGGGATCAGCCACGACCACGGACGGATCTGGCAGGCCGGGGACGGTGCGGTCTCGGTGATGCCGCTGGCCGGGACCGACCTGTTCGTCGTGGTGGCGCCGCCGCAGGACCAGGCGGACGAGTCGATCCGCGACTACCTGCAACGGCAGGTCACCGAGGCATCCGACCAGGACGACATCCTGGTGCGCGAGGTTACCTGGCACACCACCTGGCGGGCGAACACCCGGTTGGCCGAGCGCTTCCGCGAAGGCCGGGTCTTCCTCGCGGGCGACGCCGGGCACGTGCACCCACCAACCGGCGGGCAGGGCATGAACACCGGCATCCAGGACGGCTACAACCTCGGTTGGAAACTCGCCGCCGCACTCGCCGGTGCCCCGGCCGGTCTGCTGGACAGTTACGAACCCGAGCGGATGGCGGCCGCGCGCACCGCGCTGGACATCAGCACAGCCCTGTTGGACAAGCACAAGCGGGGCGACGACGACGCGCACGTCCGCGGCCCCGAGGTGCACGGACTGACGCTGAACTACCGCGGCGGTCCGCTCTCCCGCGACGAGCGCACCGATCCCGGCACGATCAGGGCCGGTGACCGCGCCCCGGACGCGCCCGCGACCACGGCCGACGGCCGACCGGTCCGCCTGTTCGACCTGTTCCACGGTCCACATTGGACTCTCCTGGTCTTCGGCGCGGCGCACGCGAGCACGATCGCGGCGCTTCGCGACCGGTTCGGTCCCGGCCTGCACGCCCACGCCGTGGTCCGACCGGGTGAGCCAGCCGACCAGCACGCCGTGGTCGACAGCGACGGGCACGTGCGCGCCGGGTACGACGCGACCGACGGCACCCTGATGCTGGTCCGCCCGGACGGCTACCTCGGACTGGTGGCCGGTCCCGGCAGCGCCGAGCAGGTGGCCGAGTACTGGACCACGCTGCACGGCGTCCCAACCCCAACGCCCGCTACCACGACCGGAACAGCACGCTGACCTCGGCATGCCCAGCTGGTAACCCGACTCCGGAGTGCTGGGCCTCCTGATGGGGCGTCGCCATCCTGACGCGGCCTGGGTGCGGTTCGGATCGCGTTCGGAGCTCGCGTGGATCGACGTGTGGTGCTGGGCTCGTCAGTGCTTGTGCTGCTATGAACCGGAATCTTCACTCACGAGCCCGTACTTGCCGAGCACTGCTCACACCGGGCTGCGCCGGAATCCGTAGGCCGGGCGGAACTGGATGGGGCGCACCGTGCGGCGGCGCTCGATGGCCAGGTGGGTCACCACCAGGCCGCTGAGCGCCCAGACGACCAGCAGGGCGATCGCCCCGCCATCCGGGTTGATCCCGTCGGTGATCGCCCGCAGCGCGTCCTGCGCGGGGCCGACCGGCAGTGCGGCCGACAACGACCCCAGCACGGCGGGCACCGCGGCGATGAAGCCGTTGGCCAGCACGACCAGCCCGACCACCATCGCCGCGAACCGCCCGATGCCGCCGAAAGCGGCCGCCAACGCTTGGTTGACCGCGGTGAACGCCACCGCCGTCAACGCCAGCAACCCGGCGCAACCGAACCACTGCCCCACCGACAGGCTCCCGGTGATGCCGACGACCACGGTCACCAGCAGCCCCTGCGCCACTGCCAGCGCGGCGGGCAGCCGGAACCGTCCCAGCGCGAGCCGCAACGACGACCGGGTCGATTCCAGCGCCCGTTCCGGCACCGGGCGCAGCACCAGGAATGTGATCACCGAGCCGACCCACAGCGCGAACACCGCGTACTGGGAAAGGCCGGACGAGCCGAACCCGAGGACGGTGCCCCCGGCGGTCGTGATCGGGCTCGCCACCGCCTTCGCCAGCTTTTCCCGGTCGCCGTCCGGGTATTTGGGAAGCTGGTCCACCGCCTGGCCCAGGCCGTTGGAGAGTTGCCCGGAGCCGTCGCCGAGCTGGCGGGCACCGTCGGCGAGTCCATGCGTGCCATCGGCGAGCTGCCGGGCGCCATCGGCGAGTTGATCGGCGCCTGCCGTGGTTTGCGACAGCCCGTCCGCGAGCCGCGTGGCGCCGCCACTCAACTGTTCGGCGCCACCGGCGAGCTGGTCGATGCCGCCGACGAGCGCTGGCAGCCCGCCCCCGGATTGCGGGGTGCGTCCGGCCAATGCGCTCAGGCCACCGGAAACGCCGACGCTGGCCTGCTGCAACTGCCCGCCGCCGTCGGCGAGCGCGTTGGCGGTCGCGGCTTGGACGGCGAGCTGGTTGCACATCGGCAGCACACCGGGCGGGCACTGCTTGGACAGCTCGGCGAGGCTCTGCGACATGCCTTGCAGCCCGGTGTTGAGCTGCTGCACGCCCTGCGCCTGCTGCGCGGAGACATCGGCCAACGTGCCGACCTGGTCGGGTAATTGGGCGGTCTGCTGCTGGATCTGCTTGAGCCCCCCGGCCAATGTGCCCAGGCCTCCAGCCAACTGCCCCGCGCCGTCGTCGAGCGCGCCGAGCCCGTCGGAGAGCGCCCGCGATCCCTTCGCCAGTTCGTCGGCGCCGCCGGAGAGCTGATCGGTTCCGCCCGCGAGCTGCTCGGCGCCGTCGGCCAGCGACGTCGCGCCCTTCGAGGCATCCCCGAGCTTGTCCCCCAGCGTGTTGAACCCGACGAAGACGTTGTCCAGGTACGTCGTGGTCAACTGCTGGCCGAGCAGGTTCGCGGCCGTGGACGTCACCACGCGGCTGATCGCCTCGTCCGCGAGGCGGCTGCGGTCGCCGGTGCTCACGTCGATCGTGGCCTGCTTGGCCTGCGCCGGATCACCGGAGAACGACGTGGCTGCCGCCGAGAAGTTCTTCGGGATGGTCACCACCGCGGCGTAGGTGCCGTCCGCCAAGCCCTCGCGCGCGGTCTCGGCGGTGGCGAACTCCCAGGTGTAGTTGCTCTCGATCGCACCGCCGACCAGTTTCGCGGACAGCTGCCGCCCCAGCGGGGTGAGCTGGCCGTTGACCTGCACCGGTTCGTCGTTGTTCACGACCGCGGCCTTGACGTCCTTCAACCGGTCCTCGGGTTTGCCCAGCGACCAGGCCAGCAGGCCCGCGATGGCCAGCGGTACCAGCAGCAGACCTAACAGGGACAGCACGCGGGCGCGGCTCTTCGGCGACGGGCTCACAGTGATTACCTCTGCTTTCTAGCGGATCGCGCCGGAGAGTTCGGGCAGGTCGGCCGCGTCATCGCGCAGATCGGTGACCGAGTCGGCCGTGGGCAGGATGTCGCGCACCTCGGCCAGGCCGGTGGTACCGGCGAGCACGGTGGGCCGGGACCTGGTTAGCGACTCGCGGATCTCCCGGCGCTCGGCGGGATCGTGGACCCGGTCGGTGCGGTCGAGCACCAGCACGGCGGGGTGCTCCGCGAGTGCCTGCCGCACCGATTTCACGCCGCCTTCGCCGACGTCGACGTAAGCGACGCGGGAGCGCACCGACGAGCCGCGCGCGGGCAGCACGTAGGCGAGCACCTTCAGCTTGCCCGCGTCCGGTTTCAACCGGCCCGACAAGGTCAGCAGCAACGCGCTGATCGCCGACTCGTGCGGACCGCGCACCACGTGCACTCCTCGGCGCGGCATCAGGAATCCGACGTCTTGGTAGATGGGTTCGCCGGTGGCCGGGTCCGCCAGCCGCAGCCCCTCGCAGGCGATCGCCTCGTCGGAACCCGGGCGCGGCCAGTCGGCCAGTTCCAGTTCCGCCCGCAGGTGTTCGCCTTCCACGTCGAACGACGGCAGTGCGCGGTCCAGCTTGCGCGGGATCCACCAAGCCCGGTCCCCCAGCAACGCCAGCACCGCCGGGACCAGCGTCATGCGCACGATGAAGGCGTCGACGAACACGCCGACGGCGAGTCCGAGGGCGATCGGCTTCAGGTTCGCGTCGCCTTCCGGCACGAACGCGATGAACACCGCGAACATGATCACCGCGGCGGCGGTGACGACCTTGGCGGAGGAGACGAATCCGGTGGTGATCGCGGCGCGGGCGTCGCGGGTGCGCACGAACTCCTCGCGTATCCGCGAGACCAGGAAGACCTCGTAGTCCATGGCCAGCCCGAACAGCACGCCCATCAGCACGATCGGCATGAAGCTGATCACCGGGCCGGTGCGGGTGACGCCGAACCAGTCGGCCAGCCAGCCGTGCTGGAACACCAGCGTGACGATGCCCAGCGAGGCACCGATGCTGAGCAGGTAGCCGAGCGTCGCCTTGATCGGCACCGCGACGGAGCGGAACACCATCATCAGCAGGATCAGCGACAGCCCGACCACGACCACGGCGAACGGCAGCAGCGCGGCGCCCAGCTTGTCCGAGACATCGATGCCGACAGCGGTGAAGCCGGTCACCGAGATGTCCACGCCGTAGGTCCGCAGGAAATGCCCGTGCAGCGCACGGATCTCGTCGACGAGCTGCTTGGTCTGCTCGGAGTCCGGTGCGCCTTCCGGGATGACCTGCACGATGCCGGTGTCGGCGGTCGGGTTCGGGGTGGCCAGCGGCACGTCGGCCACGCCGGGCAGCTGCTCGATCTCGCTCTTGAGATCGTTCATCAGCCCCAGCGGGTCGGTGCTGGTGACGATGTTGCCGGTGATGATCAGCGGGCCGTTGAAGCCCTTCGGGAAATGCTCGGAGATCAGGTCGTAGGTGAGGCGGGCGGGCTTTTCCGGCGGCAGCGCGCCGGAATCGGGCAGCGCGAGGCGCAGTCCGGCGGCGGGTGCGGCGGCGACGCCCAGGGCGGCGATCACGACCAGCACGGTCACCAGCGGGAAGCGGGTCAGCACCCGCACCCAGCCGCTGAAGAAGCGCGCACCGATCGGCTGCTTGGCGCGCTTCCTCGGCTGCCGCGGCCGGATCCGGTCGCGGGCGAAGCCCAGCAGCGCGGGCATCAGCGTCACCGACACCAGCACGGCGATGCCGACGCCGATCGCGCCCGCCACGCCCATGGTGGTCAGGAACGGGATACCGGCCACGCTGAGTCCGGCCAGTGCGATCATCACGGTGAGCCCGGCGAAGATGACCGCCGATCCGGCGGTGGCCGTGGCCCGCGCGGCGGCTTCCCACGGGGACATCTCGTGGGCGAGTTCCTGCTGGTAGCGGGCGACGATGAACAGCGCGTAGTCGATGCCCACCGCCAGGCCCAGCATCAGCCCCAGCAGCGGCGTGGTGGCCGTGATCGGCGCGAGCACCGTGGCGAGGAAGACCAGCGCGGTGGAGATGCCCACCCCGATCAGCGCGTTGATCAGCGGCATCCCGGCTGCCAGGAACGACCCGAGCGTGATCATCAGCACCACGATCGCGATCACCAGACCCAGCGCCTCGATGAGGCTCAGGCCGGGGATCTCCTGGGCGAACAGCGGCCCGCCGTAGGACGCCTGCGCTCCGTCGGGCAGGCGGTCCTGGAGTTCGCGGGAGATCTCGCCGATGCGCTCCTTGGTGGGCTGGCCGATCTCGGTGGCCTCACCTTCGAGCTGCGCCGCGATGATGCCGGCTTGGCCGTCTTCGCTGATCGCGCCGCCGAGGTTCGCCTCGTACGGCGAGATGACCGAGACGACCTCGGACATGCCATTTAGCTCGTCGACGGCGCGGTCGACGGCGGTGCGCACCGCCGGGTCGCGCACACCCGTCGGGACGACCGCGATGATCTGCGCGGAAGCGCCACTGGTCTGCGGGAACGTGACCGCCAGCCGGTCCAGCGCCGCCTGCGCCTCGGTGCCCGGAATGCTGACGCTGTTGTCCAGCCCCTTGTTCAACAGGCCCGCCGCGCCACCGGCGACGGCGAGCACGAGCAGCCAGATCGCCAGGACGGTCTTGCGGGCGGCGAACGCGCGGCGACCAACGGAATACAGGAACGAGGACATGCGGACTCCCTGTCACCGGACGCACCGGACCGGTTCATGCCACTGCGGCTCATGCCACTGGGGTTCGAGCCCCTGGGACGGGGGAACGGATACAACCCTGTATCCGATACAAGAGCGTATCCGATAGCATGGTGCTGTCCTGCCCGGGTGCACTTCCGCAGCCGAAACCGCTGGTCTCCGCCCACAAGGAGGAAGTTCGCGTGAACACGAACAGGGCCACCGGCGCACCGGAAGGTGGTGTGCGGGAGACCGCCCGCCGGGCCAAGACGCGAGAGCGGCTGCTGGACGCCGCGTTCCGGCAGTTCTGCGAGCACGGCATCAACGGCACCTCCATCGAGGCCATCACCGACGACGCCGGGTTCACCCGCGGCGCGTTCTACTCCAATTTCGGCAGCAAGGAGGAGTTGTTCTTCGCCCTCGCCGAACGGGAGAACCGGCTGCGGCTGGAGAGCGTGCGCGAGCGGTTCGACGACATGGTCGCCATGCTCGGGCGCACCGGCCGGAAACCCGATCCGGAGCTGATCGAAGAGGTGCTCGCCGACATCCTGGCCGCCCAGCCGGAAAACCGGCCGTGGTGCCTGCTCAACAGCGAGTTCCGGCTGCTGGCGATGCGCGATCCGCAGGTGGCGCCGCTGTTCCTGGAGAGTTCGCACGCCTTCCAGCGCGAGCTGGCCTCGATGGTGCACGCCGCGCTCGACTCGGCGGGCCTGCGCATCCTCATCGACCCGCTGCACCTGACCCGCCTGCTGGTCGACCAGTTCGAGTCCGCGATGCAGGACGCGATCCTCTCCGGCGTCGAGGACACCGAGCGCGCCGCCCGCGACACGGTCATGCGCACCCTGCCACCACTGGTGCACAGCCTCACCGAAATCCGTTCCACCGACCAGAGATGAACGACATAAGTCCAATGTGGATGCTCGACGCGGAACGGCGTTCGCCGGTCCCGATCTGACGCGGCCGCCCCCTTTCCGCTCAACCACCGGTCCCGGCCCGCCGATGCCGCCCGGGGACAACGCGACGCCGATCTGCGAGGATGGCCGGGACAGCACCTCAACCACCCCGGCGCGCAGCTCTGGCAAGCGCTGGGAGATCCCCCCGGGAAACGTTCATGTGCCGCAGCATCAAGACGCTCCGCCCGCCGTATGCCGAGCAGGTCACCGATGGCGACATCCGGGCGGCGGCCCTGCAATACGTCCGCAAGATCTCCGGGTTCCGCAAGCCCGCCGCGCACAACGCGGCCGCGTTCGAGCAGGCCGTGGACGACATCGAGAAGGCGACCGCGGCATTGCTGGCCTCGCTCGAAGTTCGCGGTGCTCGGTAGCCTGACCGGTATGAATACCGCATTCACCCACCGGCTCCGGGTGCGCTACAGCGAGTGCGACCAGCAGGGCGTGGTGTTCAACGGGCACTACCTGTTCTTCTACGACGTGGCGATCACCGAGTTGTTCCGCCACCGGATCGGCCCCTGGCAGCGGCTGTTGGACCGCGGCGTCGACCTGGTGGTGGCCGAAACCCGGCTGCGCTACCGGGAACCGGCTCGCTTCGACGACGAAGTCGACATGACATCGCGCTGCCGATCTCGCACCTCGGCACCACGAGCATGATCATCACCCCGGAGTTCCGCAGCGACGGGCGGCTGCTGGCCGACGGCGAGATGCGGCACGTGTTCGTCGATCCGGCTTCCAAGCAGAAGACGCCGATGCCCGACGACATCCGCGCGGCCCTCGCGTCGTAATCCCACGGGGATCAGCGGGACCCGCGCGTCAAGAGTCTCAACGGCGGCTCCGCTGGGCACACGGGGAACACCGGACACCCGCCGGTCCGTCCCCGGACGTACGCTTTAGGCGCCTGTTCGCCTCGGCGAACCCAAGGCTGGCAAAGGTTTTCTCATCGAGCGGTCGATGATCTCCTTGGGGGGCTGAACAATGCGGATCTTTGCAGGCGCCCAGCGGGAGCGCGCGCGGTGGCGGGGAATGGGCGTGGTGATCGGTGTTCTCGCGTTGCTGATCGCGGTCTGCGCCGGTTCCGCGCTCGCCTCGACGGCCCCGGTGCGACCGGTGCCAGGCGGCACCGCGACGATCCCGGTGGCGGTCCGGATGACCGAGTTCCGGCTCGAAATGCCGACGCACCTCGCGCCTGGCCCCTATGCGTTCAACGCGGTGAACGCCGGTTCGGTGGTGCACGCGCTGGCGATCGAGGGCCCAGGTGTCGCGAACCAGAGCACCGCGGTGGTCCAGTCCGGTCAGTCCGCCGTGCTCACGGTGACGCTGGCGCCCGGTAGCTACCGCTTCTACTGCCCGGTGGGCAGGCACGCGGAGGAGGGCATGGAGCTCACCGTGCTCGTCGGCTGAATCGGCTGGTATGAAAGCGGATCACCGCGACGCCGGACTCCTGATCCACCAACCGCCGAGCTCGACTACTTGACACGTACTGACAAGTACTTGCTATCTTGTGTCAAGTAGTCGAGTCCGGAGGTCGTTGGATGTCGCGCGCCGAAGAGCAGGAACTCGCCGATGACCTGCGTCGGCTCGTGACGATTCGACTGCTCGATCCGCTGAGCATCCTGCTGGAATCCGAGGCGGCCACCGCGTCCTTGCAGCGGCGTGTCGAGCGGGATGCCGCGAAGTGGGCCGCGCGGCTACTCGGGCCCGACCACCAGGCCGCCGTGCACACCGGCGCCCGCCTGCTGGCGGCGCTCTACCCCGACGACGGCCCGTTCGACCCGCCCGAAGCCTGGTGGCGCACCCCGCTCGGCCAGATCGTCGTGCGACGAATCGGACATCCCGGCACTGATCACGTGTCGTTGTCCACGGCGGGCGCGATGTTGGGCATCACCCGGCAAGGCGTGCACGACCTGGTAAGCCGCAACAAACTCGCGCGCCACCCGGACGGCGGGGTCAGCACCGCGTCGATCCGCGCGCGCCTGAACCAAGTTTCCGGAGGCCGATGATGAACGACGACGTCCTGGTGAAGTCCGCGGCAGTGCGGATCGCGGTGCGCGACCACGGCGGCGCGGGCCCGGCCGTGCTGTTGCTGCACGGCGCTGGCGGGAACCTGCTGGCCTGGGAGCACGTCGGACCGCTGCTCACCGCGACGCACCGGGTGCTCGCGGTGGACCTCAGGGGCCACGGGCACTCCGACGACGGGCCGTGGACGTGGGATGCGGTGCTCGACGACCTGGACGCGGTCGCCGAACACTTCGCACTGCGGTCGCCAGCGGTGGTCGGACATTCGCTGGGCGGCATGATCGCGGCGATGTGGGCGGTGCGGCATCCCGACTGCCCCGGCGCGATGAGCCTCGACGGCCACCGAGCGGCCTCGACGCATCCCGACAACTACGCCGGGATGCCGACCGAACAGTTGCACGCCCAACTGGCCCGGCTGCACGAGGTCTTCGCCGCCCAGACAGCGGCTTCCGGGCTGCCGATGAGCGCCGAGCAGACCGCTGCGCTGCTGGACCAGCAGGCCGCCTTCGCGACGAAACACGACATCGACGCCAAATTTTGGGTGGCGATGACCCAGCGCGGTTTGCCCGTCCACGATGGCCAGACGTGGCCACGCCCCGGCCGCGCGGTGCTCGAAGCGCTGCGCGACGCCCCGGAATTCGCCGACGCCCTACCGATCTTCCGGCAGATCACCGGAGCGTTCCAGCTCGTGCGAGCCACTCGAATCGCCGGATTCCCTGCCGAGTTCACCGATCTGATGCAAGCGCTGCACGCCGGACTGAGCCGCGATCTGGCCGCGCTGACCGCGGCACGACCAAACGTGACGGTCCGCGATTTCGACGGCAGCCACGGCATGCTCTTCGAAAAACCCGACCAGGTAGCCGAAATCATCCAAGACTTCCTACCTAGCACCCCCTGAGGATTCGTCCCGCATCCGCAGAGTGGCGGTTCCCCAGCCGACATCTACCGGTGGCGGCGGAACGATCCGCTGCCACCGGCACGCTGCAGAGACTGGACTGGCGGATCAATCCTGGTCGAGATGATCCTTCATGGCCTGCCGTACGACCACCACAGCCGCTCGATACTCGGCGTCCGCCTCGGTCACAACACGAGCGCCCGCATCGTTTCGCCGCCTTACCGCGAGCAGTCGATCCGCAGCGTCGAGCACTGCCTGCACTTGATTCTCGGCCAACACCGATTCCTTTAGCTCGATGCGCGCTGCTGTGTCCCGCAACGACTCCAGCACCGGGTCGGGCGAACTCAGCGACGATGGCAACTTATGCGCTGAGCTGAGGAACTTCGCAAATCGATCCTCCTGGGCTTCCTTCGCGCGCTCGAAACGCCGCTCATCACGCTCCCGCACGGAACGCTTGTCGGTGCGAGCGGCTGTGAGCCATACGCCTGCCAGCGCTGAGATCGGACCGATAAAAGCCAAGAGAACCGCGATGTAGCCAGGCGTGGACCCCATGGTCGGCGATGTTAGCGGACCGCATACCATCCATGTGCCGAAACCAGCGAGCTCAACCACGCGGCAAGGTGCTCACCAGTAGAATGGGGAGAGAAACGTCTCTTCAGGAGTAAATGCGTGTCGGCTTCACCCTGGGTCAAGGTGCCCATCGGTCCCCACGGCCGACGATGGTCCACACTGCACCCGCTGCGAACGGTCCTGGTCGTTGTCCACACCCTGACCGCTTGGAACCGCCTCGCAGACGTTCTTCCGATCTTCGACTCCGACCACCGCGTGCAGTTGGTGTTCACCTTCCCCAGCGCATCTGCCATCGATTCCGGGGTCGAGCCGCTGTTGCGCCGCAGCGGTGCCGTCCACATCGATTGGGCGCAGGCGACCAACACCGAATTCGACTTGGCCATCTCGGCGCACAACAGTGGAGATTTGCATGAGATCAGCGCGCCCCTAATCATTCTTTCACACGGAATAGGTTACACTAAATATTCGGAATCGCGGAATCGCGGAATCGCGGAATCGCGGAATCGCGGAATCGCGGAATCGCGGAATCGCGGAATCGCGGAATCGCGGAATCGCGGAATCGCGGAATCGCGGAATCGTTCTGTCTACGGTCTGTCCCCGGAATGGCTGATCCGGTACGGGTCGGTCGTGCCCAGCGCGATCGTTCTCTCCCACGACGAGCAGTATGAGCGGTTGGCAGCCGAGACTCCACAGGCGCTGTCGGCAGCCGTCGTCGCCGGTGACCCGTGTTTCGATCGGATGCGAGCCAGCGCTACGGAACGCGAACGTTATCGGAGCGCGCTCGGTGCCGACCGCAACTCCACCGTCGTCGCGATTTCCTCGACATGGGGCGACAAGTCGTTACTTGGTCGACGCCCAGACCTGGTCAACGAACTGCTGGCCGAGTTGCCGGACGACCACGTAGTGGCCGCTGTCGTGCACCCGAACACCTGGTACGCACATGGTCCCTGGCAACTGCGTTTCTGGCTCGGGAAGTCACTGCGCGCCGGACTACGACTGATTCCGCCTGCCGAAGGCTGGCAACAGACCATCATCGCTGCGGATGTAACAGTAGGTGATCACGGCGCCGTAACGGGCTATTCTGCGGCTATTGGGAATCCAACGTTGCTAGCCACATTTCCCGATGCCGATGTCGCTGCCGGTTCGGCCATCGCCGCACTTAGTTCAGCCGCGCCGCGGCTCGACATGCACCGTAGTCTGGTCAGACAGCTGCACGAGACGATCCAACGGCACCACCCGGATCAGTTCAGCGAAGTCCAGAAGTTGACCAGCTCAGTTCCCGACGAATCCGCTCAGTTGCTTCGCCGCCTGTGTTACAACCTGATGGACTTGGAGGAACTAGCGGGTTCAGCGTTGGTTCCGCCATACCTGGCCGAAACGCTGGTCCCGGAACGGGAGTCTGTGCAGGCTTGGTGGGTTGCGGGCGAATGGGACGGCACCGACGCGCGGCTGACCCGATGGCCAGCGGATGTCAGCCTGCGGCGCGGATTGAGACCGATTCAAGCAGACCGACATCTCGTGGTAGCAAACACACACCCGCAACGCGATCTGCGCAATGCCGCGTCGATCGTGCTGCACCAGTTCGACACTGCCGACGAAATCGGTCAGACGCTCGTGGAAACACTGCGTTCCCGCCCTGCTTGCCGGATCGCCGTTGCGATCGTCGGTGCCGACTGCCGGATGCAGCATCGGGACGGTCGTCAGCTGACCGCTTCCACCTCGCCGAACACAGTGGACTCCGCCGCGGCGGCATCGGCGATCTACGCCTGGTTGTCCGAGGGGCGTTCGTGGTCGGACATCCCAGAGGACTTCGATATCACGGTCGGCAAGCGGCCAGCACATGTCGTGGTCACGGCTGTTAGTCAGTGATCGAGTTCCGCCAGCTTGACCCGAACCTCGTCGGCACGGGGACTTCCGATAGCTTCATACACCGCCAGTGCTTCCTGGTACGACTGGATTCCAAGTTCTGTTTTGTGCACGGCCACATCGGCGTCGCCCAGGTAGACGAGCGCGTCGGCCGACAATTTCTGGGCGCCTTCCAGCCGGAACAGCTGCACTGCGGCGGCGAGATCGGCTCGCGCCTTAGCGCTCGGCTCGGATCGTCCTCGGACGACCAGACACTTCGCCCGGTTGTCGGGCTCCTTGGTCCGTTCGTCGAAGTACTCCAGTGCCTTATTCGCGTGATTCCTAGCTTCGGCCCATTCCTCAAGCAGCAGGTAGACTCGCGCCCGCTGCAAGCTCAGCAAGGCGAACATCCGGGCTCGCTGCGATGACGAAATATCCAATCTTTCCTTTTCGACGATCTCCCAAGAAAGCTCATACTTCTGCAATGCTTCCTGCAGGAGACCCTTTTTTACTGCATGCTTGCCTATCCACTCGTACATGCTCT
Source organism: Saccharopolyspora antiqui (assembly GCF_052246905.1). NCBI lineage: Bacteria > Bacillati > Actinomycetota > Actinomycetes > Pseudonocardiales > Pseudonocardiaceae > Saccharopolyspora > Saccharopolyspora antiqui. Next base: position 180,331 of record NZ_JBQQBO010000016.1, read on the forward strand.
GCTGGCCGAAAACATTGCCCAGATCATTAGCAATTCGCAGAGATTCTTGGAAATCATCGTATGCAAGGTCCAACTCGCCGACGTCGAGATACGCTGCTCCACGTTGCGAGTGCAGCTGCATCTTCGCAGGCATGTCGTCCGCAGCTTTCAACGCGATGTCGTGAACTTCCAGCCAGGCGTCGTAAAGATGATGGTAGTGCAGGTACTTGAACAGCATGACGGTGAGTTGAACGGCGGCTTCGCGCAGTCCACACTCGGGCGCTTGCCGGACGCACGCCACTAGATTCGGCACCTCTGCGGCGAACCAATCCAGCGCTTGTTCGCGCGGCACCGCGAAGTCGGGCTCTCCCAAGCGGTCGAAAAGCGGCCCGGCGCGCCACCGGTCGGAAATCGCGCGGTCTCGTGGATTGATCTCCTGCACGTACCACTTGATGAGCTGCACCAGCAGGTCACCGCACAGTTCAGCGCCGTCGACCTCGTAAACCCGGGCATGCGCTTCGACGCGAAGGATGTCATGGAATTCGAACCGGTCACCACGACGAACCAGCAGGTTTCGGTCTACCAGCTCGTACAGCAGCACTTCGGAGTCATCGCGATCCATTCGCATCACGACGGCAGCTGCGTCAACGGAGAAGCTTTCTCCCGGAAGCAGGGCACATCGCCGGTAGGCTAGTTGTAGGTCACGACGCAGATCTTCATAGATCAGCCGAAGGAACCTAGGGATGCGCTCACCGCCTTCGAGTTTCAGCAGGGCGGAAATCGATTCCCGAAGCTTGGTCATCAGCCGCTTGGCCAGGAACGCCCTACCTGCCAGGTGCGCCGCCAGGATCTTGATCAGCAGCGGGAATCCACCACACAGTGCGGCGAGTTCCGCAACGTCCGCTCGGTCGATTTCGTCTGCGGTCTCACGAAGATCGTGAGTGAACAGGGCCAGTGCTTCAAGCTCCGGCAGACGATCCACAGCGAACGGCTTAAAACCGTCCACGAGCAGCGAGCGCGGCATGATGTGCGCGGTGACCACGACCGCTGCCTCCGGCGCGTTCCCAGGAACCAGATTCGCCAGCTGCCCAGGGTTTACCAGACCATCGACAACAAACAAGCTGCGCGTCTTGTAGCTCTTGCTGTGGAGTGCCGCGGCCAGACCAGCTTCGGTGGCGGGCAACTCGGTCTCGGCAACGCCGAGACCGATCAGTGCCTGTCGAAACAAGTCGCCGTTGGACACGGCAGAACCGTCTGCTTGCTCCGCTCTGATCCAGATCGGCGGCCCGTCGAAGGCGTCCTGCTCCCGGTCAGCGAACTCCCGTACGACGCTCGACGTACCGATACCAGGCGGTCCGGTTATTACTAATCGACAGGTCCGCCCATCCGCCCGACAGTCGCCCAACCAACTGCGCATCCCAGCCAGGACCTCGTATCGATCCCTGAACGGATCGGTTGGCGGCAACACCTCGGATCACTCCCCCGCCTAGACGTCAACCACAAGATCACGCACCGCCCACGTTAGCGCACACTCCGTGTTTTCCAGTCGGAGCAGACGGAGTCCGCCGGGATCATCGATAGCACCTGCCACTGAAGGTTGCCTGACTGAGGCACGCTGCGGGATACGACGATTGATCGAACCGCTTCCGAATGTGCAGCGCGGCCACGGACCGCCCGGTCGACTGGCGGCGGTCGGGGGCAGGGCGTTGTCAGACTGGTTGGGTTGGGGTTGGGTGGCCGAGGCGTTGGGATAGTTGGTCGGCTGCCTCTTGGGCTGCTGGGACCAGGGCGAGCAGTTCGTCCCGCCCGGCGCGGATCGAGGGGATCGAGATGCTCAGCGCGGCTCGCACCTCGCCCTGGTGGTCTCGCACCGGAACGGCCATGCTCACCACGCCCGGCACGCGTCCCTCCAGCGACACCGCGAACTCGTGCTGCCGGATCTCCGCCAGCTCGGCGGCGAGCTCCGCGGCATCGACCTTGCCGGTGCCGTTCGCCGCGGGCAGCTGGCCTCCCAGCACGCGTCGGCGCAGCTCGTCGTCGGCGAAGGCGAGCAGCAGCTTGCCCGGGGCGCCCTGGTGCGGGGGGATCGGCGTGCCGAGGTCGGTGTAGGTGCGGCGCAGCGGGTGCGGGGATTCCGCCTGGGCGATCGTGCGCCTGCTGGGCAGTTCATCGAGGACGTGCAGGCCCACCGTCTCCGTGCTGCGATCACGCAGCCAGGCCATCACCGGGCCCGCCTGCGCCTCCAGTGAGAGCTGCTGGCGGGCGACCTCGGCGAGGCCCAGCAACCGCGGGCCCAGGCAGTAGCTGGTGGTGTCGGGTACGTGCGCCAGCAGACCGTGCGAGACCAGCGCGGTCACCAGCCGGTGCGCGGTACCCCTGGCCAGACCTGTGGCGCGGGCGAGTTCGGAGACGCCGACGACCGGGCGTGATGTGCTGAAGACCGAGAGCAGCGCCATGGCCCTGTCGATCGATTGCACGCCCGGCGTTGCTTCCTGCCCGGTCACCTTGCCCCTCACGTCACTCGCAGTCCCGCCATCGGTCATCCCGACCGAGCCTTGCCCTAGGCCACCTCCCGATTCTAGAGTGCCCGCGATACGAACTAACGTACCGCAATACGGGCACATGGGAGGTTGGTGTGGACGGGAAGACGGCAACGGAGCCGGTGACCACCCACGACCGGCAGGAGCGGTTCGACCTGGTCCGCCGCCGCATCGGGTTGTTGCTCGGACCCACCTCGTTCGCCGCGGTGCTGCTGTTGGCGGACGGATTACCGGGCCCGCAGAGGTCCCTGGCGGCGATCTTCGCGCTGGTGATGATCTGGTGGATAACGGAGGCGATCCCGCTCGCGGTGACCGCGTTGCTGGCGGTCTCGCTGTGCGTGCTGCTCGGCGTCGGCGACGAGGACACCGTGTTCGGCGCGTTCGGCAACGACACGATCTTCACCTTCCTCGGCGGGTTCGTGATCGCTCGCGCGATGACCGTGCACGGGCTCGACCGGCGCATCGCGCTGCGCATGCTGTCCATCCCGGGCGTGGTCCGCTCACCGGCGCGGACGGTGATCGCCTTCGGCGCGCTCGCCGCCGCGATCTCGGCGTTCATCTCGAACACGGCCGCGGTCGCCATGCTGTTCCCGATCGGGCTCGGGGTGGTCTCCGCGGTCAGCTCGATCCGCACCGGCAACACCCCACGACTCTCGCGCACCTCGACGGCGCTGATGCTGGTCATCGCCTACGGCGCCAGCATCGGCGGGCTGTTCACCCCGATCGGCGCGCCGCACCAGCTCATCGGTCGGCAGCTGATCGAGGACCAGACCGGCCGCAACATCGGGTTCGTGCAGTGGGTCGGGTTGTTCGCACCGATCGTGATCGCCATGTTCGTGGTGCTGTGCCTGGTCCTGCTGCTGTTGAACCGCCCGGAGGTGAAGCGCCTCGAAAACGCCGAGGAGTACGTCGCCGCCGAGCGGGCCAAGCTCGGTCCGTTCAGCCGGGGCGAGCAGAACACCTCCATCGCGTTCGTGCTCGCGGTCCTGCTGTGGACCGGCCCCGGCATCCTGCAGGTCGTGCTGGGCGACGACAACGGGCTGGTCGAGCTGCTCCGGGACCACCTCACCGAGGGCGTCGCGGCGATCCTCGCGGCAGCGCTGCTGTTCCTGTTGCCGCTGCCCGGCAAGCCGGGGAAGGCCACCTTGGAATGGTCGGACGCGGCGAAGATCGACTGGGGCACGATCCTGCTGTTCGCGGCCGGAATCGTGCTCGGCAGCCTGAGTTCGGAAACCGGGCTCGCGGAGCGGCTGGGCGCCGGTTTGTCCGAACTGATCGGGGTGTCGTCGCTGACGAGCGTGACCATCCTGGCGGCGATCACCGCACTGGTGATCTCCGAGACGACCAGCAACACCGCGAGCGTGGGAATCGTGCTGCCGATCGTCCTGCCGATGGCGCACGCGCTCGGGGTGGATCCGCTCATCCCGGGTCTGGTGGCCACCGCCGCTGCCGGATACGGCTTCATGCTGCCGGTATCCACGCCGCCGAACGCGATCGTCTACGGCTCGGGTCTGGTCCCCATCACCCGCATGGTGCGTTCGGGACTCGTGTTCGACGTGCTGGGCGTGGCCATCCTGGTCACCGGCGTGCTGCTGATCGCACCGCTGGCCGGGCTGTGAAGCCTTGATCGAGTACTACGACGAAGGAGATCAGTGGACACCCATCGAATCGCCGAGCTGATCGACGAGGCCGTCGCCCAGCCGCTGCCCGAGGACGTGCTCGCGATGGCACGCCGAACGCTGCTCAACGTGGCCGGAACCGCGATCGGCGCCAGCGGGCACGCCGCCGTGGACGCGGTCCTGGCCGGTTCGCGCGGTGCCGCCCGGGTGCCGGGACGAGCCGCGCGGGTCGCCCCGGTGGATGCCGCGATCGCCACCGGAATCGCCGCCCACCTCGACGACTTCGACGACACGCACTTGGCCACCGTCATCCATCCGGGCGCCGCCTGCCTCGGCGCGCTGGCCGCGCTCGAACCCGAGGTCGGCGCCGCCCCCGCCACCGAGGTGCTGACCGCCTACGCGTGGGGGTGCGAACTCCAACTGCGCCTCGGCGTGGCGGTTTCGCCTTCGCACTACGACCTGGGCTGGCACATCACCGGCACCTGCGGGGCGTTCGGCGCGGCCGTGACCTCCGCGCTGCTGCTCGGTCTGCGCGGGCAGCGGCTGGCCACGGCGATGTTGTGGGGCATCGGCCGCGGGCTCGGCATGCGGGAGAGCTTCGGCACCATGACGAAGCCGTTCCACCCCGGCAAGGCCGCCGCGGGCGGGATGCTCGCGGCTCGACTGGCGGCGGCGGACGGCCCCGAACCTGGCGACACGCTCGCTGCCTTCACCACGCGGCTCGCCAGGGAATACGACGAGCAGCAGTTCGTCGGCGAGCTCGGCGACCGCTTCGAGTTGCGGCACAACACGTTCAAGCCCTATCCGTGCGGCATCGTCACGCATCCGGCGATCGAGGCCGCCGAGCACCTCGCGGCACCGCTGCGGGAAGCCGGTGGGGTGGACGCGGTGGCCGTGGTCGAGGTCCGCTGCCATCCGCTGGTCCCGGAGCTCACCGGCAATCCGGCTCCGGCCGACGGGCTGCAAGCCAGGTTCTCCACCGTGCACGGGGTTGCGGCGGGGCTGTCACTGGGCACCGTCGACCTCGCCGCCTACCAGGACGACTTCGTCACCTCGGCGGCGATGACCCGGTTGCGCGGCAAGGTGCGACTGGTGGCCGAGCCGGAGCGCGCGCGGGCGGAAGCCGAGGTTTCGGTATCCACAGTGGATGGTGGAACGCTGCGCCGACATGTCCCGATCGCACGGGGCAGTTTGGCGAACCCGTTGTCCGATGCGGATCTGCGCACCAAGGTGCACCGACTCGTCGAACCAGTGCTGCCCGGACGCACCGACGCCGTTGTCACGGCCGTCGCCGGGGACGGACCTGGCTACCTGACCGCGTTCCTGAACGCATGCACCGGAGAGGACTGATCATGACGGACATCAGCGGTTCGCTGGTGCGGTTCGCGCTGGCCGAACACCCCGTGGTGCCGACCGAACTCCGCGCCGCGGTCCCCGACTTCGCGGTCGCCCACCCGGCGCGGCGCGACGGGCACCTGGCCGCGCTGCGCGCGACCCACTCGGACGACGATCTGCGGATGCGCGCTCTCGACGCGGCGGCGGGCCTGGCCTACTCGGGTGTGCACGCGCTGGTCGCCGCGACAGCCGCCGTGGCCGGGCTTCGCCATGCCGAGAACGCGGATCGGGCAACGGTTCTCGGCTGCGAGGTCGCGTGCCGACTGGCGGCTGCGCTCGGCGCCCCGCCGGAGGAACTGGCCGTGATCGGCGCCGCGCTCGCCGGGTCACTGGATCCCACCGCCGGAGGGCACGCACTCGGTCTGGCCGCCACGCAGGTGACCACCGTGTCGGGAGGCGGCAACGAACCGGAAATCAGCGCCCTGCACGCGGCGTTCGCCGCTGCCGACGGCATCGAGGCCGCGTTGCTGGGCGAGCGCGGTTTCACCGCACCACCCCACCCGATCGAAGGCCGCCGCGGCATGCTCGCCCTCCTCGCCCCCACGGCCAACGGCGAAGACCTGGTCCGCGACCTCGGAAAACGATGGTTCGCCGAAGAAGTCCTGGGCACCCGAACCAGTTGACCGTTTCCGTCACGGTCGTCTGGCCGGACGGCGCCGAACGCGAATAGCGGCCGGGGCGTCCCGCTCCCCTTGCGGAGAAACGGGACGCCCCGGATTCCTGCTGCGGCCGTCAGAAGAGGAATGCCATGAGTTGGATTGGGATCATGGCGATTATCGAGGCGCACGAGACCGTGAGGGTGACCGATTTCAGGGCGCCTCGGGTTGTTTGCGGGAGCAGGGTTTGCAGCAGCCAGAAGGTGTTGCTGGTGGCGTGGACGACGAACAGCGATCCTGCTCCGGCAGCGAGCGCGACGAAGATCGGGTCGATCCCGAGCATCGGCATCACCGGGCCGAGCACACCGGCAGCGGTGATCGACGCCAGCGTCACCGAGCCGATCGCGATGTGCAGCACCGCGGCCACCACCCACACCAGCAGCAGCGGCACGACAGTGCTGGTGGAGAAGTAGCCCTTCAACAGCTCGCCCAGGCCGATGTCCTTCACCGTCTGCGCCAGCGAACCGCCGACGCCGGTGAGGATGAGGATCTGCCCGCTCTCGTGGAAGCCGCGCCGGAACGCCGCCGTGGTCTGCTCCGCGGGCAACTTCCACCGTGCGATGACCAGTGCGCCGATCAGGCCGATGAGCAGGGCGATCACCGGGTCGCTGAGGAAAGCGATCACCGGGTCGCTGAATCCGGCCATGTCCGCGATGGCGCCGAAGGCGATCAGTGCCAGCGCCAGCAGCAGCGGGGCCAGCGACAGTCCCAGCGGCGGGAGCTTGCGCTCCGGCTCGTCCGCGACGACGTCCGCGACCGGTAAGGCCTCGGTCTCGTCCAGCTTCGGGTTCCACAGCCCGCGCTTGACCAGCACGGTGAACAGCGCCAGCGTGGTGACGATGGTGAAAACCGCCGTGACGACGCCGAAGATGAACATCTTGCCGAACGGCAGGTGCAGCACGCCAGCCAGCGCGACCGCGCCGACCCCGGGCACCACGAACACCAGGCCGACCTCGATGCCCAGTGCCATCGCCGCGCACATCCGCGCCGCGCCGTACGGCCCGACCTGCCGGGACAGTCGGCTGGCCAGCGGTGCGGTGATCACCAGCAGCACATCCGCGAAGATCGACTGCAGGAGCGTGCCGACGGTGGCGCCGAAGGTGTAGGGCAGCGCTCGCGGCCCGAAGGTCCGCACCAACCGGTCGACGAGTTTCTCGATCGCGCCCAGCGAGGCCATCAGCGATCCGAGCAGCACACCGAACGCGATGAGCAGGCCCACCTCGGTCATCAGGTCACCGAAGCCGGTGGTGATGGACTTGATGGTCTGCTCCGGGCCGAGCCCCGAGACCAGGCCGAGATATATCGCGCCGACGACCAGCGCGATGGCCGGGCTGATCTTGGCCCGGAGGATGAGCACCACGACACCGACGATGGTTATCGCGGTGTTGGCGAAGACAACGATGTCCGACATCTCTTCTGCGTCCGATTCGTCGGGGTCGGCACATGCCGACTCCACGGTCTGCTGCGAGCAGCGCTTTTCCGCTCGGGCGAGTTGTGCCCACCCGGGAGGCGACGAAGACGGACCGGCGAAGTGTACCCATTGTCGTTGTGCCGTCAATCTCTTGTTAATTCCGATCCGGGCGGATAGGTTGCAGCCTTGCCGAATAGAGGAATGAATTTCCCAAATAATGGCAAAGCAGGGCTTGCGAGGACGGACACCGCATCGACCTGCGGAACCTCTGGTGACCACGTCGCCGCTGGAAACACCGTGACAACAGGAGAGGAATCGATGGCGCCCAGTGGGCACGGCCCCCTGACCGGGGTCCGGGTCGTCGAACTCGGCAACTTCATCGCCGCCCCGACCGCGGGTCGGATCCTGGCCGAGTTCGGCGCCGACGTCATCAAGATCGAACGCCCGAACACCGGCGACGAGCTGCGCAGTTGGCGGTTGCACGGCGGCGACGTGTCGTTGCTGTTTCGCACCATGGCGCGCAACAAGCGCTCGGTGACCTTGGATCTGCGCTCCGAACAGGGCCAGGACGTCGCGCGGAAGCTGATCGCCGGGGCGGACATCGTGCTGGAGAACTTCCGGCCCGGCACGCTGGAGAAGTGGGGTTTGGGCCCGGCGGAGATCCGCCAGGTCAACCCGGCGGCCGTGTTGGTCCGGATCTCCGGTTTCGGACAGACCGGACCATACCGGGAGCGTCCCGGGTTCGGCGGTGTCGCCGAGGCCTACGGCGGGGTGCGGCACCTGACCGGATATCCCGGCATGCCGCCGGTGCGCACCGGGGTCAGCCTCGCCGATTCGGTCGCTGGGCTGTACGCGGTCATCGGTGCCCTGATGGGCTTGTTGCGCCGCCGCGCCGACCAGCCAGGCGAAACCGTGGATGTCGCGCTCTACGAGGCGGTCTACTCGCTGATGGAGTCCTCGATCCCCGACTTCGACGCCTTCGGCGTCACCCGCGAGGCGACCGGGGCGACCATGCCCGGCGTGGCCCCGTCGAACACCTACCGGTGCGCCGACGGCAAGTACGTGGTGGTCGGCGGCAACAACAACGCCATCTACGCCCGGCTGATGCGGTTGATCGGCCGAGCCGACCTGGCCGATGATCCGGCACTGCAGACGAACGTGGGCCGGGTCGCGCGCGGCGCCGAGATCGACGAGGCCATCAGCTCGTGGACCGAAGGTCTGGACAGCACCCGCGTGCTGGAACTGCTCGCGGAGTCCTCGGTGCCCAGCGGACCGATCTACGACGTGCCCGACATCGTCGCCGACCCGCACTTCGCGGCGCGCGGCATGCATGAACGCCATCCGGTGCGCATCGAGGGCGACCAGACCCGCGAGGTGCTGTTCCCCGGAATCATCCCGAAGCTCGCCGAGGAGCCGGGCGGCACCCGCTGGCTTGGCCCGGAACTGGGTGCGCACACCGACGAAGTGCTGGCCGAACTGGGGCTTTCACCAGCGGATACCGCCGAGTTGCGGTCTGGAGGAGTGATCTGAATTGGTTCTCATCACCGAGGTGTCGCTGCGCGACGGGCTGCAGATCGAGCCGGTGATCGTGCCGACCGCCGACAAGCTGCGATTTGGAAAACTGTTGGTGGACGCCGGTTTCCAGCACCTGGAGATCGGTTCGTTCGTCGATCCGAAGCGAGTCGCGGGGCTGGCCGACACCGCCGAGGTCGTCGCGGGGCTGGCCGACCAACCGGCCACCTGCCACACGCTCGTGCTCAACGAGCGCGGCGCGCAGCGGGCGGTGGCCGCGGGCGCGAAGCACGTGCGGCTGGTGATGTCGGCCAGCGAGGGCCACAGCCAGTCCAATTCCGGTGTCAGCACGGCGGACGCCATGCAACGCCTGGCGCGTGCCGCCGAGATCCTGCACGAGGCGGGAATCCGCACCGAAGGCTGCATCGCCACCGCGTTCGTCTGCCCCTTCGACGGTGACACCCCGGTGGAGCGGGTGGTCCGAGTCGCCCGGCACTACGCGGACATCGGCGTCGACCTGCTGCACCTCGCCGACACCATCGGCGCGGCCTCGCCGGGCGACATCAACCGCGCCATCACCGCCGTGCGCGATGTGTTCCCGGTTGACCGGATCGGTCTGCACCTGCACAGCACCTACGGCATGGCCGACGCGAACGCCTGGGAGGCGTACCGCTGCGGCATCCGCCGCTTCGACGCCGCGCTCGGCGGGCTCGGCGGCTGCCCCTTCGCGCCCGGCGCGACCGGCAACATCGCCGCCGACGACCTGATCCACCTGTTCCACCGGGAAGGCATCGACACCGGGATCGACGTCACCAAGCTCGGTGCGCTGCGCGATCAGCTGGCCGAACTGGTCGGGCACGCGTTGCCCTCCGCGCTGGCGAAGGTCCCCGCCGTTCCCGCCGCGGTCCGGCGGTGACTGTGTCGGAACCGTTCACCACCGGGGTGGGCGTGCTGGATCGCTCGGTGGCCATCCTGGACTGCGTGGAGCGGCAGCCGATGGGCACCAGCGAACTGGCCAGAGCGTTGGGCCTGACGGTGTCCACCACGCACCGGCTGGCCACCGCCCTGGTCGCGCACGGTCTGCTGCGCCGCGACACCGCCGGGTACCTGCACTTGGGCTCGCGGTTCGCGACCTCGGCGGTGGCCGAAGCCGCCCGCCCGGTGCTGGCGGAACTGTGCGCGGTGTGCGGCGAATCTGTGCAGCTGTGGGTGCGGCGCGCCGACCACCGGTTGTGCGTCGTGAGCGTCGAGTCGCCGGAGGAACTGCGCGCCAGCCAGCAGGTGGGCACCCTCCAGCCGTTCCCGCACGGATCCTCCGGACAGGTGCTGCTCGGCGAACGCAATCCGGACGGCTACGACTGGGTGGAGAGCATGCAGGCGCGGGCACCGGGTGTCGGCTCGGTCAGCGCACCGGTGCGGCTGCACGGCGACACCATCGCCGCGGTGTGCCTCTCCGCCCCGATACAGCGACTCAACCCCAGTCCCGGTCGGCGATTCGGGGCCCAGGTCGTCGCGGCGGCGGCGCGCATTCAGGCGGCGCTCGACAACTAGTGCGCATTTCGGGGCTGGTGCACCACCGGATGATCTCGGCCTTGATCAACAAGTCGAGGCCGCCGGTAGTGCCAAGCACCACCCGAGACCTCGTTGCAAGCGTGGCGGTGGGACTTAACCGACGCGCAACAGGGAGTTGCGGCCGACCATCCGCACGGGCCGCTACCGGTTCAGGATCCGGTGCAGCCAGCGGGTGCGGGCCTGGCGGGCGTCCCAGGAGACCGCGGCGTCGGGCGCCATCTGGTCGAAGCCGTGAAACCCGCCCGACCAGACGTGCAGCTCGGCGTCCCCGCCGGCCTGCCAGATCCGGGTGACGTAGGTGACGGCTTCGTCGCGGTAGGTCTCGGCCGCGCCGACGTCGATGTAGGCGGGCGGCAGTCCGGCCAGGTCCGCCACCCGAGCCGGTGCCGCGTACCCGGACACGTCGGCGCTCCCACACGCCGCACCCAGCAGGCAAGCCCAGCCGACCTCGTTGGACGTGCGGTCCCACACCCCGCGGCCCGCCATCTGCCGGGCCGACGGGGTGTCGTTGCGGTCGTCGAGCATGGGGCACATCGCCAACTGGCCGATGATCTTCGGCCCGTTGCGGTCGCGCGCCAGCAGCGCGAGAGCGGCGGTGAGGCCGCCTCCCGCGCTGCCGCCGGCGACGACGACGCGCTCGGGATCCCCGCCAATCTCCCCGGCGTGCCGGGAGACCCACACCAGGCCGGCATAGCAGTCCTCGATACCCGCCGGATAGGGGTGCTCGGGCGCGAGGCGGTAGCCGACGGAAACCACGACGAGTCCGAGCGGCTTGGCCCACTCCCGCAGGATGACGGGCATGCCCGTGCGGTTGCTGCCGCTGATCATCCCGCCGCCGTGCAGGTGGTAGATCACCGGCGCCCCCTCCCCCAGGCCGGCCGGGCGGGCGATGAGCAGCGAGATCTCCGGCGCGCACTCGGGCCCGGCCACCGACCTCTCGTGCACCTCGAAGGTCCCGCCGTCGCGCAGCTCCTCCAGGGTGGGTTCCGGGGCCACTTCGGCCAGTCGTGCCCGCCACCGGGCAACCATGGCCGGTGACCGCGGCAGGGCTTCGCGAAGCTCGCTCATGCCGTCCAGCACGGCCGACAGTTCCGGATCGAAGGGCGTCGAGGCCCCTTGGGGCCGTTCGTTGTATGGGGACTGGGTGGTGCTCATGTTCTCCTCGATCGTGGTCTGAACGGGATCGATCGCGCGCCCACGGGCGTTGCCGCACGTGCGACGCGCTCCCGGGTCGCTGGCATGTCCAGATAGCGGGCGTGGAGCTGGCCGCAGGCGGCGTCGATGGCCGCGCCGAACTGACGTCGTCGGGTTGCGTGAACTCCGCGTTCGCGTAGGCGCGTGACGAACTCGTTGACGCGCGCATTCGTTGGGGGACGGTATCCCGGATCCGCGCCGGTGGCCTCGTTGTAGCGGATGACGCTCACGTGGAACAGCTCCGGGCGAGAGCGCGCCCGTACGAGATCGACGAGCGCACGGAGGTGCTCTTCGGTGTCGTTGACGCCGTCGATGAGCAGATACGCGAGATAAACCTTGCGCCGCACCGTGGCGGCGTGGTCATCGACGATGCCGAGGTTCTCCGCCAGGGGGTGACGCTTCTCCAGCGGGATGATCCGCGCACGCTGCTCCGGGAACGGCGAATGCACGGACAAAGTGATCGTGACCTGCGGCTGCTCCTTGACGAGACGAGCCAGGTTCGGGGCGAAGCCGACGGTCGACACGGTGATGCGGCGGGGCGACATCCCGCCGTAGTCCGGGTCGGTCAGCAGCCGGATCGCCTCGAACACGTGGCGGTTCGCCAGCGCCTCGCCCATGCCCATGAATGCGACGCTCTCCGGGCGCCGAGCTCCGGGCCGGCGCCAGTGCGGGTGCAGCACCTGCGCGAGGATTTCGTCCGCCGTCAGGTTGCGCAGGAGCCCGACCGCGCCGGTCGCGCAGAACGTGCACCCCAAGCCGCAGCCCGCTTGCGAGGAAACGCACATCGAATCCCATCCCGCGCGGTAGTGCGAGACGACGGTCTCGATCCAAGCGCCGGATGCCGATTCGAAGAGAACCTTCTCCACCTGCTCGTCGCGCTCGACGGCGACCGGCGCGAGGGGATGCAGACGTGGCCCGAAGCGCTCGGTGAGCCCGCGGCGAAGTCCAGCCGGAAGACTGCGCACCTCGTCGAAGGTTTCCGCAGCCGAGCTCCGCCAGGACGACAGGAGCTGCTGGTACCGGAAGGCCGGTGCGCCCGCCTCCCACAGGTAGTCGCGGATCTGCGCCAATCGGGTATGCGGCGCAGGCCCCACGGGGGAGCCCCCGCGATCGTCGGTCATCGGCCGCATGGCCACCGGTCGTGGGTCGCCGAGGTATGGACTGCCGCTCACGTGTCACCGTCCGGCGACGAAGCCGCGCAGCGGCTGCGGTAGCCACCGTTCGGGCACATGATGTGCGGCGGCCGGTGACGACCACCCGCGGGAGTCGTGCAGGTAGTCAGCGTCGGTGCGGTGGCCCGCCAGGGCGCGCGGCAGTGCCGGGCAACTGATGGAGGCTTGCGTTGAGGCATGATCTGCGCTCCAGAGAACTGGTCACGCGCTCAGCGACCGATGCGTCAGCCCAGGGCACCGCGAAGCCGGTTTCCAACAGGTGGAACGGTCCGGCAACGGCGAGGGCGACGGAGGATCGCCGAGTCAGCTGATGATTGACGGCAGGCGCCACGATCCGGAGCAGACGTCTCGACCGACGCGACCGGTGCGTCGACCAGCCCGATCGCGGGCCGGCCAGCGCCACGACGTCGCGCACGGCAAGAATGTCGGCCTCGGTGCGTCGCGGCCGCTTCCGCGCGAGTTCGTGCTCGCGAACGCTCTGGGTGCCCATACTTCCGGGCACCACATGGACGTTCGGCGCACCGCAACGGATGCGCGAAGTGGGATGCCGACTCAGAGGACGATCAGAAAAGCGAGCCGCAGGCGGAAAGCACTCCGATTAACAACAGGGCGGAGCTCACGGCCGACACCGGCGAACGGGTAGAAACCGCACGAGGGCCAGCCGCCGACGACTCGGCGGCTAGGGTCTGTCGACCTCGATGAGCATGCGGCCATCGTAGCCCAAGGCCCGGCCTGCACGATCCCCGGTTGTCCCGGAACGAAGACCTCGTCTGTTCGATCAACAACACGACATCTGAGATCAGCCGAGAAATCGACGTTCACCTGGACTATTCCCGGGAAATCGCGCCCTGCTCGGCGTCGGGAACGCTCGGAAACCGATCGGCGCCGGGCTGAGTTCGGGCTCGTTCGCGGAGGACGAACCGTTGGAGCTTGCCGTTGCTGGTTCGCGGTAGCGCGTCGAGGAACTCGATCGCGCGCGGGTACTTGTACGGGGCGATCCGCTGCTTGACGAAGTTCTGCAGTTCCACCGTCTTGTCTTCGTCGCCGCCCACGCCATCGCGAAGCACCACGTAGGCCTTGACGATCGTGCCGCGCTTCTCGTCCGGTGCGGCCACGACCGCGGCGTCGACGACATCCGGGTGCCCGAGCAGCGCTTCCTCCACCTCGGGTCCGGCGATGTTGTAACCAGCGGAGATGATCATGTCGTCATTGCGCGCTTGGAACCAGAAGTAGCCTTCGCTGTCCCGGAGGTAGGTGTCACCGGTGATGTTCCACCCGTGCTGCACGTACTGCCGCTGGCGGACGTCGTTGAGGTAGCGGCAGCCGGTGGGTCCGCGCACCGCGAGTCGGCCGGGCTCACCGTCGGGCATCGGTGTCCCGTCGTCGTCGATGACCGCTGCCTCGAATCCGGGCACGGCCTTGCCCGTGGCGCCCGGCCGGATGTCGTCGTCGGCGGCCGAGATGTAGATGTGCAGCAGTTCGGTTCCGCCGATCCCGTCGATGATCTTTAATCCGGTCCGGCGGCGGAATTCCTCCCACACCTCCTTGGGCAGGTGTTCCCCGGCCGACACGCAGCGCCGCAGCGTTGCCAGATCCGTGCCCCGATCCACCGACAGCAGTGCCTTGTAGGCCGTCGGCGCGGTGAACAGCACCGTGACACCGTGCTCGGCGACGGCGGCCGCCAACTCGTCCGGTCCCACCTTCTCCAGCAGCAGCGATGATGCGCCGACGCGCATCGGGAACACCACCAGCCCGCCGAGGCCGAAGGTGAACCCCAGCGGCGGTGTTCCGGTGAACACGTCCTCCGCGTTCGGTTTCAGCACGTGCTTGCCGAAGGTGTCCGCGTTGGCCAGCACGTCGCGGTGGAAGTGCATGGTGGCCTTGGGCTTTCCGGTGGTTCCGGAGGTCGGCGCCAGCAACGCGACATCATCGGCAGCGGTGCGCACCGCGACGAACTGGCCGCGCTTCGCCGCACAGCGCCGATCGAGGCTCGTCTCGGTGTCGGTGCCGTAGGCCACGGTGGCCACTTTCGGCGTGGTGCCGTCGAGTTCGGCGACGAAGCGGTGGTCGCACAGCGCCAGCGCCGGATGGGTGAGTTCGACCAGCTGGCTGAGCTCGCCAGCGCGCAGCAGCGGCATGGTGGTCACCGCGACGCAGCCCGCCTTGATGACGCCGAACCACGTCGCCACCAGCCACGGGTTGTTCGGACCGCGCAGCAGCACGCGGTTTCCCGATCGCAGCCCGAAGTCCTCGGTGAGCACCTGCGCGACCTGGTTGGCGCGCCGTTGCAGTTGCCCGTAGGTCCACCGCTCGGTTGGCGTGACCAGGCAGGTTCGGTCGGGTCCCCACCGCCTCACCGCGTCGTCGAGCAGGACCGCCGCGCAGTTGAGGCGTTCCGGATACGCCAGTTCGGGCAGGTCGAAGCGGAACTGCGGCCACTGCTCGCGCGGCGGCAGGTTGTCCCGGCAGAACGTGTCGACGTGCCCGGAGACCGATAACTGCGACGAAGGCCGCATGCAGCAGCACTCCCTCCAAATACGACAGGGCTCCAAGGACGACAGGGGCCGACGCGATACCCCAAGTATTCACCTCACGTGACGGCAGTCAAGATCCCGCAATACGAACATGTCGTATCAATGACGACGGTCAAAATATGGTGATACGCTTCGACTCCGGCCTGCTGAGGGAGGACGCTGGCATGAGCCCGTTTCGCGGATCGGTCCCGATCACCGACAGGTGGGAGAACTTCGGCTTCGCGCACGCCGACGGCGTCGCCACCGTCACCTTCAACCGGCCGGACAAGCTCAACGCGCTCACCTTCGAGGCCTATGCGGACCTGCGCGACCTGCTCACCGAACTGCCCCAGCGCGGCGACACCCGCGCACTAGTGGTGCGCGGCGAAGGCCGGGCGTTCTGCTCCGGCGGCGACGTCAACGAGATCATCGGCGAAACCCTGGAGATGAGTCCGGACCGGCTGCTGGAGTTCACCAAGATGACCGGTGCGGTGATCAAGGCGATGCGGGAGTGCCCGATCCCGATCATCGCGGCGCTGCACGGCATGGCCGCCGGAGCGGGCTCGGTCATCGCGCTGGCCGCCGACTTCCGGATCGCCTCCCGCTCGGCGAAGTTCGCCTTCCTGTTCACCAAGGTGGGACTGTCCGGCGCCGACATGGGTTCGGCCTACCTGCTCCCCCGCCTGGTCGGCCTCGGCCGAGCCACCCAACTGCTGATGCTCGGCGACACCATCACCGCCGAGCAGGCCGAACGCTACGGCCTGGTGAGCGAACTCGTCGAAGACGACGAACTCGACGAAGCGGTGCGCAACCTCGCCCACCGCCTGGCGACCGGCCCGTTCCAGGGCTACGCGCAAACCAAGGAACTGCTCACCCGAGAACTCGACATGAGCCTGTCCGCAGCCCTGGAACTCGAAGCGGTAACCCAAGCCCTGCTGATGAAAACGGCCGACTACGCCGAATTCCACACCGCCTTCAACGCCAAACGCCCCCCGAACTGGCAAGGCCGCTAACCCGAACCTGCCACAAGCGAACCACCACGAGGGCAGCCCAACTCTCCACCGATCGAGTGGTGAGTGAAGGGCACCTTTGACCGAGTATGCCGGTCAAAGGTGCCCTTCACCTGGAAAAATCAGTCGAAGCGGTGTGCCTTGATTGCGTTGACGAACGTGCCGAACGATTCGGTGCCGAACGCTAAGACGGGGCTCGCCGAGCCCAATTTCGAGTCGCGGACGCCGACCACGGCTGGCGCTGAAGCAGCTCCAGCACTTCCTGCTGCCGAGCGGTCCTCAGCTCAACGCGATCGCGCACTTCTGCGACCGACAGATCCTCGGCTCCCGAACGGACGACGGCTTCGGCGTATTCGGGAGTTTGGAACAGGCCTGGCACGACCTGTGCGTCCCAGCCCTCGATCTGAACGGCTTCGGATTCGAGGCTGAGGAACAGTTTGAACCAAGACGGCAGCGTGGCCTGATCGGTGTCGAAGTCGAAGCGAGCCCACCAGTCGCTCCCCTTCTTCGCACGAGCGAGCAGGTCGATGAAGAACTCGACTCGTTCCGGAACCCCGTACAGCTCAAGGAGTTTCTCCAGGGCCAACGGACTCGGCAGTCGCCTTGAATTGTTGCGCGGATGCGCTGCTCGCCGTGCACACCGAGCGCGAAACCGCCGACACCTGAGACGGGTGAGGGGCACCCGTGACCGAGTAACTGGGTCACGGGTGCCCCTCACCTCGGGTTCAGCGGTGGAGGGTGCGGGCGATTATGGTGCGTTGGACCTCTGAGGCGCCTTCGTAGATTCGGGGGGCTCGGACTTCTCGGTAGAGGTGTTCCAGGAGGTGTCCCTTGCGCAGGGCTCGGGCGCCGTGGATTTGGACCGCCGCGTCGACGACGAACTGGGCCGTCTCCGTTGCGAAGAGCTTCGCCATCGCCGATCGTGCGGCCAAGTCGCGCTCCCCGGCGTCGTAGGCGGTGGCCGCCGAGTACACCAGCAGGCGGGCCGCTTCGATTCGGGTGGCCATTTCGGCCAGCGGGTGCGACACGGCCTGCAGGTCCTTGAGCGGGCCGCCGAAGGCCTGGCGCGACCCGGCGTGTTCGACGGCGGCGTCCAGTGCGGCCTGCGCCATGCCCACCGCGAAGGCACCGACGCTCGGCCGGAACAGGTCGAGGGTTCGCATGGCCACCCGGAATCCCCGGTCCCGCTCCCCCAGCAGCTCGGACCGGCGCACCTGGACCCCGTCGAAGGTCAACCGGCCGATCGGGTGTGGACTGATCATCTCCAGGTGTTCTCCGGAGAGCCCCGCGCGCTCGGCGGGGACGACGAATGCGCTCACTCCCCTGGCCCCGGCGCCCGGAGTGGTGCGGGCGAAAACCGTGTAGAAGTCGGCTTCCGGGGCGTTGGAGATCCAGATCTTCTCACCGGAGAGCCGCCAGCCGTCGCCGTCCGGTTCGGCGGCCAGTTCAAGTGCCGCCGCGTCGGATCCCGCTTCCGGCTCGGTCAGCGCGAACGCCGCGACCGCGTCCCCGGCGGCCACGGCGGGGATCCACCGCCGCACCTGCTCGTCCTGCCCGGACTGCAACACCGGATAGCTGCCCAATCCCTGCAGGGCCAACGCGGTTTCGGCCGCCGTACTCACGCGAGCCAGCGACTCGCGCAGTAGGCACAGATCCAGCGCGGCGGCCTCGCGCGACACCGAGCCGCTGGTGGCGCCAGGGAACAACCGAGCCAGCAGGCCCAACTCGCCCATCGCCCCGATCAACTCCCGGTTGACCGCGCCCGGCGCACCGGCCTCGGCGACGGGCCGGAGCTGCCCGGCACCCACCCGGCCGACCCACTCGACGAAATCGCGCTGCGCCGCGTTGAGCGAGAACGTGGTCATTTCGTCCCTTCCGATCCGGTCGGGTTCCAGCGCGCGTGGGCGGTGCCCTGCCCACTGCTGCGGATGAGTTCCAGGCGGGGTTTGGGGCCGTCGGTGCGCCCGGCCTGCGGTTTGCGCCGCCCGGCGCGGAACTGGTCGGGCCACACCGCGCCGGGTCCGTCGTAGTCCTGCTCCACCGCCGCATGCAACGTCCACTGTGGATCGTAGAGGTGTGAACGAGCGAGCGCGCATAGGTCGGCTCGACCGGCCAGGATCAGCGAGTTCACGTCGTCGTAGGAGGAGATCGCGCCGACGGCGATCACCGCGATGTCGTGTTCGCGGCCGACCTCGTTGCGGATCCGATCCGCGAACGGCGTCTGGTAGCTGCGCCCGAAGGCCGGGCGTTCGGCCTTGACCACCTGCCCGGTGGAGACGTCGATCCCGGCCGCGCCGTGTTCGGCGAACGCGCGGGCGACGCGCACCGCCTCGTCGGCGTCGACGCCGCCTTCGTACCAGTCGGTGGCCGAGATCCGCACCGTCAGCGGACGATCCGGCGGCCACACCTCGCGGACCGCGTCGAAGACCTCCAGCGGGAACCGCAGGCGGTTGGCCAGCGCTCCGCCGTAGTCGTCGGTGCGGTGGTTGGCCAACGGCGAGATGAACGACGACAGCAGGTAGCCGTGGGCGCAGTGCAGTTCCAGCACGTCGAACCCGACTCGCGCGGCAGCCTGCGCGGCGGTGACGAACTGCTGCTTGATCTCGGCGAGTTCCGCCGCGGTCAACTCGCGCGGTGTCTGGTTGCGCTCCGAGTACGGCACCGGTGAAGGCCCGACGACCTCCCAGTTGCCGTCGTCCAGCGGATCGTCGATGCCCTCCCACATCAGCTTCGTCGAGCCCTTGCGACCGGAGTGGCCCAGCTGGATACCGATCTTCGCGGCGCTGTTGCCGTGCACGAAGTCGACCACCCGGTGCCACGCGGCTTCCTGCTCCGGCGTGCACAGGCAGGCGCAGCCGGGCGTGATGCGCCCCTGCTCCGACACGCACACCATCTCGGTCATCACC
This sequence comes from Saccharopolyspora antiqui, assembly GCF_052246905.1. Lineage (NCBI taxonomy): Bacteria > Bacillati > Actinomycetota > Actinomycetes > Pseudonocardiales > Pseudonocardiaceae > Saccharopolyspora > Saccharopolyspora antiqui. Next base: position 199,810 of record NZ_JBQQBO010000016.1, read on the forward strand.
AGACCCGCACCGCCGAGCGCTTTGCTGCCGAGGTGCACCAGGTGGAAATCACCCGGCACGCCGTCGGTTGCGCTGTAGACGTCCATCGGCGACACCACGACGCGGTTGTTCAGCTCCAGCGGGCCGAGTCGGAGCGGCTGGAACATCGGCGGCCGGACCTCGCCCGGCCCGGCGAACCAGGCGTCGATCCCGGCGACGAACTCCGGGTCGCGCAGTCGCAGGTTGTCGTAGGTGATCCGGCGGCTGCGGGTGAGCAGGTTGAAGGCGAACTGCTCGGGATCCTGGTGGACGTACTGACCGATGCTCTCGAACCACGCCATGCTGGCCTGCGCGGCGCGCTGGGTGGAGGTGACCACCGCGCGCCGCTCGGTCTCGTAGGCCCGCAGCGCGCTGTCGGTCGTGGACTGCTCGTGCAGGCAGGCGACCAGCGCGAGGGCGTCCTCCATGGCGAGTTTCGTGCCCGAGCCGATGGAGAAGTGCGCGGTGTGCGCGGCGTCGCCCAGCAGCACGACGTTGCCGCGCCGCCACGACTGGCAGCGCACCGTCCGGAAGTTCAGCCACTTCGAGTTGTTGCCGAAGACCTCGTACCCGGCCAACGAATCGGCGAACAGCTCGCGGATCAGCTCGATCGACTTCTCGTCGCTGTCGCCGGGCCGGGTCGACGCCGCGGCGGCGAGGTCCGCGAATCCGGCCCGCTGCCAGACGTCCTCGTGCAACTCCACGATGAAGGTGCTGGCGTTCCGGCTGTAGGGGTAGCCATGCAGTTGCACGATGCCGTGGGGAGTTTCCTGGACGACGAACTTGAACGCGTCGAAGACCAGGTCGGTGCCCAGCCAGATGTACTTGCACCGCCCGGTTTCCACGCTGGGGCCGAAGGTCTCCGAGTACCGGTCGCGGACCGCCGAGTTCGCGCCGTTCGCGACGACCACCAAGTCGTGGTCGGCGGCCAGTCGCTCGACGTCCGGCGCCTCAGCGCGGAAGTGCAGTGCCACCCCAAGTTCGCGGCACCTCTCCTGCAGGATGCGCAGCAGCCGCTTGCGGCTCATCGCGGCGAAACCGTGCCCGCCGGAGGTGAACGCGGTGCCCCGGTGGTGCACGTCGATGTCGTCCCACCTGGCGAATTCCCGTTGCATGGCCTGGAAGATCGCGGCATCGGCGTGCTCGATCCCGCCGAGGGTCTCGTCGGAGAACACCACGCCGAATCCGAAGGTGTCCTCCGGCGCGTTGCGCTCCCACACCGTGATCTCGTGCTCCGGGCCGAGCTGCCGCAGCAGCGCGGCGAAGTACAGACCGCCAGGACCGCCACCGATGACCGCGACACGCACCGCGGGCTCCTTCCGTCGCCTTCCGCCTCCAACCACGGTATGACGCATTGCGTACGACCGTCAATTAAGCGTAATATCACTCTCGTGACGACGAGGAACTGCCTGGTCACCGGAGCCAGTCGAGGCATCGGACGCGCCATCGCGCAGCGGCTCTCCGATTCCGGCAACCGGGTCGCGATCACCGCGCGCAGCGCCGCCGAACTCGCCGCGGTCGCTGCGGAACTGCCCGCGGCGGCACTCGCCGTGCCCGCCGATCTGGCCGACGGACGAGCCGCCGACCAGGTCTTCGAAGCCGTGGAACGCCAGTGGGGTCCAGTCGAGGTGCTCGTGCTCAACGCGGGCACGGCCAGCTCGGCACCGCTGGCCGCAACCACCGATGACGACTGGGAACGCGCCCTGCAGATCAACCTGACCGCGCCGTTCCGCTTCCTGCGCCGCGCGGTTCCGGCGATGGTCGAGCGCGGTTTCGGCCGAATCGTGGTGATCGCCTCGATGGCCGCCAAACGCGGCGACCCCTACGTCAGCGCCTACACCGCGAGCAAGCACGGCGTGCTCGGATTGGTGCGCTCGGCGGCAGCGGAATTGGCCAAGACCGGTGTCACCGTCAACGCGGTGTGCCCCGGTTTCGTCGACACGCCGATGACCGAACGCAGCATCGCCAACATCGCCGACAAGACCGGGCGCACCGCGCAGCAGGCCCGCACCGCATTGCGCAACCGGCAGCCGATAGGTCGGTTGATCAGCCCGGACGAGGTCGCCGACGTCGTGGAGCTCTGCGTGCGCAACGCGGCGATCAGCGGACAGGGCATCACCGTGGACGGAGGAGCTGTTCAATCGTGAGCATCCAACGGGTCAACCCCGAAACGCTCGCCCGACCGGCGGGCTTCGCCCACGCGGTGGTCGCCGACGACTGCCGCCTGGTGTTCCTCGCCGGGCAAACCGCCCTCGACGCGACCGGGAAGATCGTCGGCGACGGCATCGTGGCGCAGTTCGAGCAGGCCCTGGGCAACATCCTCACCGCGCTGGGCGCCGCGGGCGGCAGCCCGGAGCAGCTGACCGAGTTGACGATATACATCGTGGATGTGGCGGACTACCGCGCCCACGCCGGGGAGATCGGCGCGGTGTGGCGCAAGCTCGTCGGCAGGCACTACCCCGCGATGGCCGCAGTCGGCGCGACCCGCCTCTGGGACACCGAAGCGCTGGTCGAGATCAAAGGCACCGCAGCGATCCCGAAGTCATGAGAAGTCCTTTCGAACTCGTTCCGCGTGGCGGTGCGGGTGGCGGAACCTCAGTGCCTGTCTTTGAAGTGGTCGTGTCGGGCCGTCCACCTCGGGGGAGGTGGGCGATTTCGCGCGAAATCGCCGTCTCCCACGCGGGGCGGGTGGCGATTTCGCGCGACA
>NZ_JBQQBO010000017.1:0-186812 GCF_052246905.1 Saccharopolyspora antiqui
TACTGCCGCCGGCGGGGGGGGGGGGCGGCTGCCCGCGCCCACCACCGCTGCGATCAACGTGTCCGGTTCGATCAGTAGTCGTCCTCGCGGAAGAAGAGTTCCTCCAGGTGATCCGCGGTTTCGGCGACGAAGTTGAGCGGATCGGTGAACTCGTTGATGTCCAGGTTCAGCAGCGGCAGCGAGTGGCGGAGCACCACGTGCTCGCCGATGATCACCGCGCCGCACACCACGGAGGTCTGCCCGAGTTCCAGCAAAAGCCCGTGCAGGTCGGCGTCCGCGGCGCGACCGATAACCGAAAGGACCTGCACCCAGTCTTCGCTGCTGTCGAGTTGCTCGCGGTAGATGATCACGATCTGACTGCGCTCGTCGTCGTACTCGACGAGGATCCGGACCTCATCGTCGCCGTCCTCGATGATCCGGTACTCGACCTCGTCCTCTTCCTCGATGTCGCTCTCTTCGGCGAGCCGGTATTCCGACCGTACGAAAGCGAGCAGGTCTTCCCAGGTCGCCACGATTCCTCCCAGTCATCGGCAATTCCAGCCGCAGCGCGGTTCGCGACGGCGATCCTGCCACGGCAGTGGCCGCGCCAACGGCTTTTCCGATGACCGGACGGATTATCGGGTGAGCAGCGGCAGCGAGTTGGCGCCGATCATGTCGGTGCCCGGCATGAACGTCGGCGCGTTGTCCGGATCGGTGCTCAGCTGGGGAAAGCGGTCCAGCAGGATGTTCAACGCGATGCGGCCTTCCAGCCGGGCCAGCGGCGCGCCGAGGCAGAAGTGGATGCCGCGCCCGAATCCCAGGTGCGGGTTGGGGTCCCGGGTCGGATCGAAGGCGTCCGGATCGGCGAATTGGCGACCGTCCCGGTTGGCCGCCGACAGCCACACCGACAACACCTGGTCCGCGGGCACCCGCTGGCCGTCGAGTTCCACTTCGGCGGTGGTGGCCCGGTAGGTGAGCGCGAACGGGGTGAGCAGCCGCAGCGATTCCTCGATCGCGCCGGGCACCAGCGCACGATCCGCGCGCACCCGGGCCGCCTGTTGCGGATTGGCGTCCAGGCACAGCACCGTGTTGCCCAGCAGCATGGTGGTGGTGATGTGCCCGGCGGCCAGCAGCAGGTTGGCGAAGTTCACCACCTCGTTGTCGGTGAGCCGTTCGCCGTCGACCTCGGCCTGCACGAGCTGGGTCAGCAGGTCCTGCCGGGGGTGCCGCCTGCGTTCCGCGGCGTGCCCGCGGAGGTAGTCGATGATCTGCGTGAAACTCGCCCCCTGCGCTTCCAACCGGCGTTGCTGCTCGCCCTGGTCGTCGACGACCGAGAGCTGGCTCCCGCCGCTGAGCTGTTCCTCCGCCCATTTCCGGAACAACTCGCGGTCACTGCTGGGCACCCCGAGCAGTTCGGCGATGACGACCACCGGCAGCGGGTAGGCGAGATCCGCGACCAGTTCGATCCGCTGCCGGTCGGCGACGGCATCGAGCAGTTCGTGGGTGAGAGCGGCGATCCGGGGTTCGAGGTCGGCCACGATCTTCGGGGTGAAGGCGTGGCTGACCAGCCTGCGCAGCTTGCGGTGAACCGGCGGGTCCAGTTGCGTCAGGTCGCCTTCGACCAGGGACTCGTCGAGTTCGATCGGCAGCAGGCGCCCGACGTCGGAGGAGAAGGTGTGCGGGTCGCTGAGGACTTCGACCGCCTCCTGGTGGCCGTAGACGTTCCACACGCCGAGTTCTTCGTCGAAGCGAACCGCCTGTTGCGGCTGCTGCCCGTGCAACCAGGGAAGCTGCGGAAAGCTGTCCCACCGTTCAGTGTGAGCGGTCATCGGTTTTTCCCCTTTCGGATGGGATTTCCAGTTCGCGAATTCGAGCACGGTCCAGCCGCACGCCGACTTCCGCCGACGTGCCGGGCAATTCCGGTCCAGGCGCTGGTGTGCACGTTTCCCGCAGTGGTTGTTCGACTGCGGTTGGAGATTGCGCAGCTCGGGGCGCGTGGCGACTGGGGCTCGCGAGTGGTTCTTCCGGTGATAACCGGCATTCTCACTCACGAGCACGTAAGGCCGAGCCCGATCCACCTTGCAATTCGACTGGGCTTACTCGACTGCGCTTATTTGACTGCGCTTATTCGACTGGGCTTATTTGACTGGGCTTACACAATTGAACCTATCCCGCTGAGCTCATTCCACTGCGGTGAGCCAGGAACGGTGGATCACGATGTCCCCGGTGTAGGTGCGGGCCCGCACTTCGACGGTCTCCTCGGACTCCGCGGGGCCGTTGGCGGAATCCAGCGAGTTGTGCACCCGGCCGGTCACGGTGTTCAGGTCGAGCCAGGCGGCGGTCCCCTCGTGGATGCCGACCTCCAGTTCGCCAGCGGCGGTCGAGAGCACGACGGAACCCCGCACCACCTCACCGATCCGGATGTTGCCGTTGGCGGTCTTGACATCGACGGCGGCCTGCGCCCGGTCGACGGAGATGTCGCCGTTGGCCGCCCGCAGCCGCAGTTCGCCGGTGACCTGCCCGACCCTGGTGTGCCCGTTGGAGTTCCGGATCACGGCGGTGCCGTCGATCTGCCTGATCCGCACGTCACCGGATCCGTTGCTGACCTCGACGTGCCCGACCGCCCGGTCCAGGGTGATCCGGCCGCTGGCGGTGTGGACGTTCAGCGCGGCGGCTTCCGCGAGCCGGATGTGGCCGGTCGAGGTCTTGAACCGGCACTGCCCGAGCCGCCCCTCGCAGTCGAAGTCGCCCAGCGCCACGTCGCCCTGCACGTGCGAACCGCTCGGCAACTCGACCACCACGTCGACCGATCCGCCATCACTGCGAAACCCGTAGTGCTTCCACCGCTTCAGGCTCTTGATCTGCAGTTCGCCGTCGGAGTAGTCGACGTGGGTCTGCTCCGCGGCCCGCACGTCGGTCTTCTTGGACCGGTCGCTCGGGCGCACCTCGACGACCGTGTCGGCGCGGTCGCTGGCGATGATCCGCAGGTCGCCGACGACCACGTCGATGGTGGCGGAAATCGGTTCTGGAGTATCGAAAACAGGCATGGTGGTCCCCTCAGATGAGTCTGGTGAACGTCCCCGCTGGTGGGACGCAGGTGTGGTGTCGAACGCTGGGTGGGGCTAGCGCACCCAACCGGTGTAGCGCTGCCCCCGGCTGCCTCCTCGCCGCTCCCGCCCGCTGGGTTCCACCGCGGCGGCGGCCGCCCGAACCAGCCAGGCGTTCACCGACAACCCGTCCCGCCCGGCTGCTTCCTCGACCCGAGCCTTGAGCTGCTCGGGCAACCGGAGGTTGATCCGCGACATGGCGCCCTCATCGGCGTCCAGCGGCCGCGGTGCGGTGCGCTCCGCGCCGCTGTCGTCGGCGTCCTCGAAGGACTGCTCCGTCGGCGGTGGCGTCACGACGAAGTCGGGATCACCGCCCCGCAGCCGCAGGTCCACCGAACCAGGTGCGAGATCACGCGTGATCTCATCCGCTGCCGTCGACAACGCGTCCAGCAGGACCAGCCGGACGGCCGACTCCAGCGGAGCGGTGAGGCGATCGGCGAGCTCCCGGGCATCCTCACCACCAACCTCGGCGGCCACCGCGAGTTCCCGACGCAGATTGTCGACATACGACCCGAGATCCATGGCGCCATCATGGCACCAAAATGGCGCCGACACAACCCACCATGGCGCCAACCCTTGCGCGAGGAGCCCCACCTGCGCTTTCGCGCCCGAGCGCAACCATCGGCCCGCAGATCTGGGACAGCGGTGCGGTCAGGCGCTGGTGGCGTAGAGGACGTCGCGCAGGCCGGGCAGGTCCTCCCGGTCGCCGCGCCAGACGAGCCGCAAGTTCAGCTCCGGCGCGGGGAAGTCGAGCTTGACCAGGGTCTCGGACCGGAGGGCGGTGGCCACCGCGAACTCGGGGAGCAGCGCTATGCCCATGCCTTGTTCGGCCCAGGCACGCATCACCGGGACCGAGCCGACGTGGACCCGTTCCGGACCGGTACCGATGATCTTGTCGGCCGCCATCAAGAAGGAGCAGTTCGGCGCGTTGACCAGGAGCCGGTCACCGGACAAGTCCGCAGGGGTCAACCGAGGATGGCCGCGCAGCCGGTGGCCGGGGGCTGCGACCAGGGCGAGCGGAACCGCGTCGACGTCGAGGAAGGCCAGTGGTTCGGCTGGGGCCGGGAAGCCGAGGTCTCCCAGGATGTCGCCGGTGTCCAGCACCAGTGCGGCTTCCAGTCGCCCGGCGGTCACGTCGACGAGCAGGTCGTCTCGACTGGCGGCAGGGCGCACGTCGACTCGGACGTCTGGTCGGCGTTCGGCGAGCCTGGCCAGCACTCGCGGCACGTAGGTGGCGGTGATGGTCTCCAGCGCGCCCAGCCGCAGTTCCCGGTGCTGCCCGGTCACGTCGCGTCGAGCCTGTTCCGCCTGGTCGAGGAGGCGGCGGGCCCAACTCAGCAGGCGTTCGCCCGCCGTGGTCAGGCGCATGCCCCTGCCGGTCCGGTCGAACAACGCCACGCCGAGCGACTTCTCCAGGGTGCGGATCTGCTCGGAGACGCTGGAGGGCGCCATCTCCAGGGCGATGGCGGCTTCGGTCACCGTCCGGTGTCGTACCACGGCCTCGAAGGTTCGCAGCTGGCGCAGTTCCATACCGGTGTTCAACCATCGGCGGGCGTTCGGAAATTCCGAACGGAGGTCCGGGTCTGCCGGTGGAACCGGCCGCGCCCGGCCCCGACTGTGGGAGGCGTGACCACTTCCCCCACTTCTTCATCCCGCGCACTCGCGGGTGGCTCTTCGCGCCAGCCCACCGGTCGGCGTCGGCTCGTGCTGCTGGGCATCTCGCTCGGGTACTTCATGGTGCTGCTGGACATGACCGTGCTCTCGGTCGCGGAGCCGGATCTGGCCGTCTCGCTGCACACCTCGATCTCCGGTCTACAGTGGACGACCACGGCCTACACGGTGGTGTTCGGCGCGTTGCTGTTGTCGGCCGGTGCGGTCACCGATCGCTACGGCGCGCACCGGGTCTTCCGGGTGGGCGTCGCGGTGTTCGGGCTCGGCTCGCTGCTATCCGCTTTTGCCCCCGCGCTCGGGTTGCTAATCGCACTCCGCGCGGTGCTGGGCGCCGCCGGGGCCGCGTGCGTACCCGCCTCGATGGCGATGATCGCGCGGCTCTACCCGGACCAGGCCGAGCGCACCCGCGCGGTCGCGGCGTGGGCCGCCATCAGCGGCGCGGCGGTGGCGGCGGGCCCGATCGTCGGCGGCGCCTTGGTCGATCTGGCTGGCTGGCGAGCGATCTTCCTGATCAACGTGCCGATCGCCGTGCTGGTGCTCACCCTGACCGCGGGCCGGGCGGCCCAGTGTCCGAGCAACGACCGGCGGATCGACTGGACGGCGCAACTCGCGGCCTGCGCGGTGCTGGCGCTGCTGACCGACGCGCTGGTCGCCCTGGGCGCGGGTTCCTGGGCGCACGCGGCCGGATCGGGGATCGGCACGGTGCTCGTGGTGGTCGTGTTCGCCGTGCTGGAGCGGCGCAGCGATGCACCGGTGCTGAACCGGGCGATGCTGCGCAGCGGTGGCGTGCGGGCCGGGCTGGCAGCCGGTGCGGCGGTGAACTTCGCGCTCAACGGAAACCTGTTCGTGCTGCCGCTGCTGCTCCAGCAGGACCACCACCTCACCGCGGTGGTCACCGGCCTGGCTTTCCTGCCGCTCACCTTGCCGTTCGTGCTCAACCCTCCGGTAACCGGCCGGATCGTGGCACGTTTTGGCCCGCGCCCACCCATCCTGACGGGTTTGGCGCTGCTCACCGCAGGAGGTATCGCCCTCGGCTGCGCGGCCTGGGCCGAGGCCGGATACGGCTGGCTCGCGCTCGGACTGCTGCTCACCGGGTTCGGTGTGTCGTTCGTCCTGCCCGCCCTGACGACCGCGATCATCAACGCCGCCCCGCCAGGAACCGCCGGAGCCGCCAGCGGCCTGCTCAACGCCACCCGCCAGACCGGTGCGACACTCGGCGTCGCCACCATGGGCTCCCTCACCGGCATCGGACCGGCATACGCCCTGCTCCTCGCAGCGTTGGTGTGCCTCGCAGCCAGCACCTGGTTCGCCCACGCCACCCCAACAACAGGTACTCGTGAGTGATAATCCCGACGCCCAGCGGCGTCTTATCACTGCTCCTCTTCGTAGCGTTGCCTCAAGAGTTGCCGAACAGCCCACGAATTCGGCAGGACCCGCGCCTCGGCAGGCACACCTCCGGCTACCAGATCCTCCGGCTCGCCCAGCCACAGCTGAACGGCTTCCCACGCGGTGAAGCCAGCTTTCCGCGCTTCCACCAACCGGGCCCGCCAACGTCCACCGGCGTTGTAACCGGCAACTCCGGTGCCCCGCTTGGCATAGAAGTCAGCGGCGTCTTCCGTCTCGGAGGCCCATAGGTAGCCGATCACCCGGCGTTGCAGAGTCACCGGGACGCAGCGGACAGGCGTTTCGGAACGGACCGAATATTCGGTCCGCTCAAGCGTGAAGGGGGAGAGATCTCCGAACTCTCCCGGACGGCCCGTCCACCATTCATCACGAATGTTCGGCATCTTCGGCCCCACCCTTCCGGCGCCCCATAGCGGTGCGGATCTGGCCGATCGATCAGTTGAGTCGTAGGTGTTTCGGGGGCGGGTGCGGGAGTGCGTGTCCTGCTGTGGTGCGCATGCCGTCGAAAGCCAGCTCCAGGTAGCGGCGCCATGCTTCCGGCTCGGCGGCCATCAGCGGGGCGGCCGTCTGCTGGATGCCCGCGAGCAGCAGGACGATGTCCGTTCCGGTCATGTCCGAGCGGATGGCGCGCCGATCCCGCGCGCGGGCCGCGAGAGCTTCGGCGATGTCGCAGAGGCGGTCGATTCCTTCTCGCACATCGGGATGTTGCAGCGACGGGCGGCCGATGACCTCGCAGAACGCCCGATCTCGCACGAGGATCTCGATCCCTGCGGCCATGAACTCGCGCACCGCCCCGGCCGGATCGTCGGCCACCAGCAGCCGGTTCCCGGTGTCCACGAGTTCGTCGAGCATCCGCAGCATGATCGCCGCCAGCAGCTCCGCCTTCGACGCGAAGTGCCGGAAGACCGTCCCCTTGCCGATCCCGGTGCGCTGGGCGATCTCGCCGATCGACACGTCGATGCCGCCCTCGGCGAACGCTTCGGCCGCGGCGTCCAGCAGCAGCCGCCGATTGCGAACCGCGTCCGCCCGCGACGGGGAGGCTGGCGTCGTCCCGGTCATGCGCACCTCCTTGTAGCCCGCAGTCTACGCGTAACATGACCGGCCGGTCCGCTACCGTGCTACGGTTAAGGTGACCGCCTGGTCCGGTTGTGTCGGACGGCGCATACGCGCAGATCGCGGCCCCCGAAAACCATCGAAGGGAAGCACGTGAGCAACACATTGGATGGAAAAGTCGTCCTCGTCACCGGAGCCTCGTCCGGCATCGGAGAAGCGACCGCCCTCGCGCTCTCGCAGGAGGGCGCCCGTGTCGCGGTCGGCGCCCGGCGCACCGACCGGCTGGCGACGCTCGCCGAGAAGGCCCCCGGCGACGTGCTGACCCTCGAACTCGATGTGACCGACCAGGAATCGGTGCGCGCCGCGATCGCGGCGACCGTCGAACGCTTCGGCGCGTTGGACGTCCTGGTGAACAACGCCGGGATCATGCTCACCGGCCCGATCCTGGGCGCGGACACCGCCGAGTGGACGCGGATGGTCGAGACGAACCTGCTCGGATCGATGTACACCGTCCACGCCGCCCTGCCCCACCTCCTGGCGAGCAGGGGCGCCGTGGTGCAGATCTCCTCGACCTCCGGCCGCACCGCGTCCGCCGGTGGCGGCGTCTACGCCGCAACGAAGTTCGGCATCAACGCGTTTTCCGAATCGCTGCGGCAGGAACTCACCGCGAACGGTCTGCGCGTCGTCGTCATCGAGCCCGGCTTCGTCGCCACCGAACTGGCCAGCCACATCACCGATTCGATGATGCAGGCCGCCGCGCAGCAAATGGCCAGTTCGATGCGCACCCTGGAGCCCGAAGACATCGCCGCAGCGGTCTGCTACGCGATCGCGCAACCCGACCACGTCGCGGTCAACGAGATCCTGGTCCGCCCAACCGACCAGACACATTGACCCATCGCGCCGTTCGGGTGACGGGTGAGGGGCACCCGTGACCAAGTAACTGGGTCACGGGTGCCCCTCACCTCGCGGCCCGTTCGACTACCCGCGGTCAAGATCGAGACTGTCGCCACAGCTCAGCGAGCCGGGCTGATCACCGATCGCATCCCCGCGAGCGACCTGTTCGCGATCGTGGCGAGAGCTGGCTCGGCGCACCGCCCGGCCTGCTCACCACAACCGACGGCGACCCCACAGGCCCGACCACATCACCGAACACCGCGCCGCACTGATCGAAGCCGTCCACCGAATCGTCGACCCCGAACCCCCCACCACCCCGGCCGCCTGACGACCTCCGCCGCTCGATGCCGCACCGGATCGCGGCGAGTCCGGCCCACCACCTGAGTTGCACCAGTCGTCACCTCAGCTATGAAAGCGCCTACCGCAGCCGGAGTTTGTCGATCGCGCGCGGGTTGGTCTTGGCGCTGCCGTGGTGGACGGAGTAGCGGATGCCGTTGTAGACGAGGTCCCAGAGTGCTTGGTTCGCTTGGAGTTCTTTGGCATCCAGCCAGAGTTCGGTGCCTTTCTTGTCGGTCAGCTCGATGTCCCAGGACAGTCCGCCACTTGTACCCGTGACCTTGATTTCGGTGAGTTCGTACAGGTCGACGTAGCCGGTTTTGATCGCGAGCCAGTCGGCTCCTGCTGAAATGCCCCAGCGGTTGCGAGAGATGATCCAGAGTCCCCAGAGAGGGGCGACCGCGATGACGGACATCCATAGCCAGGGTGTTGTCCAGATCCAGTCGAAGCCCCAGTCCATGAGGCACAACATGACGAAGACAATGGCCGACACGATCAGTCCGGACAGGAAGGCGCCTTCGTTGGAGCGGTGGTACCACTCCAGCATTGGCCCCCGCCCCTGCGGCGCTTCTGGGATCCGCGCGAACCGGGAGGACCGTCGCGGCAGGTCTCCCCAGACGGTGAACCGGGGTGCCTGGGGTGGTCGTGGTTCGCCGGTTTTCGGGTTCGGCCGGGGTGTGGCGGTCACGGGGGTCCTTATCGGGTCATCTTCGGGTTGATGTCTTCGAGTCGCTTGCCGATGTTGATCATGTCGTCGCCGAACTCGTCGATTGCGAAGCCGACACCGATGCCGACGACGCCGCCGATGATGGCGCCGGGTGGCCCCCCGACCGCCGCACCGACGACCGCGCCGGTGAGCAGGCTGCCTGTGCCGCTGGCGACGGCGACGGTCGGGTCTTTGCCTTGGCTGAGGTCGTAGCTGACACCCGCAGCGGTGGCGATCAATCCGATTCCGGGGATGATCTTGCCCATTTTGGTTGCCCCGATGAGGAACGGGCTAGGCGCCTTGACTTTCTCGGGCAGGAGTTTGATGTCGAGGAAGCCAAGAGCGTTGCGGATCCGCGGAGGGAAGCGGCTGATCACGTTCGCCGCACGCGTGGACATCGCCTGGTCGATGGCGTCCTTGGCGCGCAGGTCGTTCGTGATCTGGATCGCCGCCGCCTTCGTACGATTGGCGAGGCTGAGGTTCTGACTGGTGGTCAGCTTCGCTGCCCGCTCGGCCTTGTCGAGGGCATCGTCAGCGAACTGGTGGAATTTGCTGACCCGCACGGCGGTCGCGCCGATGAACCCACCTGAGATATCGGTGAGGGTGAGCGACAGTTTCACCGGGTCCAACACGCCGGTCAGGAAGCGCACCAGGACATGTTGGGACTGCGATTCCTTGTCCCGCGCGTCTTTCACGATCTGAGCTGCTTCGGCATACGCCCGCGCCTTCTTGTCGAAGGCCGCTTGCGCTTGGACACCTGCGGCATGGTCCTGCCGCTCCTGCGGTGTCGCAGCTCGCCCCTGCGGCAGCGGTTTCGGATCCGGCGGCGCGGGACCAGGCTCCTCGATCTTGAATCCGTTGATCGGGAGCCCACCCTCGACAGCCACATCGCGGGCGCGCTGCATCATGGCCTTGACCGTGTTCAGATCGTCGGCATGAGTCTGCAGCTCACGGCAGGTGTCCTTGAGCGCGCGAACTTCGGTGTCGGCCATCTTGCCCGCCGCGATCAACACGGCGCGGAACCCCTCGGCCGCTGCACCCTGCCAGCCGTCCTCTGATTCGGCGCTGGTGAGCTGGATTTTTCGTGCGGCTTCTTCGACGCCGTCCGACTGCCGATACGCCCATTCGCACACGGCCGTCAAGCTGTCGGGGTCGCCCTTGACTTCAGTGTCCAGCGACATGAACCAATAACCTCCCCCGGTAAGATCTAGCGTGGTTGCTCGGCGTTGAGCTCAGCTGCCTGGATTTCGACCGCGTGCTCGTAGTCGGTGTCGGCGTACACGGCCCGGCTCTCCGCGGTCGCCTCTCCCACCGCAGTCAGGCCCGTCGAGATGTTTCCGAGCGCCTCGGTCAGCAGAGCAAGCGCCCCATGAACGGCACCGTTGATCACCCCGGCCTGCGGGTCAGGCGGTGGAGTGGCGCCGCTTTCCAAGTCGGTACTGGCGTTGCGCAGCCGAGTCGCGAGCAAGTTCAGCAACGCGGGATCAGCATGCAGATCGGACATCATTCCTCCCGCTGGAATCTCGTGCTGCGCTCTTCGATCGGCAGCGCGGCATCCCACACGACGACGTCCGCATCACTGCGGCTCTTGATGTCTTCGATCTGTCCACCTCCCACAGCAACCCACGGTTGTCCGTCGCCGCAGCCCTCGACAAGGTGCTCCAGCGACGTGAACGCCAGCAGCGCGCGCTGACCGTCAGGCGTGTGCCGCAGTTCCACGGTCACGTCCCTGTCGCCTTTGGTGACGCGCTGGCACGGGATGTAGGCGGTCGCGGGGAGGTCTGCTTCTTCCTGTGGTGCGGCGTACTCTGCGCCGATCACCGAGGGCGCCACGTCGCCGTGTTCGCGCATCACGTCTTTGTCGCCGTAAGCCAAGCGTTCCCCCGTTCGGCAGTTTTCCCAGGTCGGCACGATACCGAGACGATCTTGCGGTTCGGCGGCCTTGACGACACATCACTCAAAAAGCGCAGACACGACCACGGCCGACGCCGTGGATCGCGTGCCAACCCCAGCTCTGGGACAGCGAACGCTGCTCAGCCGTCGTCATCGGCCTCGTCCTGGTCGACCTCACTCCCGACGCCTGTGGCCACGGGGTCGACTTCGACCGGCGCCGGGATCGGGGGACCAGTGACCTCGGGGTGATCGTCATGTGGATTGGGCATTCGATGGCTCCTTTCGTTTCTGGATGGGGTGGCCGGTCGGTGCGCTGGGAGGTTCCGCACCGACCGGCCGTCCGCTCGATGTCGAAGGTCGGGGAAGTGACATCGAGCGGAGTTCTTGTGGTGTCAGGCGTTTCGGCGTCGTGGGCCGACTCGGGTGCTCAGCCAGAGACGGGCTTGCGTGGCGACGTCGGCCGCATCGGTCCAGTCGCGGCCGATGCGGACGGTCTCGATACGGCGATCGTTGCTGTGCGAGCTGCCGATATCGCCGCGATGCACCGTGAACACACCGGAGCCCCGCCCCCACCGGAACGTGTAGACCTCGCCCGGCGAAACCCGTTCGACGTGCCACGCCATCGGCAGGAACCGCTTCGGCAGCAAGTTGGCGCCCACGCCTAAACCCCGACGATCGCGGCGACCTTGGCCGCGATGTCCTCGCGCAACGCATGCCGCCCCGCGTGCTCGGCTTCGCGCTCCTTCTCGACCCGGTCGTAGAGATGCGCAACCGTCAACGCGCCGTCTCCCGCGCCAGCGTGCTGTCCCGCAGGCTCCGCAACCTGCATCCGCCACGCAACGAGCACCACCAGCGCCAACCCAGGCACCAGACCCAAGACGAACAGCAGCAAAGAAAACACCCCAGTTCAGTCCTTCCCGAGACGTCGCGGACACCACGACAGGCGCCCGACCAAAAGCCGGTCACGACAGGGCATCGCCCGGAACCCACAGATCCAGCCGCGCCCGAGCCAAGCTCGGCGCGTTCGCAGCCCCATGCGGCGGAAGCCCCAACAGCTCCATCACCACATCAGCGACCGAGCCGTATCGATGCCAGACCGCTGGAGGCGAGCCGCGCTCCAGATCCTCGATCCGAAACCGGGCCGCCAGCGCGTCATCAGCCGACCTCGCACGGAACATGTCCATCGCCCCATGGCTGACCCTCAGCCCCTGCACGGCAAGGACATCGTCGAACCTCGGCAAGTGCAGGAACCGAAAACCCGCCTGCACACTCGCCCGCAAGGCATCCAGGTGCGGACGCAACCATGGCTCCGGCCACGCATCAATCTGCAGTGCCCCCACCATCACGTATCCCCTCGTCGCTAGGACTCCGCCATGAACCCGGGCCGCCGGGAGCTCTCGGCTCTGTCGTCCCACCAGACACAAGAGCACCATGCGACAAGATTAAAACTACAAGTTGCAATTGAATGTTCGTAATGCCCCGGAAGAGGGATCTTGGAAGATGGGGACGAGCGAGCACGGCAGGATGCGACCCGACGACGTAACGAGAGGGAGCGATGCTTACCCCGGAGAACAACCCAGCGGTCAGACGCGTCCAGCTGGGCCTACTGCTGCGCGAACTCCGTGAGCGACACGACGTCAAGCCAAAGACGATCGCCGACCGGCTTGACTGGTATCCAGGCAAGCTCACCCGTGTCGAGAAGGGCGAGCTCACTGTCGCCGCAGCCGAAATGGACGTTTTGATCGACCACTTCGGGATCACGGACGAAGACGAGGCCAACAAGCTGCGCCAGCTGGCGTCGGACGCTCGCAAGAGAGATCGACCAAGCCGCGTGCCCGACTGGGCGAAGACCTACACCGCCCTCGAAGCTGCGGCAGCGGAGGTGAAGGCCTACAAAGTCGACCTCGTGCCAGGCATCATGCAGACCGAGGCGTACGCCCGCGCGATTCTCTCCACCTCACTGGTCACGCCATTGCCAGAGATCTACGACCGAGCGGCCGAGCGCGTGCGACGGGGCGAAACAATCGTTCGTAACAGCAATCGAGAGATCTCGGTCGTCCTCGGCGAAGGCGTGCTGTATTGCGAAGTCGGCGGGCGAGACGCACTTCGCGAGCAGCTGTGGCACATCCGGCAGCTGACGGAGCTCCGCCACGTCACGGTTCAGATCCTGCCGTACAACAAGGGCGAGCACGCTGCTCTTGGAACACCGTTCACCGTCCTACACCTCGCCGACCCGGTTGCGACCTACACCTACCTCGAAGGGTTGACCGACGCGGACTACCTGGATCGCCCCAGTCATACCAACGTGTACGCCCAGGCATTCGATAGGCTGAGGATTGCCGCTCTTGATGACAGAGAGTCGGCGCGGATGCTCGAACAACGAGCCAGTGAGCTTGAGTGAGGGAGCAGTACCATGCGTGCCCCTGACCTGGGACCAGTGATCTGGCGCAAGTCGAGCCGTAGCAGCGGCAACGACAACTGCGTCGAAGTTGGCGAAGCGCCTGCGGCGCGAGGGGTTCGTGACTCCAAGCTCGGCGAGATGAGCCCGATCTTGGCTTTCGACCGCCCAACCTGGTCCGCCTTCCTGGCGGCTGTCAAAGCTGGCGAGCTCGACGGTTGACGAGTGCGTGAAGGCGCCCCGCCCGGTGTTTCGGGGCGGGGCGTCTGCCTTTTCGCCGAGCACTCGGTTCGTGGCGGGACTACTTGGCCGCGTAGAGCAGCTTGAGGTCGTTGGGTAGCGAGGCCTTGATCCGCTTGGTCGCCTCGTCGACGAGCACTTCTTCCTCGTCGGCGAGCAGGCCTTCGATCGTGGCGCGCGCGACGTCCTCGGCCTTGATCTTGGGTTCCTCGACCGCCGCCGCCAAGTCGGTGTCGACGAACCAGCAGTGCACCCCGAGCACCAGGGTGCCCTGCGGGCGCAGCGCCACGCGCAGGGCGTTGGACAGCGACCACTGGGCCGACTTGCTCGCCGTGTAGCCCGAAACGCGCTCCAACGCCACCCAGGACCCGGCGGAGAGCATGTTGACCACGGCGCCGCCGCCGTTGGCCGCCAGCACGGGCGCGAAGGCCTGCGTCATCGCCCAGGTGCCGAAGTAGTTGACCTCCATCTCACGCCGGGCGTTGTCCAGCGAGGCCGTCAGCGCCGGTCCGCCCAACGCGACTCCGGCGTTGTTGACCAGGATCGAGGCGTCCGCGGCCAGCTCCGCGGCCTCGGCGATGCTGTCCGGGTCGGTGACGTCCAGCCGAATCGGGACCACATCGGGGTCGGTGATCAGCTCCGGCTGCCGCGCCGCGGCGTACACCTTGGCGCCGCTGTCGACGAACGCACGGGCGAACGCCCGGCCGATCCCGCGGTTGGCGCCGGTCACGAGGGCGACCCTGCCTCGAATCTCCATGATTGCTTCTCCATCTGAACGGACGAGCGCGAGCCGATGCCGACCAGCACGGCACCCACCGTAGATATCTAACTTTAGTTTTGCAACTCAGATTTGCACGGTACAACCACCAGACCGCTCTCGACTGACGACCAACCAACCCCCAGTTGGATACTGAAATTAAATCCAGATAGGCTAGGTTCGTGGCGTGGACCAGCAGGAGGAGGACGCGATGACCAGGGCGAGTGCGGCTTCCGACGCCCCGGCTTGCTCGATCGAACGGAGCCTGCAGGTGCTGGGTGAGCGTTGGTCGTTGCTGATCCTGCGCGAGATCCACCGCGAGAAGCACCGGTTCGCGGAAATCCAGGCATCGCTGGGAATCGCGGCGAACCTGCTCAGCGCCCGCCTGAAAACGCTGGTCGACGCCGGGGTGGTGCGCAAGCGCACCTACCAGGTGCCGGGAAGTCGACACCGGGACTCCTACCACCTGACCCAGGCCGGGGAAGAACTGCAGGTGATCCTCGGGGCGCTCCAGCAGTGGGGCGACCGCCACTGCCCGCGCCCGTCGGGACCATCCGCCGTGCGCCGGGAACGCGCGACCGGGAGACCGGTCCACGTCGGCTTCATAGCGGACGAAGACGGCCGAGAAGTCCCCAACTCCGACGTCGTCGTCCACCTGAGCCCCGACCCCGGCACCTGATCCGCCCCTCGATCAGCCCTGCGAGGTCGAACGTATGACGACTTCGTTGACGTCGACGTCACCGGGCTGGGCGACCGCGTATCCGATGGCGTCCGCGACGGCACTCGCCGGGATGGCGAACTGTTCCATGGCCGCGTGCGCGGCGGCCCGCACTTCCGGATCACCGCCGCGATCGGTGAGTTCGGTGCGGGTGAAGCCCGGACTCACGACGGTGACTCGGACGTCCTGGCTCTCCTGGCGCAGCCCTTCCGACAGCGCCCGAACCGCGTACTTGGTGGCGCAGTAGACGGCCGCGGTGGGGTCGACCCGGTGCGCCGCCGTCGAGGCCACGTTCACGATGTGGCCGACACCACGGGCCCGCATCAGCGGCAGGACGGCAGCGATCCCGTGCAGGGTGCCGCGCAGGTTCACGTCGATCATCTGGTTCCACTCGTCGATGCGCAGCGAGTCGACCCGCGACAGCGGCATCACGCCCGCGTTGTTGACGAGGACGTCGATGCGGCCGTGCCGGTCGTGGGCGGCTGCGACGAAGCCGCGCACGCTGTCGAGGTCCGTCACGTCGAGTTTCCGGTGATCGACCCGGCCACCGGCGGTGCGGATCTCGGCAGCGAGTGCCGCGAGCCGGTCCTCGCGCCGGGCGCCGACAACGACGTGGTGTCCGTCGGCAGCCAGGCGTCGGGCGGTCGCCGCACCGATGCCGCTGCTGGCTCCGGTGATCAGAACGATCTTGCTGTCGGTGCTCATCAGGACTCCCTCGAAGACGCTGGGCGTGCGGCAGGAGCGCCGCGGGACCAAGCGTCGGGCCGCCGCCGCGTCGGGAGAAGGTCGTGCCTTCCTGGGTGCGGCACACCCAGGAAGGCACGACCTTCCGCCACCGGGCCGAGGTCGGCCACGATCGAAGCAGACCGGCAGATCAACAAAGTCCGGCCAGCAGTCGGAAGACCGGGTGGCGGCTCAGGTGTTGGCGTGCACGGAACCCAGGTAGGCGATGGCATCGGCGCTGCGGCTGCCCGGCTCCGGCGTGCCGACGAGCAGTTGTTGGCCGGGAGCGTCGCGGACGTCGAAGGTCTGGTAGGTCAACTCGACCCGGCCCACCTCCGGGTGGACGAAAACCTTGAACGCGCGGGTGAGTCCGGCCACGGTCTGGTCCTGCCACAACGCCCGGAACTGCGGCGAGGTCTGCCGGAACTCCTCGACGAGCGCCCGGATCTCCGGGTCGTCCGGGTAGTAGCCCGCGTTCAGGCGCAGGGCGTGGACGACGTTCTCGACCAGGATGGGCCATTCGACGAACACGGTCTGCGCCTGCGGATGCTGGAACAGCACCCGAACCATGTTGGTCATGCCGGAGAAGGGCGAGAGCAGCGCGGCGGCGATGGTGTTGGTGGCGAGCACGTCGAACGCCGGGCTGAGCACGTACGCGGCGGCGGTGGGAAAGGAGTCCAGCAGTTGCAGCAGCGCCGGGTGAACCAGATCTCGCGAGCTGCCCGGCCCCAGGTTCGGGTTCAGCCCGGCGAGCCGGAAGATGTGGCCGCGGGCGTCGGCGCCGAGCCTGAGCGCCCGCCCGATCGCGTCCAGGACTTGCGCGGACGGGTTGCGCTCGCGTCCCTGCTCCAGCCGGGCGTAGTAGTCGATGCTCACCCCGGCGAGCACCGCGACCTCCTCGCGGCGAAGCCCCGCGACCCTGCGGTCACCGCCCCCGGACAGCCCCACATCCGCGGGCTCAACGCGCGCGCGATGCGCCCGGAGGAACTCCCCGAGCTCGTTCGTGGATTTGTCGGGCATGACGGCCAGACTAGTCCGCCAGCGGGTGCGGCACCCCTGACCAAGCGTTATGGCGCTCGCCACCGCGACACGATCGATCTCGTTGACACACTGGAGAACCAATGCCCTTCGCCGACGAACTGATCGGTGACCACACCGCCAAGGCGTTGATCAAAGCGGTCGCGGCCGTTGCGACCGGCGCACCACTGACCGCGCTGTGCACCGCTGTCGGCGAACTGGCGCCCCGATCGCTGCGGGAGCGCAGCGACCTGCTCAGAGATGCCCTGCTGCACGACCTGCCCGGCGACTACGACTCGTTCGCCCGCACCATTCGCGCGGCGCAGCACGGCCGACTGCCATTCAGCGGGTGGCTGATCTGGCCGGTCACCAGCGCGCTCGCCGCGAAGGCGATCGACGACGGCGGCAGCGAGGCCTTCGACGACGCCATGAACGCGCTCGCCGAACTCACCTCTCGCCTCACCTCCGAGTTCGCCATCCGCGCGCTGCTCGACCACGACTTCGACCGGGCGCTCGCCACCATCCTGACCTGGACCGATTCGCCCGACGAGGACGTCCGCCGACTGGCATCCGAGGGCACCCGACCGTTCCTGCCCTGGGCGAAACGAGTTCCCGCGATCCTGGCCAACCCCCGAGCGACCCTTCCCGTCATCAACGCCCTGTACCGCGACGAGAGCGAGTACGTGCGCCGATCCGTCGCCAATCACCTCAACGACCTGAGCAGGCAGCAGCCGGACATCGTCGTCGAAACCGCGGCGGCCTGGCTCGCCGATCCCGACGAGAACACGGCGCGCCAGGTCAAGAACGGGCTGCGCACGCTGATCAAGAAAGGGCATCCCGCAGCGCTCGAACTGCTCGGCTTCGCCCGCCCCACGAACATCGACGTCGTCGGGCCGACCCTGGCAGCAACGCGGATCCCGTTCGGCGGAACCCTAAGTTTCACCGCGACGATCACCAACACCGCGACCGTGCCGACAACGCTCGTGATCGACTACATCGTCCACCACATGAAGGCGAACGGCACCCAACGCGGCAAAACCTTCAAACTGATCACCACAACCCTCGCCCCTGGCGAGGAACGGGAGATCTCGCGCGAGCATTCCTTCCGCGAGATCACCACGCGCCGCTACTACCCCGGCGCCCACGCGGTAGAACTCCAACTCAACGGAGCCCCCACCGGCAAAGCCAACTTCACCCTGATGCCGAAGAGCTGAAGAACACCAGCAATCATGTCGCAACTCCACGCATTCCCTTAGTCACTCAGGGATGCCGCCGCGAACCCACCGACCGCGGGCGCGACAAACACCGCGACAGGCGGAAAGCACTCCGGCCCATGAGGGCGCCGCCGCTCAGTAGCGGATGTCGCTCTGCACGAGCGGTGGGTACACAGTGGACGTTTCACCGTCGACCGTGGCCCCGGCGAACTGCAGCATCGCCCGCTGGGAGCCGTGCATCGGTGCGGGGTAGTTGAGCGTCGGCTCGGACACCCCATCAAGAACCTCCAGGTGTTCCGGGCTGAGGGTCACCTGCAAAGCCGCGAGGTTGCTTTCGAGGTGTTCGACGCGTCGAGCGCCGAGGATGGGCACGACGGTGCCTTGCCGGGAGCGCAGCCAGGCCAGCGCCACGGCCGCCGACGTGGTGCCGAGCTCGTCGGCGATCGCGGCGACGGCGTCGATGACGGCGTACTCGTCCTCGCTTGGGCCGCCGACGTAGGCCGCGCGGGCCGAGTCCGCGACCTGCGTGCCGCGCCGGTACTTGCCGGACAGGAAGCCGTTTTTCAGCGGGCTCCACGGAACCAGCGCCATGCCCTGGTCGAGCGCGAGCGGCGCGAGTTCGCCCTCGACGGTGCGGGCCAGCAGGGAATACTCGACCTGCAGCGCGATCAGCGGGGTCCAGCCCTTCAGCAACGCCGTCGTCTGGGCCTGCGCGGTGAGCCACGCGGGCGTGTTGGAGAACCCCAGGTAGCGGATCTTTCCGGCGCGAACCAGGTCGTCGAGGGTGCGCAGGGTTTCCTCGATCGGGGTGTGGCGGTCCCAGTTGTGCAGCCAGTACAGGTCGAGGTAGTCGGTCCGCAGGCGGCGCAGGGTCTCGTCGAGCTGGGCGACGATCGAACCGCGACCCGCCCCGCCACCGTTCGGGTCGCCGGGGAAGAGGTTGCCGAAGAACTTCGACGCCAGCACCACGTGGCCACGCCGTCCGGGGTGTGCGGCGAAGAAGTCGCCGAGGATCTTCTCCGAGTGGCCGTTGGTGTAGAAGTTGGCGGTGTCGATGAAGTTCCCGCCCAGGTCCAGGTAGGCGGCTAGGATCCGCTCCGACTCCGCCGGGCTGCACCCGGCGCCACCGGGATCTTCGCCGAAGGTCATCGCACCGAGCGCGAACGGGCTGACCCGCAGCCCCGACCGGCCGAGGGTGACGTAGTGATCGAGCGGCATGGGCCTACCTTCTGAATGTCGAATGGTCCCCACCATGCAAGCGCGACTCGGGTGGCGCGGGGTAGTCGGATCCGCGCCCGGTCTTGCACGATCCTGCCGATCTCGCCCCGATCGGACTTGTCGAAGACCACCGCGGGTGCTTCCGTGACGGCTGTGCACACCGCCCCGCTCCTCGAAGAGATCCGCAGGCTCATCGCGGCCCATGCGCGCCCGGACCTGGCGACGTCGATCGGTGGGCTGCTGCTGTCGAAGGTGGGAACGTCGGAGCCGGACCATTCGCTGACCGAGCCGCTGCTGGTCGTCATGGCCCAGGGCGGCAAACGCCTCCTGCTCGGCGATCAGTTGCACGAGTACCGGGCCGGGCAGTGCCTCGTGGTCACCGCCGACCTGCCGGTCACCGGCCACTTCCTCGGCGCCTCCCCGCAAACCCCGTCCCTGGCGGTGGGGCTGGTGCTGCGCCCGGCCGCCATCGCCCAACTGCTGCTCGACGCACCGGCTGGCCGGTGGTCCAGCACCACCACGACCAGCCTGCCCGCGCTCGCGACCGGCGAAGCTGGTCCTGAACTGCTCGACGCCGTGGCCCGGATGCTGCGGCTGCTCGACCACCCCGCCGACGCGCCCGTCCTGGCCCCGCTGATCGAGCGCGAAATCCTCTGGCGGCTGCTCACCGGCCCGCACGGCGGCATGATCCGCCAGATCGGCCTGGCCGACAGCAACCTGACCCACGTCAACCGGGCGATCCGATGGATCCGCGACAACTACGCCGAATCCGTGCGCATCGAAGACCTCGCCCGACTGGCCGCGATGAGCACCTCGGCATTCCACCGGCACTTCCGCACCGCGACCAGCATGAGCCCGCTGCAATTCCAGAAGCGCATCCGGCTCCAGGAAGCCCGCTCGCTGCTCGTCGCGCGCGCGGGCGACGTGGCCGGTGTCGGACAGCTCGTCGGCTACGACAACCCGTCGCAGTTCACCCGCGAATACCGCCGCCTCTTCGGCGCCCCACCCGGCCGCGACGCAGCCCACCTGCGCGCCACCGCCAACCCCCACAACACCCGGCAACTGCCGTGAACGGTTTCACCGCACCAAGGGCCGTCAGCCTGCCGCTCCCCAGTTCAAGGACAGCGTGTTCGCGGCGCGTTGGGTGTTGATCTGCATCATGCTGCCGAGGATCGTCGCGCGATCGGCCACGATCGCGGCTCCGTCGGGCGCGTAGGTGATCCGCTCGCTGACCAGGACCGGCGCCCCAGCGGGCTCGTCCAGGCGCCGGGCGATGTCGGCGCCGAGCACGTCCGGGCGGATGGTCTCCGACGCCCGGGCCACGACGACGCCCAGTTCGGCGAGAGCGGCGTAGAGCGAGACCCGGGTGAAGTCCACCTCGCGCAGCCGCTGCGCGTGCGGCTGGCGGATCCAGGAAACCTGGTGGATCGCCCGGCGACCGGCGAACTCACGGACCCGTTCCAGGCGCAGCCCGGTGTCGGTCGCGCGGGCCAGCAGCTGCGCGGCAACGCCCGCGGGCAACCGCCGTTGGGCTCGCTGCACGACCGAGGTCCGCACCTCGTGCCCCTGGTCCTTGAGGTCGTCGGTGAAGCTGCGCAGCGAGCCCAGCCGGTACGCCGCAGGCTCCGCGGACACGAAGGTGCCGCGGCCGGGCTGCTGCACGATCAGCCCTTCGTCGCTGAGCTGCCGCAACGCCTGCCGCAGTGTCATGAGGGTGACTCCGTAGGCGGCGCTGAGTTCGCGCTGCGACGGCAGCGCCGCCCCGGCCGCGTACTGCCCGGCGCGGATCTTCGCGGCGAGGTCCCCGGCGATCGTGCGGTACCTCGCCTGGTGTCCCGTCATGCTCTCCCGTTCCGACTACAGGGCCGCGCGCAACGTTGCGACGAACGCGCCCAGTCGCGCGGGCCCGGCTCCGTCAAGCACCTGCCGCATGATCGCCGCTCCGACGATCACCCCGTCGGCGTCGCGGGTGACGGCCGCCGCCTGCCGGGGAGTGGAGACGCCGAAGCCCAAGAGTACGGGCCGATCGGTGGCGTGCTTGAGGCGTGTCGCCAGGTTCGCCGCCGACGCCGGGAGCTGATCCCGCTCGCCGGTGGTGCCCATCAACGAGACGGCGTAGACGAACCCGCGGCTGCGGGACGCGATCTCGCCGACCCGGTCGTCCGGCGTGGCCGGGGTGGCGAGCAGGGCGAGGGCGACACCGGCCGAGGCCGCCGCGTGTTCGATCTCGGCCGCCTCCTCCAGCGGTAGGTCGGGGACGATCAGCCCGGTGACCCCGGCCTCGCGCAGCGCGGTGCAGAACCGCTGCGCGCCCATCCGCAGCACCGGATTCGCGTAGGTGCTGGCCACGAGCTGCACGCCGGGCTCGGTTTTGGCCAGTTCAGCGAGGATGCCCGACGGCGTCGTGCCACGAGCGAGCGCCGCGTCCGACGCTTCCTGGATCGTGGCGCCGTCGAGGGTGGGGTCGGAGAAGGGCAACCCGACCTCGATCGCGTCGGCACCGGCGTCGGCGAAGGCTCGCAGGTAGTCCGTCCAATCCTGGCTGATGCCACCGGTGAGGTACGGCATCAGCAGTTTGCCGCGCTCGCGGCGGGTGCGCAGGTGGTCTTCCAGGACGGTCACGCTGTCACCTCCGCACGGGCCATGAACGTGGCGATGTCCTTGTCGCCGCGGCCGGAAAGCGTGACCAGGACTGTTGAACCGGCGGGGAGCTCGGCCGTACCGGCCGCGCGGATGACCCAGGCCACCGCGTGCGCCGATTCGAGGGCGGGCATGATGCCCTCGGTGCGCGACAACCGGACCGCCGCGGCGACTGCCTCGTCGTCGTTCACCGTGACGTAGCGGGCGCGACCGAGCTCGCGCAGGTAAGCGTGCTCAGGTCCGACTCCGGGATAGTCCAGGCCCGCGGCGATCGAGTGCGCTTCCTGGATCTGGCCGTGCTCGTCCTGGCGGAACAGCGACCGGAAACCGTGCAGCACCCCGATTTCACCGTGGGTCGCGCCCGAACCGCCTTCGGCCTCGACACCGACGAACTGCGCGGCGGTGTCGACGAACCCGGCGAAGGTACCCGCCGCGTTGGAGCCGCCGCCAACGCATGCGACCACGTAGTCGGGGACCGCGGTCGGCAGTTCGGCGGCGCACTGGCGGCGCGCCTCGTCGCCGATGACGCGCTGGAACTCCCGGACCATCCACGGATAGGGGTGCGGCCCGGTCACCGAGCCCAGGCAGTAGTACGCCTCGTCGGCCGCACCGACCCAGTGGCGCATGGCTTCGCTGGTGGCGTCCTTGAGCGTGCGACTGCCGGACCGCACCGGCACCACCTCGGCGCCGAGCAGCCGCATCCGGAAGACGTTGTGCGCCTGCCGCTGCGTGTCGAGCTCGCCCATGAACACCGTGACCGGCAGGTCCAGCAACGCGCCGACGGTGGCGGCGGCGACGCCGTGCATGCCAGCCCCGGTCTCGGCGATCAACCGCTTCTTGCCCATTCGCCGGGCCAGCAACCCTTGCCCGAGCACATTGTTGATCTTGTGCGAGCCGGTGTGCACCAGGTCCTCGCGTTTGACCAGGACCGTCACCCCGAGCTCGGCCGACAGGCGCAGCGCGGGCGTCAGCGGCGTCGGTCGTCCCATGTGGACGGACAACGACGCGTTCAAGGCACTGCGGAACGCCGGATCCGCCCACGCCGCACCGAACGCCGCCGCCACCTCGTGGCACGCGGGCACCAGCGACTCCGGCACCCACGCGCCGCCGTAGTCCCCGAACCGCCCCGCCGGACCCGGCGCGCGCATCAACCCGGACTCGCCCCGCCCAACGACAACGGACATTGCCACCTCGCTCCATAGAGTTCTAGAACAGTGTACATAGTTATAGAACTATTGGACCTCTGTTGGCAACTGGATGACGGACGCGGCTACGTCGCGATGGAGCTGAGCGCGTACTCTCCCGCATGTGGCGGCAGGACTACCCGGCCGGAAACCCCGTGCGCAGCAACGATGTCAGCTAGTCGTCGCGCCACATGGACACCAACAGGGCGTAGATCTCCGGCCGACTCATCTCCGGGTGCTCCTCGACGAAGGCGTCAGCCAACCGATGCGCCTCGTCACGACTCACACCACGAGACTCGGCCTCGCGCAGGTAAGCCCGTTCGGAGGCCGGTGGTCGCCCTCCGCCAGCTCCCCGGCCGGGCAGTCCCGCACGCCAACGCTCCACTTCGGACACCCGTATCGGCCGCCAACCCGGCGTCCCGTCGACTTCGATGTCAGGAGCGGGAAACGGATGGGACGAGTTCGGTCCATAGCGCTCCCGCCACTTGGTGACCGCCGAGCGGGACACGCCGAGACGCCCGGCAAGGCCAGACGCGCCAACGTATTGCACCGGACCGCCGCTCATGACACCACCAGCCGACCACGCACCACGTCGAGGCTGAACAGCTCCATCACTGACCCCACTAACATTGTCCCCACCGTTGACAAAGTTAGACCGGATCGTTCGACGATGTCAACAACGGGGACAACGTTTCTTGCCTTCGCTTCGCACGCCCTCGCGCTCCCCCAGAAGGCGCCCTGTCACACGCGAAAACCAACCCGCATGACCAGGCCCGGCAATCATCAACGCCGCAGCCGAGTCCAGATGTAAAGCACACTTGACAATATGTAAAGCATGCTTGACGCTAAGGTGCATGGATGAATCGAAACGTCCGGGGACGGCCGCGATAGTGCTCGGCTCGTTGGGCGTGGTCTTCATGGTCGTCCTCGCCTTGCTACAGCCTTCGGCGCCGCCCGACCCGCCCCCGGTCGGGCTCGGCGCCGCCCAGCAGGCAGCCGTCTTACTGGTGCCGCCGTTGGTCGTCCTGGTGCCGTTGGTCGTCCTGTTCGTGCGCGCTCGACGCGCTGGGGCCGTCGACACGGCTGGCCGCCGCGTGCTCGGACCGCGGAAGGACAGCATGGAAAGCGCTGTACACCAACGCGCCGCCAGCACTGCCTTCATATGGATGCTCGCGGTGATGTCGATGAATGTGGCGGTGAGCGAACTGTTGGCTCGGCAACCGCTGCAACTCCACTGGTGGCCGCTGATCGGGCTGGCTGTTTTCGGCCTGGCCCTGTTGCTGCACCGTCGGCAGTTGACCTGAGCGATGCGCAACGGCCTGCCGGTTTTCCGCGCTCAGCGAGGCTGGTCGCAAGGGGAGTTGGCGGACCGGGTCGGCGTCAGCAGGCAGACCGTGATCTCCATCGAGAAGGGCAGGTTCGACCCCAGCCTGCCGTTGGCGTTCCGGATCGCGAAGGCCTTCGGATGCCGCATCGAGGACCTGTTCGACCCGGAAGATCCAGACCGCTAGCTCTCCTCCGCCCCAGAGGGGAAGACATGGAATCCCTTGCACCAGAGGTTGATGTCCCCATTCTCGAACAAACGACGTCTCGCCACTCCAACAAAACCAGCGGCTTGAAGGGAACGTCGATGTAGGTCGACCATGTCAGTCAGCGAGACCTCGCGGGCGCGGGCGAGTCGATCCCGTCGCGGGGGCCACCCGCCTGATGGGAATGAGAGCGACGCGAGGAGTGTTGATCGTGGACATGTCAGACGAGACCGTAGAGCTCAGCCCCACGACTTGGGTGCAGGACCAAACGAAGAAGATCGTTGAGACCGGGACCACCGAGGGCATCAAGATCCTCGGGTCGCCGATCGTGCTGCTGACGCTGCGCGGCGCGAAGACCGGCAAGCTGCGCTACACCCCCGTGATGCGGGTGGAGCACAACGGCAGCTACGCGGTCGTAGCGTCCAAGGGCGGCGCCCCTGAGCACCCCACCTGGTACTACAACATCAAGGCGCACCCCGAGTTCCCGCTGCAGGACGGGACCGTGACGAAGGACTACGTCGCACGCGAGGTCGAGGGCGCTGAGCGGGCCGAGTGGTGGGAGCGGGCCGTCGCGGCCTACCCGTCCTACGCCGAGTACCAGGAGAAGACCGACCGGCAGATCCCGGTGTTCGTGCTCGACCCGAAATGACGGACGGGCCCGCGGCGCCTGCGCCTCGGGCCACACCCTTGAGCCCGTGCTAGCGCCCGCGCCGAAATATGTCCGTGCCCTGGCAAACCGCGGCGAGCCCAAAGATCAATCCAGGCCGCTACCGGACGTTGATCACCATGGCGGTGACGTTGTCTTCGCCGCCACATTCCACTGCACCTGCGACCCTAACGCCGGGGTTCACCGCGGCGACGGGCCCGGTACCACCGGCTCCCGGTCGCCAGCAGGCGCAACGCCTTACGCACCACCAGGTTCTGGTTCATCAGGTGGTACTGGAATTGCCACGGGTGCTGCACGCTGTGGCGGGTGCTCATGGTGTAGCAGAACTCGTGCACGTTGCGATCCAGGTAGCGGTCGACGTTCTCGAACCACGCCATGCTGGTGCGCGCCGCGGCCTGCATGTGGCCTATCGCGGCGTGGCCTTCCACGTCGAACTCCTTGAGCGCCACGGCCGAGTCATCCCCGCGCTCGAACAGCTTCTGGGCGAGCACGATGGCGTCGAGCATGGCCAGCATGGTGCCGGAGCCGATGGTGAAGTGGGTGGTGTGCGCGGCGTCGCCGATCAGGACCACGTTGTCGTGCAGCCAGGTCTGGTTGTAGACCTGCGTGAACCGCTGCCACGACGCGGGCCTGCCCCGGGACCGGCTGATCAGTGAACCGCCGTCTAGGGAACGTGCGAAGATCCGCTCCAGCAGGTGCACGGTCTCCTCGTCGCCGAGTTGGTCCAACCCCAGTCCACGCCAGGTGTCCTCCTGGCAATCGACGACGAAGGTGCTGATCTCGTTGCTGGACGGGTAGGCGTGGAACCAGATCCACCCGGCCCGGGTCTCCTCGAAGTCGTAGGTGAACTTGTCGAACACGCGGTCGGTGCCCAGCCAGATATAGGGGTTGGAGCCCTGCGAAACCTCGGTACCGAACTCCTTGGCGTAGTTCTGCCGGATTCTGCTGTTGGCGCCGTCGGCGACCACCACGAGATCGGCGTCGGGGAACTCGGAGATGTCCTCCACCGCCCGCCGGTACTCGATGTTGACGCCTAGGCTCCGCGCCCGTTTGGCGAGGATCTCCAGCAGTGACGCCCTGTTCAGGCTGTAGCCGTAACCACCCAGGTATGCCCGATCCGCACCGTGCAGTGCGATGACCTGCTCCTCCCACAGCACGGAGGCGGAACGGATCCGACGCGCGCTCTCCCGGTCGTTGCGGAACAGTGTGTCGAGCAGTTCGTCCCCGTACCCGACGCCCCAGCCGTAGGTGGCGCCGGGCGGATCCCGCTCGATGACGCTGATGTCGTGACCGGCGTCGCGCAGCTTCGCCGAGATGGCGAAGTACAGGCCCGCGGGTCCGGCTCCGATGCACACGATTTTCACAGCAGCACCTCCTGGTGACAGGACGGGCAGCTGCGCAGGCGAGCTCGGAAGGCCGCCTTCCCCCGTGCGGGTCTCTACGCACTTGTTGTACCTCGACGAACCACTGGTCGCATCCGGACAACGCTCCACATACCGGCCGCTGTCGGTGTCCTGGTCGGGCCAATCGCCCATGGCAAAATCAGCCAGGTGCAGATCGGGATGCTTGGACCATTCGAGGTTCGCACGGACGACGGCGTCTTGGCCGACGTGCCGGGCGCCCGGTTGCGCGGGCTGTTGATCGCCCTCGCGCTCGAACCAGGTCACGTAGTCCCGAAGACGACGCTCGTCGACTGGATTTGGGGTGAGCGCCCGCCCCCCGGCGCGGCGAATGCCTTGCAACGCTTGGTTTCCCGGCTGCGGAAGGCACTGCCGGAAGGGTTGGTCCAGGGGCAGACGGACGGATACCGGTTGGCGGTGGAACCCGACGCCGTCGACGCGGTGCGGTTCGAACGCCTCGTCGGCCAGGCCCGCGATGACGAGGATCCACGGCGGGTACGGCTGCTGCGCGAGGCCCTCGAATTGTGGCGCGGCCCGGCCATGCAGGACGTCGGTTTGCCGGACAGTGCAGCGTTCGAAGCGGCGGTCACCCGGCTCGAAGGGCTACGCCTGGCTGCCATGGAGGACCGGTTCGATGCGGAGATCAGCCTCGGCCACGGTGCGGAGCTGGTCACGGAACTGACCGACTTGGTGGCCGCGCACCCGGTGCGAGAACGGCTTGTCGCCGCGCTGATGCGTGCCCTCGCCGCGACCGGTCGCGACACCGAGGCGCTGCTGGTGTACCAGCGCACGAGAGAAGCCCTGGCCGACGCGCTCGGCGTCGACCCCGCACCGGAGCTGTCCGCATTGCACGTCGCGCTGCTGCGGGGTGAGTTGGGACAGCGGGAGGAAAACCGGAAGACCAACCTGCGTGCCGAGCTGACCAGCTTCGTCGGCAAGGACGCTGATGTCGCCGCGGTCCGCGAACTCATCGCCGAACATCGGCTCACCACCCTGATCGGGCCGGGCGGCTCGGGAAAGACCAGGTTGGCCACGGAAACCGCGCGCACGCTGCTCGGCGACCTGCCGGACGGGGCCTGGCTGGTGGAGCTGGCCACCATCGGCGCGGACGGTGACGTGTCGCAATCGACGCTCGCCGGGCTCGGCCTCCGGGATGCTCTGCTCGGCGAGGCACCGAACGCGGAACTGACGGACCGGCTCATCGCCGCGATCCGCGAGCGGCAAGCGCTGCTGATTCTGGACAACTGCGAGCACGTGATCGAATCGGCGGCGAAGTTCGCCGATCGAGTGCTCGGTGAGTGCCGACGGCTGCGGATCCTGGCGACGAGCAGGGAACCGCTCGGCATCACCGGTGAGGCGCTGTGGCTGGTCGAGCCGCTGGCCGTGCCGGAGAGCGACGCCCGCCCCGGCGAGATCGAGTCCTCCCCGGCCGTCCAGTTGCTGCGGGACCGGGCGGGCGCGGTGCGCAAGGATCTCGGAGTCGACGAACGCACCTCGTCGACGATGGTGCGGATCTGCCGGGCGCTGGACGGGATGCCGCTGGCGATCGAACTGGCCGCGGCCAGGTTGCGCACCATGTCCATCGATCAGCTCGCCAACCGGCTCGACGACCGGTTCCGCCTGCTGACCAGCGGCAGCCGAACCGCAATGCCGCGGCACAAGACGCTGCGCGCGGTGGTCGACTGGAGCTGGGAGTTGCTCACCGACGCCGAACGGCTTGTCCTGCGCAGGCTCTCGGTGTTCTCGGGCGGGGCGAGCCTGGAAGCGGCCGAGCGGGTCTGCGTCGGCGACGGGATCGAGCAGGAGCAGGTGCTCGAATTGCTCACCTTGCTGGCCGAGAAGTCGCTGCTGCGCGCCGAGGGTGGCAGCGCACCGCGCTACCGGATGATCGGCACGATCCAGGAGTACGCCGGGCACCGGCTCGTGGAGGCGGGGGAATCGGATCTGGCGCGCCATGCGCATCTCGCCTACTTCACCGAGCTCACCGAGACCGCGGAGCCACACCTGCGCCGCGCCGAGCAATTGGAATGGCTCGCCGCGCTGGAGGCCGAGCACGACAACATCGGTGCCGCGATGCGGGGGGCGATCGCGGCCGGTGACGCGCAGGCGGCGATGCGGCTCGCGGCGGCCGCCGGTTGGTACTGGTGGCTCGGCGGGCGTCGGGCCGAAGGCATCGAGCTGATGATCGCGGCCACCAACATCCCCGGCGAGGTGACCGATGACGTCCGGGCCATGACGTACGCGCTGGTGGTGCTCTTCGTGACCTCCGGGCGGGGCGATGAACGCCAGGGCGCGGAGTGGATCCACAAGGCGTATCGGTTCAGTCAGCAAAGTCAGCACCGCAACCCGCTGCTGGAGTTGGTTGCCCCGCTGGAACGCATGCTGCAGGCGCCGGGCGCCGCCCTGTTCGCGTTCGAGTCGTTGCTGGACAACGAGGACCCCTGGGTACGCGCCCTGGCCCGGTGGCAGGTCGGCAAGATGCGGACCATGCTCGGCCAGGGCGGCCGGGATGCGGAGGCCCATCTGGAGATGGCGCTCGCGGAGTTCCGGACGCTCGGCGAACGGTTCGGGATTTCGTTGGCCCTGTCCGAGCTGGCGCGCCAACTTGCCATGCGGGGCGAATTCGCCGGTGCCTGCGAGTACTACGAACAGGCGATCGCGGTCGTCACCGAGGTCGGCGCCGTCGAGGACGTCATCGAGCTGCGGACCCAACAGGCCCTGCTGTACTGGCTTGACGGCGATCGTGACTCCAGCGCGGCCGCCATCGCCGAGGCCGAGCGGAGCGCCGACGGTGTCACCTGGCCGAACGCGCTGGTCGACCTGGCGCTCGCCAAGGCGGAGCTCGCTCGTCGCGGCGGTAACGCCGCGGAGGCCCGCCATCAACTCGGCATGGCGACCGCCTTCCTGGGCAACGACGCAGAGCGGGCGACCATCCGCGCGGGAATACACGACCTGCTCGGCTACCTGGCCGACGATCTCCGTGAGGCGCGTACCCACCGCGTGGCTGCCTGGCAGGCGGCGTCCGAGGCGGGCGTCGCACCCCTGATCGCCCAGATGCTCGTCGGGGTCGCCGACCTGGCCGTTCGCCTCGACCAGTACGAACAGGCGGCGCGGTTGCTCGCGGCCAGCGTCGGCGTACGCGGACTGCCGGATCGCTCCCACCCGGATGCGGCCAGGATTGAGCGGGACGCGCGGCGTCACCTCGGCGAAGCACGGTTCGCCGAGGTGACGCAGGAGGGTACGCAGACGAGCTGGTCTGAGCTGGTCGAGGTCACGCTCGCTTCTTGAGGGTCAGCTCGCTGCGCGTTGAATGATGATGTCGCCGTGCCGCGTGCGGGCGTGAACCATGACCTCGTGGTTCGACGGGTCAGAATTTCCCCGCGACGAAACGAAGTTGTGCACCGCCCCTCGCTCGCTGTTGACGTCGATGGAGGCAGCGGTGCCCTCGCTGATGCCGACCTCGATGTTTCCCGAGCCGTTCATCAGCTTCGCCTGACCATGTGTCATCCGACCGATCCGAACGGCACCGCTGCCTGTCGTGGCGGTGACACTGCCGTCGGCGCGGTCGATGTCGAAGTCGCAGCTGCCGCTGCTGAGATCGAGGTCGGCCGAGGCGTGGCCGATCCACGCCTGCCCGCCCGAGTTCGAGAGCCCGACCGTGCCGTTGACCTCGCCGATCCGCATCGCGAACGCCCCGCCGTCGATGTTGGCGTGCCCGGCGATGTGGCCGATCGCGACCGCACCGGAGGCGATGCTCGCCTGCAGTGCGTCGATGCGGTCCAGCTGGACCTGACCCGATGCCATGTGCAGCTCGCACTGGCCGACTGGGCCGCCAACCTGAACGTTCGAGTGCGCCAGGTACGCGGCCAGGCTGGAGCCGGCGGGCAGGTCGATCGTGATGGCGACCGACCCGTTCTTGTCCCCGGAGACGGTCGTTTTGACCGATAGCTGACCTCCGGCGAATTCGACCTTGGTCTTGTCGGCCACCTTGACGTGGGACCGGCTCGCCTCGTTGATGGGTTCGACCAGCACCACGGTGTCGGTCCGGTCGCTCGCGGTGACCCGCACCTGGGCACCGGCGACTTCCACGGTGGCGGCGATGGGCCCTGGCGTGGCGAATGCAGGCATGACAACTTCTCCCCTTGTCTCGTAGTTGATCTGTCGGTGGGCGCCGCATCGGCTCGTCGCTCGCGGCTTCGGGGTCGGTCCGATCACGGTCATCGGAAGGCCATCGCCCCGAAGGTCACGCTCGCTTCTGGAATGTGGAACGCGCCCACAGGTACCCGACGAGAGCGATGCCGACGCACCAGGCGATGGCGACGATCGCGTCGCTGGAGGACGGTGCGCCGCCCAGCAACCCGCGCACGGTTTCGATGATCGGCGTGAAGGGCTGATACTCCGCGAACTGCCGGAGGCCCGGCCCCATCTTCTCCGCCGGTACGATCGCGCTGCTGAAGAACGGCAGCATGACCAGCGGCACGGAGGCCAGACCCGCCGTTTCCGGAGACTTCGCCGCCAATCCCAAGGCGACCGTGAGCCAGCCCGCCGCGAAACCGAGCAGCACGACGATGCCGACCACGCCGAGCCAATCGAGGAGGCTCGCCGCCGGGCTGAATCCCAGCAGGAAGGCCACCCCGATGAGGGCCGCGATGGCGATCAGGTTGGTCAGCACACTGGCGACGACGTGACCGGTCAACACCGCACCACGGGAGACGTCCATGACCTTGAACCGGTTGATGATGCCCTTCGTCACGTCGGAGTTCACCGACGTCGCGGTGGCCCCCAGCCCGTAACAGACGGCCAACAGGATCAGTCCCGGCGTCGCGTAGTCGATGTAGTCGACACCGACGTTGAAAGCGTCTCCCATCATGTAAACGAACATCAACATGATGATGATCGGCATCAGGACCGCGTTGAACACCGAGATCGGATTCCGGGCGATGTGTTTGAAGTTGCGGCGCAACATCACCATCGAATGGGACTTGGCGCTCATTTCGCGGCCTCCGCGGTGTGGCCCGTCAGGGCGAGGAAAACGTCGTCGAGGTCGGGTGTGTGCACGGAGAACTCTTCGGCGCTGAGTGAGTACTCGTCGAGCCTGTCCAGCAGAGCCCGCAGCGATTTCGTCCCGCCATCGCTGGGAACCCGCAGGGCCAGTGCCTCGTCGTCCCGCGTGGAGTCGGGGAAGAGATGCGCGGCCGCGTCGAGTTGGGAGACGGTGGTGAACCGGAGCCGGACGTGCGTCCCGGGGATCTGGCGCTTGAGGTCGTCGGGAGTGCCCTGGGCGACCAGGCGGCCCTGGTCGAGCACCGCGATCCGGTCGGCGAGCTGGTCGGCTTCCTCTAGGTACTGGGTGGTGAGGAAGACGGTCACACCGTCGGCCACCAGCTCACGGATGATCGACCACATCGTGCGACGGCTGCGCGGGTCCAGTCCCGTCGTCGGCTCGTCCAGGAAGATGATCCGCGGGTTGCCGACGAGCGTCATCGCCAGGTCCAGTTTCCGGCGCATACCGCCGGAATAGGTCGACGTGGGCTGCTGCGCCGACTCCACCAGATCGAAGCGTTCCAGCAGATCGGTGACGATCCGCTTGCCGTCCTTGGAGGGGACCCGGTTGAGGTCCACCATCAGCTGCAGGTTCTCCTGCCCCGTCAGCAGCTCGTCCACCGCCGCGAACTGACCGGTGACCCCGATCGCCGCGCGCACCGCTTTGGCGTCGGTCGCCACATCGTGCCCGGCGACGCGCACCGTCCCGCCGTCGGCCTTCATCAACGTGGTCAGCACGTTGACCGTCGTCGTCTTGCCCGCCCCATTGGGACCCAGCAAGGAAAAAACCGTGCCCGCGCGAACATCCAGATCGATGCCGTCGAGCACGATCTTGTTCCCGTAAGCCTTTCGCAGTCCTGAGACCGCAATCGCTGAACTTCTCATGCAGCCAACTATTGGCACCCGGTCAGACACCCACCTGACACGCCGCTGACACGGCCGCTGACACAGCGTTCTACCTCGTTGCGCCAGGTCAGCAGCCTGCTGACGACTGCCTGATCGGCCGGAGCCCGCCGGTCACCCCGCTACCGCGATATCAACCGTCGACGGATTTGGCCTCGTTCAGGCCCAACACTGTCGGGCAGCTCGGCCGAGACGACTCTCCATCGATCAGCGGCCAACGCTCGCCACGGATTTGGTCACTATCCAGCGGAAGCTGCTCCGACACCGGCCGGGCGGATCCTGCTCAGGCGCGGATCCCCGGCGAGCAACGCGCTTCGGTGCCCGGCACCACCCAACCATCCACAGGACACCCCCTAGCCGACCTTGTCTCCGGCTTGGTCGGTGTCAGAGCCGTGTCAGTCGTATGTCAGGTCCGTCGGCGATCGTGGCCACAACAACCGCCGCGAAAGGAAATCCGATGAGTCAAACGGTTCCCATCCCGCACGGCCTCC
Organism: Saccharopolyspora antiqui; assembly: GCF_052246905.1. Taxonomy (NCBI): domain Bacteria; kingdom Bacillati; phylum Actinomycetota; class Actinomycetes; order Pseudonocardiales; family Pseudonocardiaceae; genus Saccharopolyspora; species Saccharopolyspora antiqui. The sequence goes on from NZ_JBQQBO010000017.1 coordinate 33,186, forward strand.
CCATGGAGCGCGATGCGAGCCCCTTCGACCCGCCCCGCCAAATCACCCGGCTGCGCGAGGCTCGCCCGGTCAGTCCCATGGTCTTCCCCGACGGTCACGAGGGCTGGATCGTCACCGGCTACGACGCGGTTCGCCAGCTCATGGCCGACACCCGGTTCAGCTCCCGCCGGGACATCGGCGTTATGCACGTGCCGTTCGAGACTCCCGGCATGCCCCCCGTTACCGAACCGTCCCCGCAGGTGCCGGGCCTGTTCATCGCCATGGACCCGCCGGACCACACCCGGCTGCGGCGCAAGCTCACCGGCGCCTTCACCGTAAAACGCATGAAGCAGCTCGAAGAGCACATCATCGACATCGCCGAGCGGCAACTGGACGAGCTGGCGGGCCTCACCCCGCCGGTCGACCTGGTCAAGGAGTTCGCGCTGCCGGTGCCCTCGCTGGTGATCTGCGAACTGCTCGGTGTCCCCTACGCGGACCGGGAGACCTTCCAGGTCAACTCCGCCAAGTTCTTGGAAAAGGAAGTGTCGCTCGACGAGAAGATGGCCGCGTACACCGGCCTCACCACGTACCTGGCCGAACTGGTCACGCGCAAACGCGCCGCCCCCGGCGAAGACATACTGTCCGACCTGGCCCGCCATGACGACCTCACCATCGAGGAGCTGACCGGCATCGCCTTCCTGCTGCTGCTCGCGGGCCACGAGACCACCGCCAACATGCTGGCGCTGGGCACCTTCGCGCTCCTGGAACACCCCGAGCAGCTGGCCGAACTGCGCGCCAACCCGGACCTGCTGCCCGATGCCGTCGAAGAACTCCTGCGCTACCTGTCCATTGCCGACATCTTCTACCGCTACGCCGCGGAGGACATCGAACTCGGTGGCGAAACAATCGGCAAGGGATCGACCGTCGTCGTCTCATTGCTGGCCGCCAACCACGACCCCCAGCGCTTCGACAACCCCGACACCCTGGACATCCACCGCAAGGCCCGCGGTCACCTGTCCTTCGGCCACGGCTTCCACCAATGCCTCGGCCAGCAACTGGCCCGCATCGAGATGCGCGCCGGTTTCGAGGGACTGCTGCGTCGCTTCCCGACCCTCAAGCTCGCCATCCCCGCCAGCGAAGTGAAACTCAAGACCGACATGAACATCTACGGCGTCCACGAACTACCGGTCACCTGGACGGAAACGGCCCGGTAAAACCGTCGGCCAAGCCCGTCACCCGTGCAGGAACGCGCCTTCGGGGCCTGCCTTGTGGATCATTCCGGTAAGCGGCGAAACCCCAGCGCAGTTCCACAGAACATGCCCCGAACAACACCAGCCCCAACGGCCCCGACCCCTTAGGGAATCGGCTTGCCCGATGTTCTGCCAGGCATCGTCGGGGCTGACCGGCTGAGGATGATCGCCGAGTTAGTCGAGGTAGTAGAACCGTCCCATCCGCCCGTACATGTCGAGGGCGTCCATGATCGGCATGACCACCGGGCCGATGTCAGTACAACCCGCCCGTCGCCCCGACGAGTTCTCCGGTGACCCACTGCGCGTTGTCGGAGGAGAGGAAGGCGACGACCGGCGCGATGTCGCTGGGCTGGCCTGGGCGCCCAAGTGGGGTCCGCGCCGTCGTGGCCGCGACGGCTTCCTCTCCTAAGGCTCCGGCCGCGTGTGCACCCTCCGTCTCGACCATTCCCGGTACAACCGAGTTCACCCGGATCTTCCGCGGCCCCAGCTCAATGGCCAATGCCTTGGTGATGTAATCCGCGGCTGCTTTGGAGGCGCCGTAGCCAAGCCCGGAAGGCTTAGGGGCCCTGGTGATCGCCGATGCGATGTTGACGATGGCGCCGCCGTCGGGGCCGAACTGCTCGACCCCGGCCTTCGCGACCAGTAGGAGACCTAACACATTGGTGTCGAAGTTGTGCCGGTAGGCATCCTCACTGATGCTGTCTAGCGACCCCATGAGGAACCGGCCGGCATTGTTGACCACAATGTCCACGCGACCCAGGCTGGCGGTGACCTGCTTGAACATGAGATCGACCTCAGCGCCCTTGCTGACATCGGCCTGCACCGCGACCGCCTGACCGCCAGATCCAATGATCTCTTCGACGACGCGTTCGGCACCTTCACGACTAGTCGCGTAGTTCACGGCGACGGCGGCGCCGCAAGCAGCGAGATGCTTGGCGATCGCGACGCCAATACCCTTCGAGGCTCCGGTGACGAGGGCAACCTTGCCCGAGAGGTCGGTCATAATTCTCCTAGCAGTTGGGACGGAAAATGATTCTGAGGGGTTCAGAGCGCGAGGACTTCTTCCAGCGACATATGTGATGGCAGCATCTCAATGATGATGAGCCGCACGATCTTGTCCCCTCGTAGCGTGAAGTAGCCGGTGAGAAGCAGCGGGTCGGACAGATTGGTCTTGTCAAAGTCGCCGTCGACTTTAAGGAGCACGATGAAGTCGCCGAAGTGTTCGCGAACGTCCTCAACGGTTTGAACAACGTTGTCGGGGAAGATCTCGTTATCGCTCCAGCGCTTGATCTCGGCGCGGCCGAGGAACTCGCGCCGCACATCAATCACCATTGCGTTCTCGGCAAAACAATCCAGGAGAGCTGCTGAGTCCGCCGCATTAGCGGCGGTGAGGAACGCCGATATCGCCTCGGGGAGCTGGACTGCCACAGCTCAGGGCTCGATCGTCAGGGTCTCGATAAGGCCGTCGCGCAGCGCGAACCGGAAATGCAGATCAGCGACGCCGCCCGGGAAGTCGCCTTCGAGGTGGTGGATCGCGTCGTAGCGCGTGTCATCGAGGCGGGACGCGCCGGTCAGCTCGGTGGTGTAGGTGAATTCGCTCGCCGCGTTCGTAACCCAGTCGCGGATCTTGTCGTGGCCACGGAAGTCGTAGCCCTCGTCGGTGACGACAGCGTCGGGCAGGCACAACGGGACCGCGGTGTCGGCATCGTGGGCAAACTGCGCGTCGAGGAAGGTGGTGATCAACAGTGGGAGATGGGCTGGGTCGATGGGCGTGGCGGAGTCCTGTTCGGTCATGTCTGCCATGGTGAGGTCTCTCGCAGGGAGAGGGTCAAGCAATTGACTCTCCCGCAGGGGGAGGGTGGAGGGTGTCGGTATGCGGGCGCGACTGACGATCGGGGAGTTCGCGGCGTTGACACAATTGAGCGTGCGAACCCTGCGCCGCTATCACGAGGCCGGACTGCTCGCCCCCGCCAGCGTCGACCCCTTCACCGGCTATCGCTACTACGAAGCCGACCAGATCCCCTCTGCCCAGGTGATCCATCGGCTCCGTGAACTCGACCTACCCCTGGCGCAGGTCAAGGCCGTCCTCGCCACCGGCGACCCGACGCAGCGGGCCGCGATGATCGCCAGCCACCTCGAACGACTCGAAGTCAGCCTCGACCGCACCCGCGCGGCCGTCATCTCGTTGCGGCGACTGCTCCGGCCCGAGGTCGAGGAGCTGGAGGTCGAACTCCGCTCGCTACCGGCACGCCAGGTCGCCGCGATCAGCGCCGAGGTCGATCTAGACAGCGTCACCGGCTGGTACGACATCGCCATGGCCAAGCTCGACGCGGCCGTCCCCACCGAGCAGCGCACCGGCCCGCCCGGTGGCCGCTACGACAACGAGCTGTTCACCGAGGGCAGCGGCACGGTGACAGTCTTCCGACCCTTTCACGACCTGCACCCATCCCGCGGCGTTGAAGTCCTCGAACTCCCCGCGGTCGAGCTCGCCGTGACCACTCACCGCGGACCCCATGACGACATCGGCATCACCTACGGCCGCCTCGGCGAATGGGTAGTCAACCACACCCTCGCAGTCGCCGGCCCCGTACACGAGACCTACCTCGCCGGGCCACGCGACACCAACAACCCCGAACTCTGGCACACCGAGATCGGCTGGCCAATCTTCCGGCTCGCGTCATAACCCTCGGGAGACGGCCGTGCCGTCCTCACCGCACCACGTGACAGACTTCGACGACCTCTACGCCCGCTGCGAATCTTCTGAACGCCGCATCCTCAACGGCGCCCTGTTCGAACGGATCGTCGTCGACGAGGACGAACACGTCACGTTCATCCCCGCCGCGCCCGCAACGGCGAGACCGACGAACCAGGCCCGGATACGAAACTGCCCCGCCATCAGACGGGGCAGATTTGGGTCTGTGGATTCAAGGTTGTTTCCGGCCTGACGCGCCAGCGTGGCTGGCGGGAAGGTGCGGCTCGATGCAGCGCGCGATCCGGCTGCGGACCAGGCGTTTGCTCCTCGTGTGGCGCCCAGTGTCCGACAGCAGACGAGGATCAGCGACGAGACGTTCGTCATAGCGGAAGCTCGGTACGCGGTCGGCGATACGTAGCGGGTGATCGCGAAGGACGTTGGTGTGAGTCGTCAGCGACTAGCGTCGTTCCTCCGTACGCGAGGCGTCCGCCTGCGTCGCGCGACCCGTCGCCTGCGGAGGTCGAACAGATGACTCGCAGGTACACGGCGGCCGAGTCTCTGGAACGTGTCGGTTCCCGGCTGGGGTACTCCACGGGCACCGTACGCACCTTGCGGAATCTGCTGCCACGTGGACGGTTTGGGCGCGGCGGACGGATTCTGCCGCGTTGTAGTTCTCGACCGGCGCGGCGCACCAGTGAACTGCGTGCACTGACCTGGGATGATGTTCGCGGGGGCTCGGCCCCCGCGATCAACACAACGTACGACACGGTTCGCGCTTTCCGCGAACACACATCGCCCGAGTCCGTGGAGCTGAGGGATTCGAACCCGTGACCCCTTGACTGCCAGTACTTCGGAGTTTCCGCGACCTGGAATTACTCGACCTTTTGGCGTTTGCTGACTTCTCCCCCACCTGCACGTTTCGCATGGTTCGCTGGTGTGATGGTCCACGCCGGTCCACGTCAAAGAGCTGGAACAGTGGGGGCTCGGCCGTTCCAAATTGTCTTCGCACTAGTGTCTTGTAATTCTGGTGTCTTTACTTCTCGTTGTTGTCGACGAGTTTCTTGGTGGTGGCTTGCACGAGGCGGACCTCGGCCAGGATCTCCTCTGCGGTCGTGGTCCTGCGGATGTGGCCAGATGGGAAGCCACGGTGGCTCTACGTCGTGTTTTGGCCGGGTCAACCCGGCGCGATCACATGCGTCTCGTGCCGGGGATAGCGTCCGTGGTACACGGCCTGGCGGAGGTCCTCGACGAACGTCGACCCGTCCTGGATAGAGCCCGAGACGACGATCGTCCGTCCGTCGCGGATCTTGACGTTGCCCGCCGCGGTCCAGTGCAGTCCGTTGTTGTCCCCAACCTCGACGATGTCGTCCCACAGGACGTTCCGCGTGCCGCGCGCATCGGCGTGCACGAAACCGCCTTCGTGCAACCGGAATTCCTCGTCGCGATGCCGCAGGTAGTGGAAACCGGCGGCGAAGCCGGTGAGCAGCACGGAGAGGGCGATGCCTGCCATCGCGCCGAAGGCGCCGATCGGAACCCAGTGCTCGTATGACCTGTTCGAGAGGCTCCCGATCCCCGCCCAGAGCACGGCCACGACTACCACGAGGCCGATCAGCGACGCCCGGATCGTGAGCTTGCGCTGCTGTCGCGGCTCGCGGCGGCACACGTGCAGCAGCGCACCCAGCTCGCTGGGTCCGGTCCGGTTTACGCGGACCCTGGCGGCTCGCTCCGCCATCGCCTTGCGGTGCGCTCGCTCGTCACGCACTGCCGGGATGACCCCGCCGAACGAAAAGGAAGACGAGGAAGACCCCAACGCCTACGCCAACGGGGACGTACCACGACACGACCGACCAACCCCACTATCCGTCGTAACAGCACAACTGACGCCATCGAGGTCGGCGCGCATTCCGTCTTTAACCGCTACCAGCGTCTTGGCGAGCCGATTACAGCGCGTCCCAAGATCCGCTCCCGGCGGCGCTGCGGGCAACGTGCGCGCGGCGAGCATCCGTTCGGCTGGCGTGACCAACCAGTTTCCGGTCAAACCTAGCTCTGGCAGATCAACGAAAGGCATGTACGCACCCTAAGCATGCACGTCCGGGACCGGTCCCAGATCAAGCACTGGAACCACAACCCCGAGCCATTCCCCAGGACCGCGCCCGCCGACGAGATTTCGCAAAGCTGCGACTAGTCCAGGACAACATCACGAAGATCGTCGACAACAACGCCAATTAAATACATCAGAATCACGACAGCCATGGCCGACCTCCTGGACGCCCTGCAAGCCAGCATCGAGCATGCCAAAGTCACCACGGCGCGAGGAGATCAAGATGCCCAGTACTCATCCCTATGCGCAGCGCCGCGGCTGGCTTCAGACCCTCTGCGACGAGGTAACCCTAGGTGACCCGCGTTACCTGTCGCTGACCTGGTGTTTTCCAGTGGCGGCTGGGTGTCGTCTGGTTGACTGACCTGCTGTTTCGTGTCGACGGGAATCAGGCGGTAGCAGCGGCAATGCTGACTTTCCGGCCGTCGATTCAGGCCTGAGCCTGGACGAGGTCGAGGTTGCCACATCAGCTGGAAAGTTCCCACACCGTCACTTCAATGCTGACGTCGTCAGTAGCCTGAGCAGGCTCAATGACCCGCAAGTAGAATGTGCGGCCTTCGTCGGTCCGACCGCAGAATTGCGCCCCGCGTTCAAACTCTTGAAACCATTTTCCGTTCTTTTCAGACCGTTCGAGACACTGCGATTCACTGGACGGTGGAGTTCCTGAAGCAAGCGCCGCGAGTGTCTGGTCATCGACTTGAATGGTATTCTCTCCGATGAATACGTCCTCCCCGTTTCCTCCCGGGGATACAGGTGGAACGACGTCAAGATCAATGTTCTCGTTGACGTTGACTTTCATAGTATGAGCCACAAGCCTCACCGCTGCGTCGTCGACCGGATTGTTTCCAATGCTTGTCGCGGTTGCAGAAGGCGGCAGCGTCTCCGAACTGGAAGGAGGAGACGAGGAAGTCGACTGAGTCGATGCGCTGCCATCACGGTCCGACGATTTCGGCCCGCCCATTATGTAGGGCAGTAAAAATAACAGAATCGGCAACACAATCGTGCCAATCCACCAGCCCCACTTTTGCCTCTTGACTGATCCGGCACGGCTGGAGGGTTGATTGCCGTCGCTTGGGGCCACTAGAACCTCATCACCCTTCGACAAGTCTTCGTCCCGAAGTTCGTCGTCCCGGCCGACTCCCCGGATTCGTCGATCCACCTGCCACCTCCGTCGGTCAGCCGTCCACCAACATCAATATCGTATGTGACGGAGTCCGCGCAGAGGGCGGCGCGAACAGGATTGCGGCGGCCGGGTGAGGATGCATCGGGTAAACAGGCGGCCTCGGAGCCTGCAAAAGCAGTGCGGGCACATCCGTAGGTGTCCGCAGATGTGCGCGGCAATTGTCACTCAGATAGTCACTCGCTCTGCCGCAGTGAACCCGCAGGTCAGCGAAGATCAACATGTCGCCAGGCGTGAGACCCTACAGATTGTTTGTAGGTTCTCAAATCCGATGTCGTAATCTCGAAGCTGGATTCGGGTGGTGTACGGCGAGGTGGCCTTTCGACCGTCCAAGTCATGCAACCAGGACGGGGTGCAGGCGCCCGAGATCGTGAATCAATCCCGCACACCCGCACCCGGCGACAGGCATTGCCTGGGCCCGTGATGGTTCAACGCCGGTCGAGCAACTGCGGGCCACATCCCCGCACGAGCGATCGACACAGCTCACCGTGGCAATGAACAGGCGTCACTGTCGCTTCGCCAACAACTCGAACAAACTCGAAAATCCCTGTTCGCCGTGGCCGCCAGCGATCCGACGATCCATCAGTTCCTTGACCTCCCGCATCCGCACGGCTTCCACGCCGATGGATTCCCGATGGCTGATCATGTCGTCCATCAGCGCGGCCTGGACGTTGAGCGAACCAAGATCCGGTCCGTACGCACCGCTCTTGACCGCCTTGCCGAACGAGGTCAACAACGGCGGGTAACCGCCCAACGAGCCAGCGACACGCTCGGCGAACTCCGCCACATCGACGCCTTCCGCCTGAACCAGCCTGAGCGTGTGCAGAAAGCCGATAAGGAATTCGTAACCCACCGCGACCTGGGCCATGAACTCGACCGCGGCCAAGCCGGCGTCTTCGCCGTGGTACGCGATGCTGCCCAACAGCTGCAGCGTTGACTCGTGGGCATCGAACGCGCTGCGGGAACCACTGAACGGGAACATGACGTTCGGTGTACCAACGTACGGCGGATCTCCCATGATCTTGCCATCGAGGTACCCGGCACCGCGCTCACTCGCCCAGCGCTCGTTCGCCCGCGCCTGGGCGGGCGAGCCACTCGTGACATTCACCAGCACCTTGCCTGCGACCGCAGCATCAACCGAACCCAGTACCTCGTCAACCGCTGTGCTGTCGAGCAAACAGACCACGACCAGCGGGCTCGCTGCCACCGCCTCCGCAGCCGTCGCGGCCGCCGTGGCACCGGCGGCGATCAACGGCGCGCTCTTACTCGCGGTCCGGTTCCAGACCGTCGTGCGATATCCACGGTCGACGAACGTCTTGGCAATCGCCGATCCCATGTCACCGAGACCGAGCACGGTGACCTGGCTGGCCGCGCCAGCTGGGCCGTCGGTTGTCGTTGTCGTCATGATGTTCCTTTCCTTGACACTCGCATACCACCCGCTCGCATCCATTCGACGATGCGAGAACCGAAAGCATGCAACCTCAAGTTTGGTAGAGGTCAACCGATGCAGCCCGGACAGCCAAGGAGCCCACCCGCACCGGATCCGGTGGGCGGTCTAGTGAGTCGCTGAGAGCCACCTGCCGTCCCGCAAGCCTTCCGAACTGCGGATCAGGCGTCGGTCCGTAAAGGCACGAGATCGGTCCGTAGGGTAAATCCGGAAAGCATGGTTGGCTCGTGGTTAGGGTCGTCGGTGACGATCACGCCCGTGTCACTGACGTCAAACCCGATCGGCCAAGTCGTCGTCTTGCTGACCAGAGCCCCCTGCAGCTGGGCCTGAGTGAGTGTGGCCGCAGACAAGTCCGTTCCGCGGAGATCGGCCATGCGAAGGTCCGCCCCTGTAAACAAGGTTCCCCGGGCACGAGCCTTGCGCAGATTCGCCTCGCGCAAGTCCGCTCCGGTCAGATCGGCTTCGAAAAGGTCGCTCCAGACCAGACGCACACCGCGTAAGTCGGCTGCCACACATCGAGTCCCGTGCATGATCGAAGTCGCCAACTCGGCGTGCCTCAGGTTGACCTCGGCAAGCGACGCCTTTGTCAGGTTTACCTGGTAAAGAGTCGCCGCTTCCATGCACGCGCGATCGAACACGATCCCCTGAAGGTTCAGGCCATCGCAGTCAGCTCGCCGGAGATCGGTACCGCTCACGTTGAGCCAAGTTGGGGCACGGCCTTCGGAAAGCACCCCGAGCGCAGTCAGGGCCACCTGACTATCTGGAGCACGTGTTTCCAGTGGCGGAACCTCGTTGATGGAGACGTTCGGCGATGGCACACCTTGTTCAGTGGGTGGCCAAGGCAAATGCGTTCGAAGAAACGCAGCCATGATCGAGATGACCGCTTCGCGTTCTCTGGGCGAGTGATCAGCGACGCGCCACAGCGCGTACAGACCACCGATCCTGACGTCGAGCTTGTCGCTGCCCAACTGATCGACCGCATTGGTAAAGCGGTCGGTGACGTGGCCTTCCCGCATCGCGTTGAGGCCGTCCTGGCTAATGCGCAACTGTCGCCACGTTGCGTACGCGCCAAAGAACACCACGATGCCCCCAGCGGCTTGCAGGAGTGTGGTGCGCACGGCGTTGACTGCGCTCAGGCGGTCCTTGGGAGCGATGCGTGCACCTGAGAGGTCGTGATCGACTACCGCACCAGGCATGAACAGAATCAAAGCGCTCAAGACAGCCAAGGAACCAATAAGGAGCACGATCACAGAGACACTGGACCTGATCCACCTGGCTCGGGCCCGAGGAGCGCTTGATCTTCCCTCACCACTCACGGGCCATGATCGTAGATGCACCTCGGCCGTTGTTGCAGGCACCGAGAAATGGCCACTCTGAATGTTCAAGGCTTACGGTGGTCCACAGCTGTGGATGATGCCGATCAGGCCAAGATCACCATCGGAACGCACAAAAAAACCATCTACCTGCGGTTTTGCTTCAGGTAGATGGTCTCTGCGATCGGTGGAGCTGACGGGATTCGAACCCGTGACCCCTTGACTGCCAGGCACATTGGCGGGTTGATCTACCTGCTGCGGGTGGCACGCTGGCCAGCGCGGTCAGTCCGGACCTGTCCACGGGTGTCCGCCGGAGTCCGCACCGATTGACAGGCAGTTAGACAGGCAGCGCTCGTGGATTTCCATGAACAGCGCTGCGGTCGCCGGGCCGAAGTCTAGCCACCAACCTCCCGCCTTTCAGCTCTATGACCACCCGTTCAGCACCCTTCGCCTGAACCGTATGTCTTGGTCAGAAGCCTGGAGCGAATGTAGCCGACCGCCGATGAACGGTAGCGAATGAGACCAAAACTGGGACCACGACAGCCCGTCACATCTGCGGCCCGCACCTCTGATTGCCAGGCACGTTGGCGAGTTGATCTATCTGCTTCCTGTCGCCCTAGCCAGCGCGGACAGTCCTGAGGCGTCCATGAGTGTCCGTAGGAACCCGCACCGTCTGACAGGCAGTTAGATATGGTGGTCAACTGGTCCCGTCCCGACTGATCGCCACCGAACTGACCCAGCCGTTGTGGCCAAGTGACCCGCCAACCCCTGTCACGACCTGGTGATCGCGCAGCAGCCCGACACCGCCTATCCTCACCTCATTCGGCACGCAGTTCGTCGAAGTCGCCTTGATCATCGAACAGGCGAGCCAACCAAATCTTTGACCAGACGTGACCGGCGTCGGCTCGGACTCGGACTACGGCGATCGCCTCATCAACGCAGCCTTTGTTGACGAGCAAATCAGCCAACCGGTCAACGGCCAGAGAGTCACCAGCGTCGACTCGGACTCGAAGCGCAGCGATCGCGTCGTCGGCGCGACCTTGGTCGACGAGCAGGTTAACCAGCCGCTCCGGAGCCCAAATACAACCGGCGTCGGCTCGGACTCGGAGTACAGAGATCGCCTCATCAACGCAGCCTTTGTCGACAAGCAGATCAACCAACCGCACCGCAGCCGAGGCGCGACCAGCGTCGGCTCGGACTTGGAGTACAGAGATCGCCTCGTCGACGTAGCCCCGATCAGCAAGCAGGGCAGCCAACAGGTCAACGGCCAGAGAGTCACCAGCGTCGGCTCGGACTCGAAGCTCATCGACGTTGCCTTGGCGAGCGAGGAGAATTACCAGCTGCTGCCGTGATTGCGAGTCACCAGCGTCGGCGGGCCACGGTTGTTCTCCTCAGACAGTGTCAGGCGTGGCGACGTCCCACACCCCCGCTCGAACGAGCGTAGGTAGTGCTCCCACATCGGCCCGTCTGGAACCTTGCGCAGGTGCATGACCGGATTCTCGCCCGCAAGCGAGCCGAAGGCATGTCCGTTGACGAGCAGCTGGTCATCGAAGCGCGGTACAGCGAGTTGTAGAGGATCGTGCCGTGCGTGCGGACTTCGACGTTCGGCAGTTCGGCAACCTTGCTGAGGTACCGACGCATCATCTGAATGCGGCCTTCCAGCCCGCCGGTGGTGCCCTCTTCGACCGCGCGCTGAATGACCGCCGGTGACGTCTCGTCACCGACCACGAAGCGAAAGACCGTTCCCTGCTCTGCTTTCTGCTTGACCAACGGCAGAATGTTGTGCTGCTCAACGAGAAACTGACCCGCGAATCCGTTTGATTGGATCCACTTCAGCGACGGAGCGGTTTTCAGCGGGACCCACCTTGATGGAAACGTCTGGTTGGCGCGGCGTGCGCACGGAGGGATCACAACGACTTCTGCACGCTCCTGAGCACCTGGTCAGCCTAACTTCCCCATGCGCTACGCCGTATGGTTGCCAGCCAGAACGGTGGTTGTGTTATCAATCGTTGTTGTGATGCTAGCTTCCTGCGTACCGTCTGCTCCGTAAAAATCACGGATCGGAGGCGGGGAAAGTGGCTGTCGAACACTTGTTGCGCCATCTAGCAAGTCCGGGTTTTGTCGAGTTAGATTCATCTCAGCCACTCGTCGACAAGGTAACCAAAGAAGCCCACCGGAGATCCATAAAATTCCCCGCGTACCGATTCCGAAAAAATCCAAGAATAGTACCAGCAGATCTCCCGGAAGCGCTTTCCGTCACACCTGTCGAGGTGCTACGCCAGGTAGGCGTTGCGACCACTTTCTACGGAGACTCTCCATTCACGGCAATAGCCCACCACTGGGCCCAACTGCGTTATTGCGCCACACTGGAGACCAAGAAGGGAAAACTCTCGCTGTCGTCTCTTGGAGACGAAGTCGTCCACCACCACAAAGTCGCCCAATCCGAGTATCTTGGAATTGGACTCGCCCTAGTCATTGCACAGGAGACTCTACGCAAACAGCACCCTGGATGGGAATTCAGCCCGGTGGATGCAGACTTTGCTCTCGATCGCGGCATCCCTGGCATAGGATCAGCAACACAAGTAGCTGGCCTGCAAAGCCGCCCAGATTATTTCCTTATTGGCCGACGAATCCGCGGAGGCGGTGGACTCAAGATTGTCGTGCTGGAATGCAAGGGAACACACTCCCCAGGCGAGACGAAGATAATAGGACAACTAGCGAAAGCGTGCACTCAGGTACGTTCCGTAGAAATTGAAGGACAAAACTTATCCTCTCTGATGGTAGCCTCGCGCTTCTTGCCGTCCGGAATCAAGGTCTGCGTATTAGACCCACCAGGCGAAAGTGAGCTGTGGTCTGGAACCGACGATGAGTTAGATGAAATGCTCTCTGAGGAAGTCGACGGTCCTCCTGAGCCCTTCAGTACTCGCACGCCCACATCAGATGATCTCCTGGCAATCGAGCCAGACCAACCAATAGAAGACGAGGAATTCGGCGCAAGCGAGAACTATTCCGAACTCGCAGAACAAGACTTAGAAATTCCCCAAGTAGTTTCGATTCCGCAGGCAAGCCGTCGCTGGTTCTCGCGGGTCCTCGCTCGAACCTTCGCCGCCTCAGTTCTGGCGTTTGCTGGCGACGGCGAGACAGCAGCAAAGTACCGCACACCACGGCTATATGAAGATAGCCAGGGCCAATATGGATTACCGCTAGAGGATGCGGCTGAGATCAAGACATCCCGAAGATTCCCCTTGCCGGGAGGTTTGTCCGCGCAAGGAACACAATACTCAATGCCGTTACCTGATGGTAGGCGATTGGACGTTTTTCGAGGGATTGAAGAAAGTGTATATGAGGAGCTTGGACAGGAACGACTGGGATCATATTTCCGTAGCGCTCAGCGAGTCTGGAACAAGTGGAGCCAGATCGCAGGGAACGGCGCATCGAACGGTAGACCGGTCGCATTCGGACGAGACGGAACAGTGGTGACGCTTGAGATCAACAACCGACGCTCCTAGCCCGTCAGACCATGCTCTCTACCTCCGACTACGTCACTAGACTAAACCATGCCTGGGCAGGCCATAGCGGCTACCTATGTCGACGGGAGGGGAAGTCTCGGCGGCGGCACGCAGACGGATCACCGGCTTCCCATTGCGACGCGGCCTACGCTGTCATCGAGTCCGCACTCGGAGTCGAGCCAGTGTCCATTGCCCGACCTGGAAGAGATAGACAGGCAGTTAGACAGGCAATACGAACCTGGGCCGATGCTCGGTCGCATCGGCCCAGGTCAACGATGTGGAGCTGACGGGATTCGAACCCGTGACCCCTTGACTGCCAGTCAAGTGCGCTACCAGCTGCGCCACAGCCCCTTGCTCACCCCGAGGTGTTCGGTTCGTTTCCGCACCGCTCATCTCGTGTGTGAACACAGTACAACAGCGCTGCCCGGGGCTCTGTCGGGGGTCCCCCCTCTTGGATCTACCCACGGGCGCCCTGGAGCTGCTACACCCTGGGGCGTGGCGACAGCACAGCGGGCGCGTCCTTCGCTGGTGGTTCCCGAGGCCGAGGGAGCCGACCCTGAGAGACGCCGTGAACTGCAGGAACAACGTTTGCGTCGGCTGATCGACCGGTTGCTGGCCGCCGACGGGTGGCAGGCCGGGCGGCTGCGGGACTGCGGGGTCTCGCGGGGTGCCGATGTCGGGCTCGACGAGCTGAACCGGTTGCCGCTGGTCACCAAGCAGGACTTCTGGGACAACTACCCGTTCGGGCTGCGCACCGCACCCGAGGAGGACATCGTCTGCGTGCACGGTTCCTCGGGTACCAAGGGGCGGCCGACGCTGGTGGCCTACACCGCGCACGACGTCGATGTGTGGGCGCAGGTGATGGCGCGTGCGCTGGGTGGTGCTGGTGTGACGCGGCGGAGCTTCGTGCACTGCGCTTACGGTTATGGGCTGTTCACCGGTGGGCTCGGCGTGCACCACGGCGCCATGCGGCTGGGTGCGACCGTGCTACCGGCGTCCAGCGGTGCCACCGACCGGCAGCTGCGGTTGCTGCTCGACCTGCGGCCCGATGCGCTGTGCTGCACCCCGTCGTACGCGATCTACCTCGGTGAGGCGTTCGCCTCGACCGGGATCACCGCTGATCAGTTGTCGCTGCGGGTGGGGTTGTTCGGCGCTGAGCCGTGGACGGAGGAGATGCGGCACAGCGTCGAGCGGCTGTTGGGGTTGCGGGCGCTCAACATCTACGGGCTCACCGAGATCATCGGGCCGGGCGTGGCGTGCGAGTCGCTGGACTCCGGGGGTTTGTTGAACATCGCGGAGGATCACTTCTACCCCGAGGTGATCGGCCCGGATGGTGCGCCGCTGCCGGATGGTGGGGTCGGCGAGTTGGTGTTCACCACCTTGACCAAGACCGGTACTCCGCTGCTGCGCTACCGGACCGGGGATGTGGCTTCGCTGCACGGGCCCGTGCGCGGGTCGGCGCGGACGCTGCGCCGGATGAGTCGGGTGTTCGGGCGCACCGACGACATGCTGATCATCCGGGGGGTCAACGTGTTCCCGTCGGAGATCGAGTCGGTGCTGTTGGCCGATCGGCGGGTGGCGCCGCACTACCTGATCGTCGAGGACCGCCGGGACCGCTCGCGGCCCGAGCTGCGGATCGCCGTCGAGCCGCACGACCCGCACGGCGATGCCGAGGTGCTGGAGCGCGAACTCACCGAGGCGCTGCGTGCGCGACTGGGCATCGGCTGCATCGTCCGGGTGCTGCCGCCGGATCACATCCCGCGCACCGAGTCGGGCAAGGCACGGCGACTGGTGCGTTGGGAGCACGGGGTCGCCCCGCTGTCCGGTCTGGAGTGATCGCGGTCAGCCCACCTGACGGCGCGCGCCGGGCAGGCCGCGGGTGTTGGCCGCTTTGATGAATTCGGCGCGGGGGTCGTGCAGTTCGCCGAGCGCGACGACTTGGCGGCGGAACGGCAGTCCCAGCAGCCAGTCGCCGAGGATGCGGGCCTTGTGGGATGCGGTCGGCATCTTCGCGAGGTGGTAGGTGCGGTGCAGCAGCCAGGCCGGGAATCCTTTGAGCTTCACCCCGTAGACCTCGGCGGCGCCCTGGAACAGCCCGAGTCCGGCGACCGATCCGGCGTACTTGTGCTTGTAGTTGACGAGTTGTTCGCCGCGCAGCAGCGCGACGATGTTGTCGGCCAGCACTTTGGCCTGGCGCACCGCGTGTTGCGCCGACGGACTGCACAGCACGTCCGGATCGCTGCTGCTCAGGTCCGGGACCGCGGCGCAGTCGCCTGCCGCGAAGGCGTTGTGGGTGCCTCGGACCTGCAGTTTCGCCGTGCATTCGACGCGGCCCTTGGCATCCCTCGGCAGGTCGCTTTCCTCCAGCATCGGGTGCGGTTTGACCCCGGCCGTCCACACCACCGTGTCGGTGTCGAACGCGTCGCCGTCCGAGAGCACCGCATGTCCATCCACAAAGGACTTCGCGGTGGTGTTCAGCTTCACCTCGATGCCGCGTTCTTCCAGCCGTCGCTTGGTGTATTCGCTCATCGGTGGGCTGACCTCGGGCATGATCCGGCCCATCGCCTCGACCAGCACCCAGCGCATGTCCTGGGGCGACAGCTGCGGATAGCTGCGGATCGCGTCGCGGGCCATGCTCTCCAGCTCGGCCATCGCCTCGATGCCCGCGTAGCCGCCGCCGACGAACACGAACGTCAGCAGCCTGCGGCGCAGCCGCTCGTCGCTGGTGCTGGCCGCGATGTCCAATCTGGACAGCACGTGGTTGCGCAGGAAGATCGCCTCGCCGATGGTTTTGAAGCCGACGCCCTGTTCGGCCAGGCCGGGAATCGGCAGCGCCCGCGAGATCGAACCGGGCACCACCACCAGGATGTCGTAGCCGAAGTGCTCGACCCGGCCGTCCCCGAGCGTCGCGGTCAGCCGCTGTTTGGCGTGATCGATCCGGGACACCTCAGCGGTCAGCACCTCGCTCTTGCGCAGCGCCTCGCGCAGCGGCACCACCACGTGCCGGGGTTCCAGCGAACCGGCTGCGGCCTCCGGCAGGAACGGCTGGTAGGTCATGTGCGGTTGGGTGTCGATCATCGTGAGCTTGGCTTCGCCGGGCCGCAGCTTCGACTGCAGGCGCAGCGCGAGGGTCAGGCCGGCGTGTCCGCCGCCGATGATCACGACGCGTGGCTCAGGCATGTTGCGGCTCTCCTCTCGCACCGGAACGGGTGCGGCGGGGATCCACTTCGCGGTCGGGATACCGCCGCAGGTACTCCTGCTCCAGCTCGAAGGTGCGCGCCGTGTGCTCCCGCAGCGCATCCGCCGAACCGTGCAGGAAGGTCTCGTTGCGGGTCTGGTGCAGGTGGTGCAGTTCCCGCAGCAGCAGTTCGTCGGTCAGTTCGCTGCCGGGAATACCGGTGGTCATGCTCATGTCGTCCTCCCGCGTCGGCAGGCAGAACACCGAACGCCGCTGGGTCACGACGTCAGTGCCGGAATACCCCGGCGCAGGCGACCGGACACCTGCCCAACGCCAGCGCCGAACCGCGCCTGCGACGAGTGGCGGGCGGCGTCTGGCTTTGTCTTGTTTGAAGCGGCATGCAACTCGCACCGCCGCAGGCTCTGCCCACTGGCTCGGGCGATCAGGCTGCTTCGTCGAGGGGTTCTGGTCGGCGGGGCAGGTTGATCGTCCTGGTGGGGCGGGTTTCGGGAGCGCCGACCCAGGCCAGCAGACCGACCGCCGCGGTGAGTCCGGTGACCACGAACGCCGCCCGGTAGGAGATCGTGTCGACGAGCGCTCCGGCGATCAGCGGGCCGACGATCGCGCCGAAGTCGGCGGACATCTGGAACCCGGCCAGCACCGACCCGCCCTTGCCGTTCCCGCCGATGACGTCGGCGACGGCCGCGGTCTGGGCGGGGTTGAGGATCCCGGCGCCCATGCCCGCGATCAGCGAAGCCCCGAGGAACCACGGGACCGAGTCGGCGAAGCCCAGCGATGCGGTGGCCGCACCGGAGACCGCGAGACCGAGCAGGACCATCGGTCGACGGCCGCGCCGATCGGCGATTCGGCCGGACAGCAGCAGCACCGCGGCGTTGCCCGCGGCGAACACGGACAGCGCGACCCCGGCCATCGACTGCGGGGCGCGCAGCACCTCGACGACGAACAGCGGGACCAGCGCGACCCGAACGCCGAAAACGGACCAGCCGTTGCTGAAGTTCGACAGCAGCGCAGCCCGGTAAGAACGGTGGTGCAGCGCTTGACGAACCGTGATCGACGGCGTGCCGGTGTCCGGCTGCCGCGCTGCCAGCTTCGATTTGCGCAGCAGCAGCCAGCCGATGAAGGTCGCGATGAACAGCGAGATACCGTAGCTGATGAACGGCACGCGCAGCGAGTACCCGACCACGAATCCACCGATGATCGGCCCGGAGATGTTGCCGAGCAGGAAGCTCGTCGCCCACACGCCGGACGCGCGACCGCGCAGGTGCGGCGGGGCCAGGCGCACCAGCAGCGCCACCGAGGACACCGTGAACATCGTCGAACCGGTACCGCCGAGGGCGCGGAAGACCAGCAGCTGCCAGTAGGAATCGGCGAACGCGCAGGCGCCGGTGCTCGCACCGACGATGCTGATGCCCCACAGGTAGATCGACCGCTCGCTGAACCGCGACACCAGTCGACCGCTGACCGGTGCGAAGGACAGCCGCATCATGGCGAACGCGCTGATCACGAAGGACGCCGCGGTGACCCCGACGTCGAAGCTGGCCGCGAAGGTCGGCAGCGCGGGCGCCACGATGCCCATGCCGATTGCGACGATGAAGCTGCTGGCGACCAGGATCCAGATCTCGCGGGGTAGGGAGTCGGTGCCCGAGTCCTCGGTGGTCTCATCCGCCATCGCCGAGTCGCTCGACACCTGTCCTCCCAAGCTATTTAGGCGAACTAAGGGAAGCATGCGGCTGCGGCGCGGTCAATCGAGTTACCGCACCGCGGAGCTGTTGCGCAGGTGTTCTCGCGTGAACCCGGCCCGCTGGTCCTGGCTGGGCCGCCGTTACAGCATGTCGTCGATGTTGCGCGCGTAGGAGGTCACCGCGTAGACCACCTCGAACCCGCAGGCCTCGGCGAAGCGCTCGGCGGTGCCGCCCTCTTCGCAGTGCGCCGCGACGAGCAGCGCGCCGCGCTCGCCCAGCTCGTCGACGACGTCCGCGACCAGCTCTCGGCCGACACCCCGGCGCCGCCGACCCGCGCGCACGACCACCTGCTCGACCAGGCCGACGCCGCGCTCGACGAAGCCCAGCGCGAACCCCGAGATGCGGTCGGCGCCCCGGTCGTCGATCACCCGCAGCACGCAGCGCGGCTCGTCGATGCGGTGTCCGAGGTTGCGCAGCAGCCGCCGCTCGCCCGCCTCGGAGAGCCCGGCGTCGTCCGCGATGAGCTCGACGATCGCGGGCAGGTCGCGGTCCTCGGCCGGGCGCGCCACGCCTCGGGGATCTTGGCGAACCCGGTGCAACATCGCCACGATCTCCTCCACCGCGCGCCAGCCCGCGTCGTCGGCGATGCCCTCGATCTCCGCGACGGTGGTCGGCGAGGCGTAGACGACGGCCTCCGAGCGGCCCGCCTCGGCGAAGACCTGCTCCAGCTCCAGCAGGGTTCCGGCGACCTCCGCGAGCGTTCCCCACAGGGCGCAGGCGTGATTGGCAGCGGGCAGCGGGTTGTCCTGGTTGAGCACGACCGTCGCCGCACCGACCTGGGTACGCAGCCCGTAGCGCACGGCGGCCGAGGCCAGCCGTGCGGTCTCGACCAATCCGGCGAGCTCGCGGGCCTGCCTCGGGTCGAGCAGGGCTTCGTCGTCGGGATCGTGCAGCGGGTCCACGCCCCCCATTGTCCCTGCCCCGTTCGGCGCAGCACGCGTAGTCCGCGAGTTGGGAAAGCGCCGCGAATCCTTCACGCGCAACGGCCGCGAAATCGGGCGGGTGGGGGCAACATAGGACGCTGTGAGCACGTCCGCGCAACTCGCTGATGAACTGCTGGCCGTGCTGTTCGACGCGGACCCGGTGAGCGCCACGCTCTACGGTGACCGGGACCGCGACGACCGGCTGCCGGACATCACCGCCAACGCCGAGTACGCGTTGCGGGAACGCGCCGAGGACATCCGCATCCGCGCCATGGCGGTGGACACCGCGCACGCCGATCTGGAGCAGCGGCTGACCATCGCGGTGGTGGTGCACCGGGCGCAGGCGATGGTGGATCGCTTCGACGCCCGGTTGCCGGAGTACACCGTGATCGGGAACCTGTTCGCGCCGGTCGCGGGCCTGCTGTTCCACCTCGGGCAGGTGCCCATCGCGGACCCGCTGCAGGCCGAGGACTTCCTGCAGCGGCTGCGGCGGATCCCCGAGTTCACCACGGCCGCGGCGCAGCGGCACCGCATCGGAGTCGCCGCCGGGCGGGTGCCGGTGCGTCCGCTGGTCGACAACGCCATCCGCCACCTCGACGACTACCTGGCGGCGCCGGACGCCGACCCGCTGCTGATCCCGGACCTGCACGACCGGGTGCTGCACGGAGCCCGCAAGCGCCTGTTGAGCGACGTGGTGCATCCGGCATTGCGGCGCTACCGGGACGTGCTCGCGGACGAGATCGCCCCGCACGCCCGCCCCGCCGAACAGCCCGGCCTGTGCTGGATTCCGGGTGGTCACGAGATCTACCGGCGGCTGGTTCGCGGCCAGCTCACCACCGACCACACTCCGCAGGAACTGCACGAGACGGGGCTCGCGCACCTCGCGGCGTTGCGCGGCGAGATCGCCGAGCTCGGCGAGTTGGTGTGGGGCGAACGCGATCCGGATGCGGTGCTGCACCGCCTGCGAACCGATCCGGCGCTGTACTGGCGCGACGGCGAGGAGCTGCTGAGCTCCGCGCGCAGCGCGATCGCCCGGGCCGAAGCCGCGTTGCCGCAGTGGTTCGGGCGGCTGCCCGGCCAACCGTGCGAGGTGCGGCCGATGCCCGGCGCGGCCTCCGACACCACGCCGATCGGGGTCTACCTGTCACCCGCGTTGGACGGTTCGCGGCCCGGGGTGTACTTCGCCAACACCGAGCAGGCCGAGCAGCGACCGCGCTACACCTCCGAGGTGATCGCGTTCCACGAGGTGGTGCCCGGCCACCACCTGCAGTTCAGCCTCGCCCAGGAGCGCACCGATCTGCCGATGCTGCGCAGGTTGATCGGCATCACCGCCTACAGCGAGGGCTGGGGCCTCTACACCGAGCGGCTGGCCGACGAGATGGGCCTGTACTCCGACGACCTCGCGCGGCTGGGCATGGTCGTGCAGGACCTGCTGCGCGCGGCACGGCTGGTGGTCGACACCGGCCTGCACGAGTTCGGCTGGAGCCGCCAGCGGGCGCTGGACCACCTGCTCACCTGCACCACGCTGTCACGCGTCGAGGCCGCCGCCGAGATCGACCGCTACATCGCACTTCCCGGTCAGGCGCTGTCGTACCTGGTGGGGCGGCTGGAGATCGAGCGGATCCGGGCAACGGCCCGAGATCGCCTCGGCGCCGCCTTCGACATCCGGCGCTGCCACGACATGATCCTGCGGCACGGCGCCCTGCCGTTGTCCACATTGGACCGGCTGGTGGCCGAAGAGCTCAGCTGACCACCTCCTGCGACATCCAGGTGATCCGCCGCGATGGCGGTCGAAAATGCCACGGAACGCATTAATGTCGACACCGAGCGTGCTCGAACCGTGGTCAACCCCGCGGCGGCCGTGCCGCCGACCGGGCGGGTTTCGCGCCCGGACACCGGAGGCGTCATGAGTGACGATTTCGGCTCTTGCGCTCGTACGAGCCGACCGGTGCGGGTGTCCGAGACGATACGGAGGCGCCGTGACCGGGACCTTCCACCACCGCCAGGAGCGGCTGCGCCGCGAAGCCGAGGCCGAGCTGCGCGACCGGTTGTTGCCGACCTGGCAGAACCGGGTGCTGCAGCGGCTCGCGGTCGAGCACGACAACGGCTGGTACCCGCTGCTCAACCAGTTCGCGCCGCACACCCCGGCCAACCGCCCGGACGTGGTGCTCACCGGGCCGCTCGGGGTGCTGGTGATCCTGTTGCGCGACGCCGAACCCGATTGGGAGAGCGCGCGGGCGGCGTTCGTGTGGACCGCGGAACTGCTGGCCGGTGCGGCGACCGAAACGGGACTGCTGACCGAAGCGGTGGCCCGGACGGTCGTGGTGCATCCCGCCGACTACCGCGGCAGCAAGGGCCACAGCGGCGAGTACCTCACGATCGCCGAGGGCGAATTGGACCGGATCCTGCGACGCGGCGAGCAAGTGCTGGCGGCCGCTGACGCGCTCGCCATCGCCCGCCACTTGGACAGCCGCACCTTCGACCTGACCCCGATCATGTGGAACCCGCAGCGCATTCCGCAGCAGCGCGGCCCCGGCCAGACGGGCAGCCCGGCAGGGCTGTTCGAGGTCCGCGACCTGCGCCAGGACCGGGTCGAACGCTCGCTGGACCGGCCGTTCCGGGACTGGCGGATCTTCCTGGACGACACCCAGCTGGGTGCGGTGCGACGCAACTATTCGGGACCGGCGCGGATCACCGGTCCGGCGGGCACCGGCAAATCCGTGCTGGCCCTGCACCGGTTGGCCTACCTGGCGCGGCGGACCACCGGGAAACTGCTGTTCACCACGCATCTGCGCAATCTGCCGGTGATCGCCGAGGAGCAGTTCCGGTCGCTGGCCCCGCAGCTCGCGCAGCGCATCGAGTTCACCCACCTGCACGCCTGGGCTCGGGACTTCCTGGCCGGGCGCGGGCGGGCCGCCGAGGTCGACGAGCAGCAGGTGGATCAGGCCTTCGACGCGGTGTGGCAGCGCACCGAGCTCACCACGCCGCTGCGGAACTTCCGGACTTCGCGCGGCTACTGGAAGGACGAGATCGACCGGGTGATCAAGGGCCGTGGCATCCGGTCGCTGGAGGGGTATCGGGCGGTGCCGCGCAAGGGCCGCGGCGCGAACCTGCCGTCGGATTTCCGGGCCCACGTCTGGCAGTTCTATTGCGAGTACGAGCGCGAGCTCTCCGAACGCGGCGCGTTCGACCACAACGACGTGCTCATGCGGGCGCTGGCGGAACTGGAGCGCCGCCCGCTGCCCCGGCAGTACACCGCGGTGGTCGTCGACGAGGTCCAGGACCTGACCCTGATCGGGCTGCGGCTGGTGCACGCGATCAGCGGCGACGGGCCGAACCAGTTGCTGCTCGTCGGCGACGGCCAGCAGCAGGTCTACGCCGGTGGCTGGCGGCTTTCCGAGGCCGGGATCTCGTTGCACGGCCGCGGCGAGATCCTGCGGCGCAACTACCGGAACCGGACCGCGATCATCGAGCAGGCCGGTGAGCTGGATGCCATCAACCGGTTCGACGACCTCGACGGCGGTCCGACCGTCGCGCTGCGCTCGGCGCTGCCGGTGCTGCGCGGCGGGCGGGTCGTCGAGTGGCGGGGTGAGGACCAGGACGAGGCGCTGGTATCCGCGCTCCGGCGGCTCGACGACGACTCCGACGCGGCGGTGCTCACCCGCACCAACAGTGCGGCCGAGCACTGGGAGAACGTGCTGCGCAGCGCGGGTTTCGCGGTGCGGCCGCTGGAGCGCTGGGACGGGCGGACCTCCGGTCCGATCCACGTCGGCACCGTGCACCGCGCCAAGGGGACCGAGTTCCGCACCGTGTTCCTACCCGCCGAACCGCTGCTGTCCGGCTGGTACCGCGAGGAACGCGAAGCCCTGCACCGGCAACGCCTGGTCGCGGTAACCCGAGCCCGCGACTTCCTCTGGATAGCCACAGTCGCTCGGCCGTGATCCACGTGCGCGAGTGGGCGCAACGGAGTGAAGGGCACCTCTTACCAACTTACTTGGCAAAAGGTGCCCTTCACCCACCACTCAATCAGTGGGCACCCACGCCGAGCGAAGCCGCGATAGCTTGTGGGGGCTCGCGAGTGGTTGTTGCGGGTGAGAACCCGGATTTCACTCACGAGCGCCGCTCAGCGGAGGCTGCCGGTGCCCAGTGGTGCGAATTCGCGCAGCGCCTGGTCGACCCGGGCGAGCGTGTCGGCGTGCAGGCCGATCCGGGCCGCTTCGAGGTTCTCGACGATGTGCGCGGGCGTCCGCGAGCCCGGAATCGGCACCACGGCCGGGTCCTGGTGCAGCAGCCAGGACAGCGCGAGCTGGCCCGGTGTGATGCCCAGTTCCGCGGCCAGCGACCGGATCGGCGCGTACCGGTCGTTGTTCGCGGCCAGGTGCGCCGCGTCGAACCTCGGGACGTTGCGGCGGAAGTCGTCCTCGGCGACCTCGCGCACCGTTCCGGTGAGGAAACCGCCGCCCAGCGGGCTCCACGCGACGATTCCCACGCCGAGTTCACGCGCGGTGGCGAGCAGTTCGACGTCGATCGGCTGCCACATCGACCACTGGGTCTGCACCGCGGCGACCGGGTGCACGGCGTGCGCCCGACGCAGCTGATCGGAATCCACATTGGACAGACCGAGGTAGCGGACCAGGCCGTCCCGCACCAATTCGGCGACCGCACCCACGGTGTCCTCGATCGGTACGACCGGGTCCGGGAAGTGCGGGTAGTACAGGTCGATGCGGTCGGTGCCGAGGTTCGCCAGGCTTTGTTCGGCGTAGCCCCGGACGTACTTCGGCTCGGCGTTCACCGCCAGCTCCCCGAAGGCGTAGTTCACCGGGAACTCGTGCGGCTGGGCGCCCGCTGGGACCCGGAAGCCGAACTTGGTGGCGATCACGACCTCGTCGCGGCGGTTGCGGACGGCCTCGCCGACGATGCGCTCGTTGTGGCCGTCCGCGCCGTAGCCGTCGCTGGTGTCGACGAACGTCGCCCCGGCGTCGACGGCGTGCCGCAGCGCGTGCACCGCCCGGTCGTCGTCGATCTCGCCGTACATGCCGGGCGACAGGACCATGGCGCCGAAACCGATCGCCGGAACGTCCAGCTCGCCGAGGGAACGGGTTGGCAGTGCTTCAGTCATGCCAGCAATCCTCGGCGCGTCCGGGCTCGATGTCGAATACATGGCGCGATAACCAATGGTTATCATTGCTGTCGAATTTCCGCTGCACCTCAAGGCCGAAATGGCTCCGCCGGGCTCTGTCGCGTCGTCAACGTCCCCGCATGATTTCAAGGATTTGACGCTGGCGTTCGAGAATGGCGCGATACTGGGTCTCGACCTTGCCCAACCCACCACGATGTCGCAACGCCACCGCAGCAAAGCCACAATGAGGCAGCAGCGCCCGCCATCGGGGCCATGTCGTGGGATCACTGCAGCCAACGCAGGCGGTAGTCGCGTCAAGCAACGCTACCGCGAGGTCGAGATGGTCTTGGCTTTGCTCCCCAACAAGTAGCCCGTGGCGGTTCGTCTCGCGGACCACGGGGTGCAGCACGAGCACTGGAACCCCTTGGCTGTCGGAATCAGAAAGCGCAGTGAACTCCACGAGCCCTATCAATTCCAGGGCCTTGATCACCAATGCGAGCTTCTGCGCACTCAGGTCCGCAAAGAGCGCGTTCTGACTCAGGGTCTCGGCGCGGAGCAGTTCGAGCGGGATTGGCGCTGGTGCCAGACACGACAGCAGCCGCAGTAGCGGCCGTGCCACCGGTTGTCCACGTTCAGCCAAAAGGTCTAGCGACAACTCCCATGTCCGGCTCAGTATCTCTCGATCGCGCCGCTGGTCCACGGTTTCCGGCACGTCGGTCAGCTCTGCCCAGCGATGATCAAGCGCTCTCCGGTAGCCGTCGAACTCCGTTGGCGGCAGGTCCAGACCAGGAACCAGGGGAATCTCGGTCGCAGTCGCGAGATACCGCCCCGCCAGGTGCAAAGCTAGCGGCTGTCCGCCCAGCCGGTCGGCCAGTCCTTCGGCCTGCTCGACCGAGCCAGCCGTGGGCGCACGGTCCAACAGCATCCGCGCTCCGTCCTGTTTGGACAGCGATCGGACCGCGAAGGTACTCGCGGATTTTCCCCACATGCTGGGGTTTCCGTCACGGGTTGTGATCAGTACGCCGCCGTTGTCCGTCGGCGCACGCAGCCAGCCTGTCCCATCCGCAACTGACTGGCTTGCGGCCAGCAGATACGCGTCGTCGGCGTTGTCGAAGACCAACAACCACCGGTTGGAGAGCTGATTCACCTGTCGCCACAACAAATCCGGAGCTGAGGCGCGACCTTCCCACGCTTCCCGCACGTCCTGCGGGCTCGCTCCGGCTCGCAACGCGACTTCACGCAGACCATCGCCCAGGCTGGCCTCCGAGGACGCATCCACCCACCACGCCTCGGTGTCGTGGGCGACGTTCTCGACAACGCGCAGTGCGAGCGTGGTCTTGCCCAAACCTCCCGCGCCATGGACCACTGCGATCTTCCGGCCGGACCGCACCAAGTCCGTCACCGCAGCGACCAGCTCGTCGCGTCCATGCACGCTGTGCACCAAGCGCTGCGTGGGAGCAGCCACTGACCCCAATCCCGGCCCGGTGACGCGGTCGGCCGTTTGGAAAGTCACTGGACCATGGATCGAACCGGCCTGCACGAAATTTCCCCGAACGTCGCCGCTCATCTTGTTCAGCACGCCGTCCGGTTCCGAGTCGCGATCCCGAGCCAATGCACCCCCACAAGATCGGAACTCCACGGTAGCGAACTCCGCGGGTCCTTTGAGCCGCTACGACAGCGCGACACGGCCTTACGGCTCGTAACAGAATGATCTCGGCTTGGCTTGATCGCGGGATCGTCGTCATCCACCACGGGGCTTGGCAGGGCATCCAGGTCGAGGTCGTCAAACGCCCTGCCACCCACTTCGTTCCGACGTCCGGCAGCTGCCAGGACGTCGGCGGCGGGCGCTGGCTTCCCAGGAGTCCCACGGGCGCGGTCCGATGCGCCGGATACCTGGCCCGAAGGCATCGCAGCGTGCTTCGGCGTGATAACCATCGGTCATGGACATCCATCTGAGGCATCTGCGCTATTTCGTCGCGGTGGCCGAGGAACTGCACTTCACCCGCGCCGCGCAGCGGTTGTTCGTCTCCCAGCCCGCGCTGTCGAAGCAGATCCGGGTGCTCGAACGCGAACTGGGTTTCGCCCTGTTCGAGCGCCGGTCCCGCGACGTGGTGCTCACCGCGCAGGGTGCCGCGCTGCTGCCCGAAGCCGCGGCCACGCTCGCCGCGTGGGAACGCGCCCAGCAGGCCGCGCGGGAAGCGGCGCAGCAGCGCGAACTCGTCGTCGGCATGCAGACCGCCGTCGGCCGCGGCCTGCAACGCCGGGCGATGCGCCGGTTCGGCGAGCAGCTGCCGCAGTGGCGGATGGTGCTTCGGCTGGTGGACTGGACGGATCCGACCGCCGGACTCGCCGACGGCAGCTCCGATGTCGCATTCGTCTGGCGACCGGTGCGACCGCGCGACATCAGCACCCGCACGTTGCGGCGCGAGCGGCGGGTGGTGGCCGTGCCGGCGGACCATCCGCTGGCCGACCGGGCGGAAATCCCCTTTCACGAGCTGCTCGACGAACCGTTCATCGCACTGCCCCCGGAGGCCGCCGAGCTGCGCGACTTCTGGTTGGCCAGCGATGCGCGAGCGGGCCGCGCCCCGGTGATCGGCGCGGTCGCCGGATCAGCCGACGAGGTCTTCGAGGCCATCGCGGCGGGGCTGGGCGTGGTGCTGCTCGCGGAGGGCAACGCGGCGCTCTACAGCCGCCCGGGCATCACCACCCGGCCGGTCACCGGACTGACCCCCGCGGAACTCGCGATCGCCTGGCGCACCAACGACACCCGCCCGGCGGTCCAGGCCTTCCTCGCCGCCTTCGACGAACCCCCGCCACGCGGCGTCTCCCCCAGCTGACGGCCCGTGACGGCAGACGGCACACCACCGCTTCGGCCGACCACGATGTGGGATCTTCCCCCGGCGCGGGAATTGTTCGTCGTCGAATGGCGTCCCCAAGGCATCATCATTGCTTAGGAGAACTAGTGACGTCTGCCCCGCCGACGCCTGCGGCCAATGCGAGCATCGAAGCCCCACCCCGGCGCTTGTCGCGCACCGCCGCGTTCTGGACGCTCACCGCCACGCTGCTCGCCTTCATGTGCGCTGCCGCGGCCCCCTCCCCGCTGTACTCCGTCTACCAGGACGAATGGCAGTTCTCCGCGATCACGCTGACGGTGGTTTTCGCGGTCTACGCGATCGCCCTGCTCGCCGCCCTGGTCACCGTCGGCGCCCTGTCCGACCACATCGGTCGCCGCCCGGCCCTGCTCGCCGCGCTCGCCGTCCAGGCCGTCGCGATGCTCGCGTTCATCGCCGCCGACGGCAGCGGCTGGTTGCTGGCCGCGCGCATCCTGCAAGGACTCGCAACGGGTCTGGCGACCGGGGCGACCAGCGCCTGCCTGGTGGACCTCCGCCCGAAACTGGCTCCGCTGATCAACACCGCTACCCCGGGCATCGGGCTCGGGGCGGGCGCGATCGGCTCGGGGCTGCTCGTCGAGTACGCCCCCGCCCCGACCACTCTGGTGTACGTGCTGCTCCTCGCGGCGTGCGCGGCAGCGGCCGTCGGTGTCGCGCTGATGCCCGAGACGTCTCCGCAACGCCCCGGCGCCCTGGCGTCGCTGCGGCCCGAGGTCCGCGTGCCGGGCAACGCGCGCGGCCGATTCCTGGCCGTCGTGCCGATCCTGATCACCACCTGGTCCATGACCGGCTTCTACATGTCGCTGGGCCCGTCGCTGGCCATCGAACTGCTGGGCATCAACAACCACCTGGTTGGCGGGCTCGTGGTCTGCTGCCTGATGGGCACGAGTGCGATCGGCTCGATCGTGTTCCGCCGCCTCCGCCCGCGCGCCGCGATCATCGCCGGCTCGCCGACGCTGCTGGTCGGACTGCTCGGCACGCTCGCCGCACTGGCCACGGCGTCCGCGCCGCTGTTCTTCGTCAGCACGGTGATCACCGGATTCGGTTTCGGCGGCGCGTTCCTGGGCGCGTTCGGCAGCGTCTCGCAGCTCGCCGAGCCGAACCGACGCGCGGCGCTGTTCGCGACGGTCTACACGGTCAACTACTCGGCCTTCAGCCTCCCCGCGGTGGCGGCCGGTGTGGCGGTCACCCAGGTCGGCCTGAGCTGGACGGCCAACGCCTACGCGATCACCGTGGCGGCGGTGGCGACCATCGGCCTGATCGCCGCGGTGCGCCTGCTGCCTCGGGAGTGAAAATCCCGGTCGGCGCGGCGTCCCGGACCCGGTCTCCGGGCCGCGGATCAGGGTTGCCTCCGGGAACTCACCGGATGCTGCGCCATCGGTGCGCCAAGCAGCCTGGCATCCATGGCGAAGGGAACCTCGCAGCGCTGGCGGCAGGCCGTGGTGTGGCTGCACGTGATCACCTCGGTGGGCTGGATGGCCCAGGCACTGGTGCTGTTCACCCTGCTGGCCGTGAGCGCCGCCAGCGACGACCCGGCGGTGCGGATCAGCGCGACGTCGATGGCGCACGTCGTCGACATGCGCCTGCTCGCCCCGTTCGCCAACGCCGCCGCGTTCACCGGTTTCATGCTCGCGGCATCCACGGCCTGGGGCTTCTTCCGGAACTGGTGGGTACTGGCGAAGTTCGCGATCACCATCGTCCAGCTCTACGCCGGGATCTTCATCCTGTCCGACGCGTTGCAGAGCTCGGTCGAGGCGGCTGAGGCGGGATTGCCGACTCCGCCGCTGTCGCAGCTGCTCGGCACCGCGTTGATGGCGTCCGCGATCGCCTTCCAGGCGTGGCTGTCGATCGCCAAGCCCTGGCGCCGAACTCCTTGGGCGGCAAAGCCGAAACTGCCGACCGCCCCGAACTGGGTCTTCGCCGCGGCGGTCGCCGCGCCGCTGATCGACATCGCAACCGGCATCGTCCTCGGCTTCCCGTCCCCGCTGTGCCAGCTGATCGTCCTGATCACCCGCCTGATCGGCCGCCGCCGCCAAATCCACCGGCAGCAGACGAAAACTCTGCCAGCACAACACCGAGCCGAGACCCGGTTGGCATAGCACAGGTCACGATCCGCGCGATGCTCCGAACCGCAACGCCCACGACTGCCGGAGCGGTCAGGGACCCGTCTGCTCCGAGATCCGGTCCAACCGCTGCCGGAGGTACGGGTCCGGGCTCAGCAACGCGGCGACCACGGTGATCAGCGCCATCGCGGTCATGTAGATCGCGATGGCGCCGTAGCCGCCGGTCGCCGCCAGCAGCGCGGTGGCGATCAGCGGCGACAGCCCGCCAGCGAACACCGCCGCCAGCTGCTGGCCGAGGGAAGCACCGCTGTATCGCACCTCGGGCTCGAACAGCTCGCAGTAGTAGGCGGGCTGCGGACCGTAGATCGCGCTGTTGGCGACGTTGATGCACACCACCAGGGTCAGGTAGATCAGCGGCAGGTAGCCGGAGTTCAGCGACCAGAAGAACGGCCAGCTCAACAACGCCATCAGCGACGAGCCGAACAGCACCACCCGTCGACGGCCGAACCGGTCGGACACCGCGCCCCAGGCGGGCAGGCTGAACAACCCCAGCACCGAGGTGATGATGACCCCGAGCAGCAGATCGTCGCGGCCGAGCCCGACCACCGTCGTGCCGTAGGTCAGGATGAAAGTCGTGTGGATGTAGAACGTGCTGTTCTCGGCGAACCGGATCCCGGCGGCGCGCAGCACGTTCTTGGGTTGTCTGCGCAGCACCGCGATGATCGGTTGCCGCTCGATCGTGCCGGTCCGCTGCAAATCCTGGAAGACCGGGGATTCGGTGACGCGCAACCGGATCACCAGGCCCACCACGATGAGCACGATCGAGGCCAGGAACGGCACCCGCCATCCCCACGAGACGAAAGCCGATTCGTCCATGTTGGACGACAGCACGATGAACGCCACGTTCGCGATCAACATCCCGGCTGGCACGCCCATCTGCGGCCAGCTGCCGTAGAAACCGCGCCGGTGCGGCGGTGCGTGTTCCACGGCCATCAGCGCGGCGGCACCCCATTCGCCACCGACGCCGATCCCCTGGATCATGCGCAGCAGCACCAGCAGGATCGGCGCGGCGATCCCGATGCTCTGGAAGGACGGCAGCAGACCGATCAGGAACGTCGCGGCGCCCATCAGCGAAAGCGACAGCACCAGCATCGACTTGCGACCGATCTTGTCGCCGTAGTGCGCGAAGACGATGCCGCCGATCGGCCGGAACGCGAAACCGACCGCATAGGTGCTGAACGCCAGCAGGGTGCCGATCAGCGGTGAGGCGCTGGTCGGGAAGAACAGCGTGTTGAACACCAGCGCGGCGGCGGTGCCGTAGATGAAGAAGTCGTACCACTCGATCGCGGTACCGACCATGGTCGCCCACGCGACCGTGCGGATGTTGGCGGGAGGGCTGGGTTGGGTGCCGGTTTCGGTCGTCACGGGCAGCTCCGTTGCTGCTTGGCGGAGCCCCGGAAGCGCTCGGCCCGGGCCTCCTGCTGGGTTTCGACGTCACGGTGCAAGAGAGGATCGGCCGAGGTGGCGCGGAAAGCAAGGGAACCGGGCGAAAGCTTGCGAGCAGATCGATAAAGTGCCGCCGCGGCTCGTTCGGCCCTCGCCGGGCGCTCGTTCGAGCCATTATGCTGCCGGATCCCCGTCCGATTCCGGTACACCGATACCAGGAAACAGTACTGTTCATCGAATTCCGGCCGCGCTCACCGGTGATGAGCGCTGCGATCGTCCACCGCTGCACGAATGCACCGAAGGGACCCCGCGATGAACCCGGACCTGCTGCGCAACTACCTCGCCAAACGACGCGTCGACCGGCGCGGCGCCATCCGCATCACCGGTGCAGCCAGCGCGATCGGGGCTGCCGCCTGGGCCGGTGTCGGCGGCGCGCACGCCGCAACACCCACCGGCCCTGCCGTTCCCGGTGATCGCTTCGACGACACGCCGTTCGACTACGCCGATCCCGCGAACCTGTCGGACTGGGCGCCCAGCCGCTACGGGGCCGATGACCAGCGGGGCGCGTTGAACGAGGTCACGCCCGAGAAGACCGCCGCCGCCCTGGCGCTGCTCGACGCCCGGCGCGGGGTGCACACCTACAACCTGGGCGAGCTGATGTGGAACGGCTTCCCAGCCTTCCAAGCCGATCCGCCGCGCACCTACGACCAGCGGCTCACCGTGTACGGCTATGTGCCGCCACCTGAGTTCCAGGCCGAAGGCGGCGTGGTGATGTCCACCGAGCCGTTGGGGCCGGGCAAGCTCAGCTGGCACGAGGAGCGGTTCGTCGGGCACCAGTACCCGAAGCACCCGGAGCCGCTGGCCACGACCTACCAGATCGGCACGCAAACCGACGGTCTCAACCACATCGGTGCCGCCGAGTACTTCTACAACGGCTTGCGCGGCCCCGACATCGCCCGCGGGCACGGAACCACCAGGCTGGGCAACGAGAACGTGGGCCCGGTGGTGACCAGGGGCGTGCTGCTGGACGTCCTGGGCGTGAAGCTGGCGGGTGGCGCGACCGACGACCTGGCCGAACCGGCGAGCAACGGCCGACCGCTGCTGCGGGAGGACTACCGGATCACCGTCGAAGACCTGCGGGAAGCGCTGGAGTTCGCCGACGTCGACGGCATCGAGCCCGGCGACGTGGTCCTGGTGCGCACCGGGTGGAACCAGTTGCTGGCCCGCCGGGATCCGGCCGACATCGAACGCTGGGAGGCCACCGCTGGCATGCCCGGCATCTACCTGCGGGAGGCCCGCTGGCTGGCGCAGTTCCGGCCCGCGCTCGTCGGCAGCGACACCTGGGCGCTGGAGGTGCTCGGCAACCCGGTCAACGAGGACGGCACGTCGTTCCCGGTGCACCAGGAACTGTTGATGCGCAACGGGATTCGGATCGGCGAGTCCTACGTCCTGGACGGCCTCGCCGCCGACGGTGCGTACGAGTTCGTCTTCACCGTGACCCCGCAGTTCGCCGAAGGCGCCACCGCCGGGAACACTCCTCCAGCAGCCCTGGCCCAACCCCGCTGAGCGCGGATCACCGGCCCGACGACAGCGTGAGCCCGTGTTCGTGGGCGTAGATGACCGCGTGCACGCGGGTGCGCAGGCGGAGCTTGGTGAGGATTCGCGCGACGTGCGTTTTGACGGTGCCTTCTTCGATCCAAAGCGCCCGGGCGATCTCGCCGTTGCTCAACCCCCGCGCTACCTGCAGCAGCACTTCCCGTTCGCGGGTGGTGAGCCGCGCGAGTTCCGGGCTGGCGGGCCGCGGGGACAGCGTCGCGAAGCGGCGGACCAACCGGCCGGTGACCTGCGGATCGATCAGCCCGTGACCGCGGGCGGCGGCGTGCACGGCATCGACGAGCAGTTGCGGTCTGTTGTCCTTGAGCAGGAATCCGGTGGCGCCGACCCGCAACGCCTCGAACAGGTACTCGTCCAGGTCGAAGGTGGTCAACGCAATGATCGCCGGGACGTGCGGGGCATCCGGACCGGTGAGCGTCCGGATGACGGCGATCCCGTCCAGCTTCGGCATCCGGATGTCGATCACCGCGACGTCCGGGCGCCGGGACCGAGCCTGCCGGATGGCGTCGGCGCCGTCGGCGGCCTCGCCAACCACCCGCATGCCCGGCGTGGTGTCGAGGACAAGTCGCAGCGCGGACCGCACCGCGGCCTGGTCATCGGCGATCAGCACGCGAATCGTCACCGCGTCGTCCTCTCGGTCGGGAGGGTGGCCCGCACCAGCCAGCCATGCGGCTGGCGAGGTGCGATCAGCAGGGTGCCGCCGAGCAGGTGGACGCGTTCTCGCATGCCCCGAATGCCGTGTCCCTCGGCGACTGGATCGCGCGACGGGCCGTCGTCGCAGACCGCGACGGTGACCGCACCGGGCTCGTACCGGATGGCCACCCTGATCTCGCCCGCGTCGGCGTGCCGAACGGCGTTGGTCAACGCTTCCTGGACCAACCGGTAGCCGCCGTGCTCGACCAGCGGCGGCAAGGCGATGATCGTCCCGTGCCGGGTCACGGTGATCGGACAGTCCGATGTGCTCAGTCGATCGGCCAGCGCGGCGACATCGGCCAGGGTGGAGCCGCTGGAGGTGTCCTCTTCGCGCAGCGCCTCAAGCAGCTCGCGGACCTCACCCAGCGCGGTCGCCGCCAGTTCGTCGATCGTGTCGAAAGCCGCACCAACGGCAGGCGGGATGTCGTTCAGCGCATATGTCGCGGCACCGACCTGCAGCCGGATCGCGGTCAGGTGGTGGCCTACCGCGTCGTGGACCTCGCGGGCGATCCGACTGCGCCCCTCGGCCACCACCCGGCTCGCCTGCGCCTGGTGCAGCCGGGCGGCCTGCTCGGCGCGATCTCGGTGCAACCGCATCGCGTAGCCGACCGCCCCGGGCGCGATCCCGGTGATGACCGCCTCACCGAACAACGCGGTGTCCAGCGGCCCGGCGGGCGACACCAGCGCGTACATCAGCAGCCAGCCCACGGATGCCGCGAACACCAGCGCGACGCGCTGCGAGCAGTAGTAGGCGGCCGAGCAGAAAGCCGCCATCGCCACCAGCTTCCCGGACCAACCCGATACGGAAGCTCCACACAGGACGACCGCGGCCGAGACGATCGCGGCGATCAGCGGCAGCCTGCGCCGCAACGCCAGCGGCGCGGCCACCCCGATGCTCAGCGCGGCGATCACGAGCGGCGATGCCGGTGCTCCCTGCCACACGGCGGCGCCGAACACCACCGCGGCAGCGAGCACCGCATCCCGAGCAGTACCAGCGCGGCGCCAGAGGTGAACGGGCAACGCGGTGGAGCCGCTTCCCGCTGCGGGCAATCGCAGGTGCATCCCACTGTTGTAGCTGATCACGCGGCCGGACAGCTGGCGTTTGACGGTGGCAGCTCGCCAGTGGTCAGGTAGCGGTGCACGTGCTCGTGGAGGCACCGGTTCCCGCTCAGGTACAACGCGTGGTTGCCCTCGGTGGGCAGGTACCGAGCGCCGGGCAACTGCCTGGCCACCAATCGACCGTGCTCCGGCGGCGCACCGCCGTCGTAGCTGCCGTTGGCGATCAGGACCGGCGGCAAGCCCGGCGCCTCGATCGGATGCGGTTGGAACGTCCCCACCCTCGGCAGTCCCGCGCACCGGCCCATGGTCGTCCAGGCCAGTCCCCAGCCCAACCGCGGCGCCACCTCGGCGCGCAGCCGGGCCTCGACGCGCTTCATCTCGTCGTAGCCGGTGTCGTAGGGAAAGTCGGCGCAGGTCGCCAGCCCCATCAGCGCAGCACCGGGCACATCTGGCAGCGGAGGCAGCGCCGATGGCGGCGCGAACGCGGAGGCGTCGCCCGCGTCGGCATCGGCCAGCGCGGTGGCCAGGGCGGGCCAGCGGGTTTCCTGGCGCACATCCGCCGAACCTACGATCTGCTCAGCGCTGACGGTGACACCGGGGCCAGCGCCGGGAGCCGGAATAGGGTCCCGTTCGGCCTTGGCGATCACCCGGTCCCAGGTCCCCAGCACGTCCTGACCGGTCAACGCGCAACTGGGCTCTCGCGCGCACCAGTCGGCGAACCGGTGCAGGTTGTGCTCCAGCGTCGCCGCTTTGGGGGCGACCCAGTCGTAGAACTCGCGACTGACGTGCTCGCCGACGCTGTCCAGGTACATCCGCCCGACGTTCCGGCTGAACAACTCGGCGTAGGCCTGGCCGTAGGTGCCCCCGTAGGAATTGCCGAAGTAGTTGAGCTTTCGCTCGCCCAACGCCGCCCGGATCGCGTCCATGTCGTGGGCCACCTGCCAGGAGTTGAGGGTGCCCCGCAGCGGACCCAGCGCCGGTGCGCACGCCTCGGCGAAGCCGCGGTTCGCCATCGCGTACTCGGCGAACGCGGCGCGATCCGGCGGCGGCAGTTCGGTTCCGGCCGGTGGCGGTTGCGGGCACGTGACGCCGCTGCTGTTGCCCATCCCGCGCGGGTCGAAGACCACCACGTCGAACCACTGGGTCAGCTCGGCCAGCCGAGGTTGCAAGGTCGGCAGGGCGAAGAGCACCGGGTTCGGCCCACCGGGATTGACCACTAGGGTGCCGACCTTGCTCGCCTGATCACGGGCGGGCAATTTCCCTAAACCGACCTTGATCTGGTCCCCTCGGGGATGCGTCCAATCCGCGGGCACGGTGATCTCACCGCACTTCAGGCCCTCGAAGCAGTCCTGCCAGGCAACGGAATCGACGACCTCCAGCGGCTGCGCCGAAGCCGACCCTGCCACCACCGCACCGAGCACGCCGATGGCGCCGAGCAAACTCGCGATCTTCGTTCTCATGCGCCAAGCCTGGCTGCCCAGCTGGGGTGAAGTCGTCTACCTTCGGACAGATCTTCTTCTCACGGGTTCCGCGCCACCGCGCGACGCCCTCATTACGGCTGGTCGTCGGCGACCCCGAGTTCGTAGGCGTGCAGGGTGTCGATGAACATGCGCCGCTGGTCTGGTGTCAGCGGTTCGAGGGCCGTGCGCCAGGCCGTGGCGCCGCGGGCCAGCCAGCTGTCGATCGCGGGCAGCTTCTCCTCGGTGATGCTGACGATCCGGCGGCGCCGGTCGGCGTCGTCCTCCCGCCGCTCCAGGACGCCTTTGCGGCTGAGCTCGCTGACCATCAGGCTCACGGTCGTCGGCGCGACTTCCAGCCGGGTGGCGAGTTCGTTCACCGTCATCGGCCCGTCGAAGAGCAGGTAGGACAGCAGCGAGAGGTGCCGGGGCGCCAGCGCCAGTGACTGGAGTTCGTCGGGGATCCGCAGCCGTTTCGCGCGTCCGACCAGCCGAGGCATCAGCAGCAGCAGTGCTCGGATCGCGTCGTCGACACCTGGATCGGGGTGCTTCGTTGACATCCACCACATCCACATATAGCTTTGCAGTCAAAGAGACTTTGCTTGCAAAGCAAAGCATCTTTACCGTTGATGCTACCGACCGATCGAAGGGCCGAACGATGCCGCACTTCACCGTGAAACTGTTCGAAGAGGCGCTCGACGGAACCACTGAGCCGAAGATCATCCAGGCGCTGACCGACGCCGCGACCAAGGTCTACGGGGAAGACTTCCGCCCGCTCGTGGTCGTGGAACTGTTCGGCATCCCCCGCCACCGTTGGGGTTCCGGTGGCGCCCCGGCCGAAGCGGAAGCCGCCGCCGTCACCCTGAACATGCGCGAAGCGGGGCTGACCCGGTTCGACCCGGCGGTGCTGATCAGCAACATCACCGATGCGGTGGTCGAGGTCTTCGGCGAACAGCTGCGAAAAAACGTTGCGGTACACCTCGTCGGAGTCCTACCAGGCCGCTCCGGGGTCGGCGGCGAAGTCGTCTGACCCGCCCTGGCGAGCGGTTGTCCCGGTAAGAACGAGGAAGTTCACCCACGGGGTTCTGGATGATCGATGCGGGAGGACGGGTGGGCGACAGCGATCCGCACATCCACGTCGAGTCGAACCTGAACGCCGACGCCACGGTCCGCAACGTGATCGCGTCGACGTTCGGCATCGCGGGCAGTCTCCCGAGCGTCGTCACCAGCCAACGACCCCAACGGCGGAAGTCGAATCGCTGGTCGGTGAGCAGGCCCGGATCACCGCTGCTGGAGCGTCTGGCACAGCGCTGGCGACGTCCCTCGCTGGTCGCGGCGTGTTGATTTTTCTGTGCGCCTCCGGCCACCAATGGCGGCCAGAGGCGAGCACAGACGCGCAAAACAAACACCAACTGAATCGGTGTAAGACCCCAGGCACATCACGGATCTCTGGCTAGGACGTCCCGGCAGTAGACCTACGCTCGCCAACGGCTCCAGACACGGCAGCCGCACCAGGCGTGAAACACGTGAGGAGGGCGTCCTTGACCAACGTGCATCCCGATCCGCATGACCAACGAAACGCCGGACTCACTTTTCCTGCTGCGCATGGGCATCCGATCCCGGCCTTACTCGGTTCCAGGGAGGTGATCTACCTGCGGGTCTCCTCGACGACCCGGGTCAAGCGGGACTACGAGCCGGAAGGCATCTCGATTCCGGCCCAGCGCAACGCGTGCCGCAGCAAAGCCGAACAACTCGGATTGACCATTGTGGACGAATACATCGAACCGGGGCGCTCCGCAAAGGAGATGTCCAAGTGTTTCGCCTTCCAGCACATGCTCGCCCGTATCCGCCGCGCACGCGACATCGACTACGTGATCGTCTACAAACTCTCACGCATGGCACGCAACCGGCTCGACGACGCCCTCGTCATGGCCGACCTCCGCCAGCACGGCGTCACCCTCGTCTCCGCCACCGAATCAATCGACGACTCCCTCGTCGGGCAACTCGTCCACGGCATCCTGGCGACCGTCAACGAGTACCAATCCCGCGAGTCCGGCGCCGACATCGCCTACAAGGTGGGCCAGAAAGCCCGCAACGGCGGCACCATCGGACGCGCCAAACTCGGCTACCTCAATCACACTGACCGCAGCAACGGCCGCGACATCCGCACCATCGTCGTCGACCCCGACCGCGCACCCTTCGTCCGGCTCGGCTTCGAACTGTTCGCCACCGGCGGCTACACCCTCGCCGACGAGCTCCACGACCGCGGCCTACACACCCGCCCCACCGCACGGCACCCCCGCCACAAAGATCTCAATCAACAAGCTCTCGCAGATGCTCCGCGACCGCTACTACATCGGCTACGTCACCTACAAGGGAGAAGAACTCGCCGGCCGCCACCCGCCACTAATTACCGACACCGAGTTGTTCGCCGAAGTCCAGCACATCCTGCGCGCTCGCACCGCCACCAACACACGCCACCGGCCCTACCACCACTACCTCAAAAGGAACCCTCTACTGTGGACACTGTCATCGCGTCAGCCGTACCAGCCACCTAATCCTGCAACACACCACCGACTGGCGCGGTGTGACCTACACGTACTTCTTCTGTCTCAACCGGCACTCCGGTACCTGCCCCTCCCGCTACATCCCTACCCACACCGCCGAACACGCCGTCGAACACCACTACCAAACCCTGCGACTCGGCAACGCCTCCCTGACCGGCCTACGAGACCGCCTCACCGCGCCGCGCCGCCGCGATGACTCAACAGACGTCGGCCTCACCAGTTTCAAAACCCTCGGCTAGCTCTACCGGCACAGCAGCGAGCATCAACGGCGCCTGCTCAACCACACCCTCTTCCACAAGCTCTGCCTCATGGACGGCCGTATCGCCTATCACCAATGGCACGACGCTCGCCCATAGCCCACGGGGAGGGAGCCCCAACAGGGGCACGCAGAGCCGGAAACCAGCAGAAAATCCGCGACCGACGCCGATACTGGGGTCGGCAACCCTGGCCCCCGGACGGCACCGGGTTACGTGTCGGCTGCTTTCAGTCGCTTAAACAGGGTGGTAGCGAGAAGCTGAGTCGGCCGGGCCCAGGAATCGGCGAAGACCTGCCAGCGGCTGGGTGAATTACCGCAGATTTCGGTGATCTCGGCCGCCAGCCGGGGCCCGTACACCGGATGCCGTTCGAGTTCCTGAACCGGCAGCCGCCAGGCGAGTTCGTCGGTCATGTAGATCGAGTTCAGCGCATGATCCACGATGGCGCGCCGGTGCTGCCCGCGGTCACGCAGCAGGTTGCGGAGCACCGCGGTGGGATCGGGCGCACCAGACAGTTCCTCGTCGGTGGGCAACGGTGCCGGGGATAGTGCCGATGCAGCGTAGGCGGAAGCCTCGGTCTCGGGGTGTCGAGCGCGCAAGACCTCGGAGCACAGTCGGCTTATCCGGCTGCGCTTGCGCGCCGTGTACTGGATCTCCTCGACGTGCTGGCTGGACAGCCGCTCAAGGAGATAACGGATCTGCTCCTCGGATATCGCGGGGTTATTCAGCAGCAGGTCGACGAGTTCGTAGCGACGCGGCTCGCGCCATCGCGGCGTCGGGGAGGTGTGAGCTGGGCGATCACGATCGAAGACAGCAGCTCGCACCAGCGCGTCGATCGGCTCCGGGGCATCGGCGATGCGTGCCAG
The DNA here is from genome assembly GCF_052246905.1 of Saccharopolyspora antiqui. NCBI lineage: Bacteria > Bacillati > Actinomycetota > Actinomycetes > Pseudonocardiales > Pseudonocardiaceae > Saccharopolyspora > Saccharopolyspora antiqui. The sequence goes on from NZ_JBQQBO010000017.1 coordinate 72,547, forward strand.
CGTGACCAGCGCGTCCCATTGGTCATCTCGTGCGGCGGCCTGTATAGGGGACCAGCCATCGGCAACCAGCCACGCCGCAGCAGCGCGCACCTGATCGCCGGCCGTCCCGATTAGTTGAGGAAACCGTTGCACGTACTGGACAAGCGCCGGTACCGAGTCCGGCGAAGTGGCGCTGTGCGGTTTCGTGATCTCGGGCAGGCATTCGATCAGTTCGTCGTCCGGGAGTTCGTCTCCCGCGAGAAATGCCTGTTGCACCAGGGCGCCGTACTGCGGGTTCCGCAACAATTCCAGGCGCTGCTCGGCGGACAGATCGTCAGCCAACGATCGTACCAATGCAGACCGCTCATACCGGTCCGATCCATAGCCGACGTGAGCCAGAGGCTTCACTGGTTCGGAATCCAGCACGACGGCGAGTATCGCGGACGCCAGCTCCGGCCGTTTGGGAGTCGACCAGGCGCGACTGTCCAGCCACAGCCGCGCAGCATCGACGTACGGCAACGTCATCAATTTCTGCTGGGCTGCCGGCTTGGTATCCGCGCGGCACAACGCGGCCTGAAGCACCTCGGCGGAGTCGGAGAACCGGTCATGGAGTTCCAGCACCTCCGACGCGGAGCAAGACTCGTCTGAAATCAAGACGGGGGCAACCCACCGCGATGCATCCGCGATCAGCCGCTGCCGTGCCCGCGAGTCCAGATCCGGCCTGCGAAGCAACGCACTGGCAACCTCGGGCGTCCAGTGTCCCGCGAACTTCCCGGCGATCTGAAATTGGCCCTCCACCGGCAACTCCGGCAAGCCAGCCAAGCAACTCCACAAATCAGCCGGTCGCACCGACATCTCGTGACCGGCTGGCACGGGACGTGGCTGGCCGGCTTGTGGCTCGGGCACCACCCGATGGCGCGGGAGTCCCAGAGCGACACGGGCAGCGCTTACGTCATCGACAACGAATACGTCCTGGCTCCACTCACCAGGCCACGCAACCAGCAGCAGATCCCCGTCGTCCGCCCCACCGAGCATCGCGCGCTTCTCGGCATCAGTCTTGGCCTGCGCCACTACCCCATCCGCACTCACGCGCAGCAACGTGACCAGCCTCGCCAACCAGGGCAACGAGGAAGCAGAGCTAGTGGACCGCAACGATTGCGTCTGGAATGCGAACCGTGTTCGTCTCACCCTGCCATCGTATAAACACAGTCCGTGCTACCGCGCGGCAAACACCGGAAATAAGGGAATGATCGTGTCTTGAGGCGTTGCGGCCATAACTGATCTTGTTGCGCCCCATGCTGCGCGCCCCTACGACCTCGTCTACATCACCTACCGAGGCGAGAAAATCCTCGGCCGACACCCACCACCCATCGACAACGCCCTCTTCAGCCGCGTCCAGAACACCCTCACCTCACGCACCACTGCCGGCGACGCCGGGTCCACAACCACTACCTCACAGAACCCCCTACTGTGGACACTGCGAGCCTGCCGAAATCTGGTCTCCTCGCTACGCTCACCAACATTAGGCATCCGAGCCGCTTGACCGGTACGGGAAGTACTTCGGCTCCACCCCAGGGTCTGGGTCGTGCGAGCCGAGATTTCCGCAGACCAGGTCGGCGAGCGCCTCGGAGTTCCTCCGCCTGAACTTCATACCTGCCGACCTCTCCCTCCAGGGCAGGACGCCCGTTCTCACAGGTGTGTCGTCTGAATTCTCTACCTTGACGGTCGATCCCAATGCCGTCTGGCCGGTTGACGAGCTACGGCCGACATGTCTGCCGCGCGGCCCTGGCCCTGTCGGTTCCTTGACCTGGTCCAGGTTCTATCGGGTTGCACCGACGTCCAGCGCAGGCCGCTCAACCAAGCACTCTTCCGCCAGCTCTACCTCACCGAAAGCCGCATCACCGATCACGAACTGAGGCCAGACACACCCCTGACCTGAACAGCAAAACCTCTCGCTCGCAGAGACAGGCGCAACAGACGAAACTGAAACCGCCCGTGACCGACAGCACCTGAGGCTACCGTCGATGCGCCATCGCCACGCACGATTGCGAACAACACACCTGGTCACAGCGCCAGCTGTACGGACGCAGTCCCACCGAGGCCGCACCACCGAGAAGACGAAGATCCGCCACGCAAGGAGACGTACCGGCTCGACGCCGACCACTGGAACCTCTACCAGCGTCCGACCTCCTCCGAGAACTCCGCATCGGCACACGGCGAGCCCGCGCCCCCACGTGGAACACCTCGCAAAGACCCAAGAAAATCCCACAGGACCGCCTGGATTGGGGGTCGCAGGTTCGTCGGCCGACAGAGGCTGTCGGTCCCCACCGATAGTGTTGGATCATGGGGCGCTTCAACGGGCGGTCAATCGGTCGGTATCAGGCACACTGCTCACCAACCTTCTGCATCGCAGAAAGCGGGGGCGGAACATCAGCGGTTGAACGCGACCTCTTCACTCTGCTGCGGCAAGTGTTCAGTAGAGGCGAGCAACCTTACAAAGTCTGCGGACAAAGTGCAGACATGGGGTTTCATCTGGAATCCGGCCTGACCATCGTGATCGAGTACGACGGCGCCTACTGGCACGCCGACCGCGAAGACAGGGACTGGCGAAAATCCCAGATGATCATGGCCGCGGGACATCAAGTCGTCCGACTCAGAGAAGAACCCCTGGAGCTACCGCACGACCTTGACCTACTTGTACCGAAGCGCGCCGACGGTCCACGCTGCGCCGCCCTTGCGCTTCCACATCTGGCGCATACGTTCTACGGTGAGCTCGCGGACGTCGGCCTTGAACAGAAATTCGGCCATCTGACCCTGGTCAACAAACCACGACCGGACGACATCACCTGCTGCGACTGTCGAGACTATGTGGAATACGTCGAACACTGTTTTCCGCACAGCCCTTCTCCCAGATACTGGCCGCTTCCGCGGGATCTCACTCGTCGTGCGAGACGGCGCAGATAACCGGTCACGAGCCGTGGCCAGCGACGCCCGAACCTAAACAACACCAGCCCCAACACGCACGACGCCTTAGGGGAATAGAACCCGAAAGCATCCCCTGACCAGCAGTAACCCTCTCGCTCATGTTGTGAGCGAGAGGGTTACTCCGCGTACAAAACCGCAGGTCAGAACGTAAAATCGAATTCTCAGTGAGCCTAATGGGTTTGTACCGGTCGGCCGATGCGGCAGGGTGGTGCACCTCAGCCGCCGGTGATCGAGCACTCCGTGGACCTGGGCCGAACCACGAGCCCCAGCGTTAGACCGTGCCGACGCCGGTTGACGAGGAGAACTGATCGTCATTAGCCCACGAAGTGTCACCGGTTCATGGCACGCTAGCCATTGTGAAGCAGGCTGATCTCCGTGTAGGGAACGAGTACGCATTTCCGACGTACAAGCCGTACGATGCCGCTCCCCTGGCGGCACGCGTCCGCATCGTCTCCATCGACGGCGGCGGCAAGGTGACCGTTCGGGTCGTGGCCCCGGGCACGAAGCCCCCGCAGCATGCGTGGGACGCTCAGCAGGTTAAGCGCGGCGAACAGCGGCAAGTCGCCACCCGCGACATTGTCTGTCCGTGGGAGGAGTGGGCGGATCGGGCTGCGGCGATCGGTGCCGAACGGGAGGCGGAAGTCGCGGAGCGGCGAGCTTGGCACGACGATTTTGAGCGACGCCGCGCCGATCGCGTAGTCGTTGACGCCGAGCGTGCATTGCCGGAGGAGTACGACGAGAAGTTCTTCGACACCGAGACGGACGCCGAGGAGCGCGTCGCGCTCAGCAGGGAGTACATCAAGGCACGTCGGCTTGGGCCGTACGCAACTCTCGAACAGATACAACCACTTCTGGTGGATCTGCCTGTCCCGGTTCTGCGGGACATCCTCGCCGCCAATGCGCACCGGGAGACTGGGTTGCCCGGCACTGTGGCATCCACCTTCGTGCGCGCAGCAGAACTCCTCGAAACCGCTCGTCGCGCAGCAAAAGATCGGGCGAGGGGCTCAGGTGGTGAGACCCCACAGCCCGGCAGCCTACTCGGTGAGGCTGACATCGCGTTTGTCAACGCAGCCCGCGACGGCATTGCGGCCTCGGGTGGTGAGCTTCTGCTGCCCCCGGTGCCGACCCTGCCGGACTGGGTTGACGAGGAGGAACGAGTCGTGGCTCCTCTGTTCGGCTGGCTCCGCTTGGCTGTGGGCGATACTAGTGGCCGACTGTTGCATTCACCTGGGTGCTCGTCGGTGCGATCCCGACCAATACTGCTGACAGATCACGTGCCCTGGTGGCTGGTGATGCTTGAAAACCCGCAGCGGCTGTGCAGCCGATGCGATGGACCGGGAGTGCGTGACCTCGTTTCCTTGGCGGGGTTTGTCGCCGCGGTCGACGTGTGGCACGCGGAGGTGGTCGGATCGAACGATGGCAGCAGGCAGCGTTCCAGCGTCTACTTTCGGCGACCGCTGCTGCCCGAGCCCAGACACTGGAACCAGACGTCACTCTCGCATGGCGGATCGTCGCGGCCCTCAGCGAGAACCCGCCAGACGACAAAGGCTGGTTGGCGTACGCGGTGGTGGCCGCGACGGCCTGGAACCGCTTGGACGAAGGTCTTGGGAAGCTGACACCCCCACAGCTGGAGGCAGCACGTGCTCTCGCACGTTATCGGCTGACCGCGCTGGAGGAAACACTGCCGTCGTCGCAGCGTCCGCTGCCGTTGCCGCAGGCTGCCGATGTCAATGTGCTGCGCGAGCGGTATAGACACCTCAGCAGCCTTCTCCAAGACACCGTGCCTCAACTGGATCGGCTCTTGTTCACGTTGCCCGCCGCGTATTAAGCGTCTCAGCAGCCTCTCGGCGACTCCACTGCGATTCAGTAAGTGCCGTAGGATCCGAGTCAATCCATCCGCCACATTCGGGAAGCCACGCTATGCAGCGATCTCTTCCAGCTAGCCATAAATGAGTTACTTCCTCGGGCAGACCCGGCCGTTGGGTGGGCAGCAATCCCCGGGCGTCGATAGACAGGACACGCTGGACTGCCCACTCGCTACTCATTGTGATAACAACAAAGGCATGTCGTTGTTCCGCGCCGGTGAGCATCAACTTGTTGCGGACGTCCTTGCGACGAGAATGGCGCAGAAACTCTCCGCACCACTCGGCTGCTCGGTCAAAGTCAAAATGTGCGGGACCGCCTGCTCCCGGCAGGCAAATACGAGCCTCAGCAACGGTATGCGCCTCTTCACCGGCGACAATCTCGTCTATTCCCAGCTTGACAATTTCATCCCCGAACCGGCTCCTACGGACCCGTGCACGCAGGATCCAAGGAGATTCGCGCCGGTGCTCGAATGTTTCTCCTGCCTCTTCCAATCGGCATAGTAGGCCCGGAAGGGCCGGTAGTAGTTTTTTCATTCGAGCATTCACGCTAGGCCATATCCACCAATTGAACTTCAAGCCTTCCATTGGAAAATGTTTGACTCCGTGATCAACGAAGGCAGCCAGTGCTCGCCACTGCGGCGATTCGTCGGCGACGACCTCCATAAACCCAGCTGGTTGACCCGAAAAGTCTATGCGCAGATCGGGAACACTTTGCCCGATGTTGTGGTCGAACAGCTGAACTGGTACGCCCAGGACCTTCTCGGCGATACGACGTGCTCGATCTTCGTGATCGTCTATCACGGGTTCCCTTTCCAAGTTGTATTAGGTGGCCGATTATGTGCAGCACTAGAAGGAAATGACGTGCAGTGACACATGAACATCATCTTTCCACCGTCGCCGCCCGGATGCTGTCTCAGAACCACCGCACGGCGAGGACGATGATCATCTGCACGAGGAGGCATACCGGCTCGACGCCGAGCACTGGAACCTGTACCGACGTCTGATCTCCGCCGACACGCTCCGCCGGCGGCTCAGCATCGGTTCAGGTCGTGCTCGCGCCTTGACTCGCCACGTCCGGCAGCATCGCCAACCGGGAACGGCGAACACACACATGGCCGAGCGCCGTCAGCACCAACGAAATGGCAGTTGGTTTTGACGGTGTTGTGTTCACACCGTCAAAGTCAGGCAGTCGAGTTGCAAGGCGAGGACGTGTTAGCACAGACCGTCCGCGACGTGGCCGGGATCATGCGGCGCAACGCAACGACTGACTGGACCGTCCGTGATGATGTACGGGCCAAGCTACGGTCATCGATCAAACGGCTGCTGGTGAAGTACAAGTACCCACCCGACAAGCAGCCTGAGACAATTCGCCTCGTCATCGAGCAGACGGACGACGGTCCCCGCTATCGACAAGGATCGCCAGAACGAGGATGGCTGGGAAGGAACACCGCGTGGCGACTCGAACGGACAAGAGCAACGGCGACCAGCCGACGATGAAGGCGGCGAACGGCGAGCCCATCGAACCCGATCAGCAGTGGGCGTACCGCAAAGGCGCGCGGGACCCCGTGACCTGTGTCAAAGCCCTACGGCTTGGTTCCGCTCGCCCTGCCCGAGTGCGAGTGCGCTTCGTCGAAGACGAGCATGAGGGCCGCGAGGACTGGGTACCGCCGAGCCGGTTGAAGGTCCTCTGGGAAGACGTCGCTGCGTGGCAAGCACGAGAAGAGTGCTGGAACGCCGTGCGGGACGCCTCAGTGGAGGCACGCAGCACAACGGAGAATGCCGCCGCAGGCTGGATCTTCGATCTACTACCCGGCCAAGACTACACGCGGCAACTCTGGGGCCAGAACGAAGGCGCCCTAGAGGTCAAGGATGTCGATGCTTTGGCGGCCGACCTCGGGATCGACCGAACGATGGTGGTCGACGACCCGGTGGCTTTCACCGACAACAACGGCTCGCTGATCGTGCCCTGGCGAGTGATGCATGAGCTTGCCCAGCTGCTGGCGAAAAAGTACTCCGACCACTACATATCCGAGGTCACAAAGGAGGAACGCGAGCACGAGCACAAGAACCGCTGGGGATACATGACCGGCTCGGGCCACATCAGCGCCGAGATCTGCGCCGAAGTCGACGAAGAGCACGGCCGTCCAGTCCGCGACCTCATCCGCCAATGGTGCGGAGCTGAAGCCATTGCGCGTCAAGACGAGCTCGATGCACTCCGCACTGAGGTGAAACGACTCGGCGTCCTCGTCGAGCGCGCTATCGATGCAGTACGTGGCACAGGCGACGACAAATCCGCCCGCGAGCTGGAGCGCGATCTAGGGATACCGGTCGAGGTACTGCGCCAGGCCAACCGCGAGACTCAGCGTCGATCAGGGCCGTATGGACTCCACCGTCCGAGATAGGGCCGCAAATCTTCGGGCTCCGGCTCGACGTCCTCCGGCGCTTCGACTGACCCGGCGAGCGGATCAATCTCATCGGCGTAGGCTTCCGCCCACTCGAACCACTCCTGGTCGGCCTGGCCCGCGCGACGTGCTGCCTGAGCAAACGCACGGATCCGTCGCCCCTGTTCCCAGCCGTCGAGCTGCTCCAGCAATGCTTTGACCCGGTTGTCGCGCCGGAACGCGACCCGCGCGGACGCCATCGCGTCTTCCCAGGCCCGCTGTCGAGCCGCTGCTTTTTCTTCTTCGGCGCGCTTGCGCGCGGCCTTCTCCCGCGCAACGTCTTCGACCGCGGCCAGAACGTCACCGAGCCGATCTTGGAGGGACCATCGCTTGCGATCGGCCCATCGTTGCTGGGCCCCGAACCGCCAGGTCCCGGAAACGCTCATGGCGAGCTTGCCCGAGGGCACCTTCTTGACCTCTGGCCTGATCCGTTGCCAGTCGTAGAGTTCAGGTTTCTCAAATTCCGCAGCGCCCGGCAGGATGTCTTGCTTCACGAGCTCTTCCTCGATCGTGACAGCCTGGGCGAAACCGTCGATGCGGATCTCTACGCCTTGCGAGGTGTCGTCCGACCAGCCGACTTCGTAGCCACGCTTCTCGGCCTCCACCAGCAGCGTGTGCATGATCCGCATGGCACGTGGCAGGCTCTCGTCCGAGACGCCCAGAACGTCACCGGGTTGGCTGAGCGCCGCCAACAGCGGATGCCATTCCTCTACCGAGATCGGCACGTCGATATGAGCCGCGCCCGACGTCGGATTCGAGTTGACGTGAGAACCGGACACCAGCCGCACGCGAATATCGCGTGTCCGCCACTGACTCTTCTCGAGCCGCTGGCCAGCCGGTACGAGGCGATTGCGTTTCGCGAAGTCGATCACCCGGCGCAGGTCATCCCGCTCGGTCGGGTTCGCGTCCTGGATGACCATCTCACCGTCGCGCTGCAATGTCGCGAGCAATTCCTCGGCGGCCTTCCGCCGGTTGGCGGAGATGGCCGCGGTGGCGTGAGGTGGCGGCCTACGCCCCTCGGCTCTCTTGCTGCTGGCTTCTTCGTTATCGAGGATCGCACGTTTCTTGATGGCTTCGTCGCCGCGGTTACCGCGCGTACCAACGCGACCGTCCTGCACTGACTGTTCTGGATGATGGCCGTGCTCGACGTAATAGCGACCGGCGTCGGTGATCATCGCGTGCCAGCCATCGGATCGGCTCACTCGTACCAGGCCACGGGCTGCAAGCGCTCGCGCCGAGACACGGAGTGCGACCGCTTCCGGGCTGCCGAGGTCATCACCGTCAGCAATCCTCCGTAGCACGGCAACCTGCTTGTCGTTGAGCTTGCCCCACTTGCGCATACGCTTCCCTATGTCACGGACAGGCTTTGTCGACACACGGCTGGACTCTGAGATTCTGCCTCTCACACCTTCACCTGATGATGTGAACCGACGGTTCGATGTGCTAGTTCACCACTCAAGTGCCGACATCAAGCAGGCCCGCCACTGTGCACCATGCGCCATGCCAGACGGAACAACACCCGCTTCTCCTGCTATCTACGAGCATTCTCTCGGAGAGCCGCGTCCAGTAGCTCGAGCAGTGATCTATCTGCGTGTGTCATCGGTACAGCAGGTGGGACGCGACGACAACCCCGAAGGCATCTCGATCCCAGCTCAGCGCGCCGCATGTCACCGCAAGGCCGCACAGCTCGGTTTGACGATCGCGGACGAGTACGTCGAGCTGGGACGATCAGCCACCGAGATCACGAAACGTTCCTCATGCCAGCGAATGCTCGGTCGAATCCGTGACTCAGGCGACGTTAGTCATGTGATCGTCTACAAGCTGTCGCGGCTGGCACGTAACCGCGTTGACGACGCACTCGTCATGGCCGACCTACGGCAGCGCGGCATCGCGCCGGGGTCGGCGACCGAGTCAGTCGACAACACCCCGGTCGGACAGCTGATGCACGGCATCCTCGCCACGTTCAACGAGTACCAGTCCCGAGAATCCGGCGCCGACATTGCCTACAAGATGGGGCAAAGCCCGCAACGGCGGCACCATCGGTCGCGCCCGACTCGGCTACCTCAACCACATCGACCGGACCGGCGGCCGCGAGGTCCGCACCATCATCGTCGACCCCGAACGCGCACCTCTCATCCAGCTGGGTTTGAACTGTTCGCCACCGGCAACCTCACCCTCGACCAATTGTCCAAACAGCTTCACCGCCAAGGGCTACGCACCTGCCCCACCCGCTGACACCCAGCCCAACAGGTGTCGATCAGCAAGCTTGCCCGGATGCTGCGCGACCGCTATTACCTCGGCTAAATCACCTACCGAGACGAAGAACTCCCTGGCCGACACGAACCGATCATCGACCAGTACCTATTCGACCGCGTCCAGGCCGTCCTCGATGCCCGCACCACCTCCGGAGAACGACGACGGGTGCACCACCACTACCTCAAAGGCACCCTGTACTGCGGACACTGCCACCAGGCAGGCATCAGCGAGCGGATGATCATCCAGCACACCGTCACCCGCCGCAGCGACGCGTACACCTACTTCTTCTGCCGCAACCGACAACAAGGGACTTGCTCGGCCTCTTACATCAACGTCGCCGTCGCCGAACGCGCCGTCGAGCGCTACTACACCACCGTCAGCCGACCACAGCTCGCCAAGGCCCTATCCACGGCCGACAGCGTCGACGCCACTGACATCGACACAGCCCTTACCCCTGTCCAGATCTACGAGAGCTGTACCAACGACGAGCGCCGGTTCCTCAATCATGTCCTCTTCCGTCGGCTCTACCTCGCCGACAACCGCATCACCGATCACGAACCACCGGACCGTGACGCCCCGACGCGAGCGAGTCACACCGGCCCCATCAGCCACGACACCTTGAGGGATTAGAACACCGAAATAGGCCCTGACCAGCAGCAACCCTCCCGACCAGAAACTGGGCGGGGAAGGTTGCTCTGCGTTCAAACGCGCTGGTCAGAGCGCGAAAATCGAACTTCTCGTGGAGGTGCCGGGAATCGAACCCGGGTCCTCCGTCGCTTCACCAAGACTTCTCCGTGCGCAGTCCGCTGTGTCTCTGCTCGGCTTCACCGGTCTCGCGAACTAGCCGGTGTGACAAGCCCAGTCGCTGTTTGATGTCCCGCCAGGTCCCGCGACCAAACCTGGCGGTAAGAGCCTCCTAAATGATGCCGGATCCCGGGTCGGAGGCGATCCCGGTCCGACAGAGTCGCTCCTCGCTCAGGCGGCGAGGGCGAACTCGCGCTGACTCTTGTCGGCGCTTATTCAGTTGCGGCGACGCTCACGGTGGTCTCTCGCCTGCACCGGCACGCTTCTCTTGGATCAACGTACGGAGTCGAAACCGTTCACCCCCTTGCTCCCGGCTCGGCTTTCGAACCGGTGTACATCAGGATAACGCGTCAGGATCCGGCGATCATTCCCATATCCCTGAAACGATCAAGAACCCAGCCCGAGCAGCCGCGATGGCGTGTCGTGCAGCACCGCGCGCAGGAAGTCGACACCCAGCCGGTCGTCGGTTTCGGCCCAGTTCGCGATCGCCGCGAGCTGCTCGGCGTACGCGTACGGGATGTTCGGGAAGTCGGTCCCGAGCACGATCCGGTCGGCGTGCGCGACCAGCCTGGCGGGCCAGTCGCTGGGCAGCGGCGCGAACCGCTCGGTGAAAGCGACCCCGACCATGGTGGTGTCGAGGTGCACCCGCGGATACCGGTCCACCAGGTCCAGCGCGGCGGCGTAGTCCGGCATCCCCGCGTGCGCCAGCACTGCGACGAGCTGCGGATTGCGCCGCAGGACGTGCTCGAACACGTCCAGCCCGGTGTACTCGCCGCGCCGGGGACCGTTGCCGCAGTGCACCACCACCGGCACCCCAGCCTCCGCGAGCAGCCCCCACGCTGGCGCCAGCAGCGGGTCACCCGGGTCGAAGGCACCGACCTGGACGTGCACCTTCACGCACCTGGCTCCGGCGTCGAGCGCTTCGGCCAGGTAGTCCGCGACGGTCGGTTCCGGAAAGATCGTCGCGGTGGGCACCGCATCGGGCGTGCGACGGGCGAAATCCAGCACCCACTCGTTCAGCCAGGCCGCCATGTCCGGCTTGTGGGCGTAGACCAGCGGCGCGAAGGTCGTCACCCCGAGCTCGCGGAGCAGCCGCAACCGGGTTTCCTCGGCGTGCCGGTAGAAGATCGTCCACTCGGTGCCGTAGTGCGTGCTCGCTTCGTCGAAGAACGCCCACACCTTGTGCAGCACCCGCTCCGGCAGGAAGTGCGTGTGGATGTCCACCAGGCCCGGCAGCCCCAGCTCCGCCGTCCAAGCCGGGACATCCGCGTCGCTGCTCGGCGGCACGACTACTGCATGCCCTTGCGCGCCCGGCCGATAGCGCGCTGCATCTCCCGATCCGCATCGCGCTTGGCGATGTCCTGCCGCTTGTCGTGGGCCTTCTTGCCGCGGGCCAGGGCCAGTTCGACCTTGGCCTTGCCGTCGCTGAAGTACAGCGCCATCGGGATCAGGCTCAGCCCGCTCTCCTTGATCTTGCCGATCAGCCGGAGGATCTCGTGCTTGTGCAGCAGCAGCTTGCGGGACCGGCGCGGCTCGTGGTTGGTCCACGTTCCCTCGGTGTACTCGGGAATGTGCACGTTGCGCAGCCAGACCTCGCCGTCGTCGACCGTGGCGAAGCCGTCGACCAGCTGCGCCTTGCCCTGCCGCAGGCTCTTGACCTCGGTGCCGGTCAGCACGATGCCGGTCTCGTAGGTGTCCAGCACCGCCCAGTCGTGCCGCGCCTTGCGGTTCTGCGCGATGACCTTGCGGCCCCGTTCCCTCACCATGTGAACAACTCTAGCTTTCCTGTCACCCGACTTTCTCCTACCGCGATGACAACGCGAGAAGCGGTAGGAGTAGTCCCGCTACAGGCGGACGTAGAGCCGGAGCGTGACGTATCCGGTGATCGCCGAGATGGCCGCCGCGACCAGCAGCAGCACCGGCGAGATCAGGGCGATGTCGCCCCACTCGATGCTCGGGATGATGCCGGTGTCGAACACCGGTGCCATGACGCGGTCGATGAATGCGGCCTTGGCGATCAGCAGGCCGATGATTGCCAGGAACGCGCCGATGAGCCCGGAGACCACCGCTTCCAGCAGGAACGGCAGCTGGGTGTACCAGCGGGTGGCGCCAACCAACCGCATGATGCCGGTCTCGGTACGGCGGGTGAACGCCGACAGCTGGATGGTGTTGGAGATCAGCAGCAGCGCCGCGAGCGCCTGCACGAGCGCGATCGAGAACGTCGCGTTCCGGAACCCGTTGAGCACGTCGAACATCCGGTTCAGGTAATCGGCCTGGTCGACGACGCTGTCCACGCCGGGCCGCCCGCTGAACTGGGCTTGCAGCGCCGGGAAGCGCTCCTGGTCGGTCAGCTTGATGCGCAGCGAGGCGGGCATCGCCTCGATGCGGGCGACGTCGCGCAGCTCCGGCTGGGACTCGAAGACCTTGTTGAAGTTCTCGAACGCCTTCTGCCGGTTCTCGAAGGACACCGACTCCACGCCTGGGATGCGCTTCAGGTCGGACATGATGCTCGCGCAGGGCTGCGCGGTGCACTCGTCGTCGCTGGCGCTGACGTCGTCGGTCATGAACACCACGACCTCGACCCGATCCTGGTAGGTCTCCTGCATCTTGTCGATCAGCCGGACCACGAGGAGACCGCCGCCGAGCAGACCGACCGAGATGGCGGTCGTCAGGATCATCGCGATGGTCATCGTCACGTTGCGCCGTAGGCCGTTGACGACCTCGCTGAATACGAAGCTCGCGCGCATCTTGTGTCAGCTTTCCTGCTGGTCGGGGGTGTGGTCCTCAGTCGGGTGCGGGGCCGCCGCGGTTCGGGGTCAGCGGCCGACGCCGTAGACGCCGCGGGCGTCGTCGCGGATGACCCGCCCGAGGCTGAGCTCGACGACGCGGCGCCGCATCGAGTCGACGATGGAGTGGTCGTGGGTGGCCATGACAACCGTGGTGCCGGTGCGGTTGATCCGCTCCAGCAGCAGCATGATGTCCTGGCTGGTGTCGGGGTCGAGGTTCCCGGTCGGTTCGTCGCAGAGCAGCACCAGCGGCCGGTTGACGAAGGCCCGCGCGATCGCCACGCGCTGCTGCTCACCACCCGAGAGCTCGTGCGGCATCCGGTCGGCCTTGCCGTCGAGACCGACGAGCTGCAGCACCTGCGGCACCACGCGGCGGATGTCGTTGCGCGGCTTGCCGATCACTTCCAGGGCGAACGCGACGTTCCCCGCGACGGTCTTGTTGTTCAGCAGCCGGAAGTCCTGGAACACGCAGCCGATGCGCTGGCGCAGTCGCGGGACGCGGCGCCGCGGCAGTTTGGCGACGTTCCAGTCGGCGACGAAGACCCGGCCGCGGCTGGGCACGTCCTCCCGCAGCAGCAGCCGCATGAACGTCGACTTGCCGGAGCCCGATGGCCCGATGAGGAACACGAACTCGCCCTTGTCGATGCCTACCGAGACATCGTTGAGAGCGGGCCTGGTCGACGTCTTGTACGTCTTGGACACGTGCTCAAGGCGGATCACGGGGCGTGAGTTTACCTGCGACCGTTAGGGGGACATCGCCTCACCCGGACCGGCGGCCGCACCACTGATCACCTGGGACTTCGCCGCCAGGTCAGCGGGCCTGCGGACCGCACGGACCGCACTGGTCAGGCCACGCTCTGCTGCTGGCGGCGCCAGCGGATCCCGGCTTCCAGGAATCCGTCGATGTCGCCGTCGAGCACCGCGTCGGGGTTGCCCACCTCGTGGTCGGTGCGCAGGTCCTTGACCATCTGGTACGGGTGCAGCACGTAGGAGCGCATCTGGTTGCCCCAGCTCGACCCGCTGTCCTTGAGCGCGTCCAGCTCGGCGCGCTCCTCCTCTTTCTTGCGGGCCAGCAGCTTGGACTGCAGCACGCGCATCGCGGCGGCCTTGTTCTGCAGCTGCGACTTCTCGTTCTGACAGGACACCACGATGCCGGTCGGGATGTGCGTGATGCGCACGGCGGAGTCGGTGGTGTTCACGCTCTGCCCACCGGGCCCGGAGGAGCGGAAGACGTCGACCCGGATGTCCTTCTCCGGGATGTCGACGTGATCGGTCTCCTCCACGACCGGCAGCACCTCGACACCGGCGAAGGACGTCTGCCGCCGCCCCTGGTTGTCGAACGGCGAGATGCGCACCAGCCGGTGGGTGCCCTGCTCGACCGAGAGCGTGCCGTAGGCGTAGGGGGCGTTGACCCGGAACGTGGCCGACTTCAGACCGGCCTCTTCGGCGTAGGAGGTGTCGTAGACCTCGGCCTGGTAGGAGTGCCGCTCCGCCCAGCGCAGGTACATCCGCATCAGCATCTCGGCGAAGTCGGCCGCGTCGACGCCACCGGCCTCGGCGCGGATCGTCACCATCGCCTCGCGGTTGTCGTACTCGCCGGAGAGCAGGGTGCGCACTTCGAGTGCTTCGAGATCCTTCTTCAGGCGCGTCCGCTCGTCGTTGGCCTCGGCCAGTCCGGCCGAGTCGCCTTCGTCCTCGCTGAGCTCGTAGAGCACTTCCAGGTCTTCGAGGCGCTGCCGCAACTCGCTGACCCTGCGCAACTCGGCTTGCTTGTGCACGAGCTGACTGCTGACCCGCTGCGCGTGCTCGACGTCGTCCCACAGGTCCGGCTTGGCGGCCTCGGTTTCGAGTTCCGCGATGCTCGCGCGCAGAGCATCCAGATCCATCACGCTCTCGATGCCTTCGAGGGTGTTGGACAGTTCTTTTAGCGCGGCGGCGACGTCGGGATTCACAGTGCTCAGCGTACTTCACCGGACACGGGCCGCCCACGAGGACGGCCCGTCACCGACCGGGAGTGGCTTTTGGAGAGTGTGCGGGTTGGTTTGCGTGGCGGTGTGGGTGGCGGAACCTCAGAGGCCTTCTCGTCTCCGGGATCCCCGACTCATGTATGTCCGATACGCAGCGTCGTGGCTGTCCTCGCGAGAAGGCCTCTGAGAACCCGCGGCGGTGCGAGTTGCGAGGGTGGTGGGAAGCGGCTGACGCCGCTTGCCTGACGACCACCCCCGCTACGCCCAATCCGCCCGAACTCTTAGATCGTTGCCTGCGGCCTACTGCCACTCGTCGACGGTTCAGTCCGGAATCGAGTCCAACAACTTGATGATCGCCCGGTTGTAAGACACGGTGAAGTCTGCGGCGGCCTTCTCGTACGGGTCGGTGGCGGTTTTGGCGGCGTTTCTCGCCTCGTCCATCTTCACCGCGTACTGCGCGCGGGCCGATTCGACGAGCCCGGTGCGCTGCTTCGGCGTCAGGGCGCCGGAGTACACCAGCCGGAGAATCAGCGGGCTGCGGACGTTGTCCGGTCCCGGTTCGGTGTTCAGCCACGACTTGAAGGCACGCTTGCCCGCGGCCGTGATCGCGTACTGCTGGCTGGAGCGCGGGCCCTGCTTGCCGAGGCGCAACAGGCCGGCGTCGGTCAGCGCGGGCAGCTCGCGGTAAACCTGGCTGCGGGTCACGCTGAAGAAACCTCCGAAGCGCTCGGTGGCGGCCGCAACCAGCTGGCCACCGGTCTTCGGACCTTCGTGCAGTAGTCCCAACAGGGCAGCGGATGTCGCATTCAGCTCGGTCACATCTGCAACGGTGCCATGCCTCCGCTCTGCTGTCCACAATGGTCCCCAGTTCTGTCCACTGTGGTTGCAGTGGACTGGTCCAAGTGGACGAACGATTGCGCCATTGGCGCGAGCGCCGGATGACTGGCGGTGTGGTGCCAGCGGACACGGGGTGCACACGTCTGCCCCCTGGCGCCTGCACGCATTGCAACGAGCATGACGATCGTTCGCCTGGATGGGGGTTCTTCACCGCGCAATGAGGTGCTATCACGTTTTGGAGCTGCCCAACTACGTCAAGTCACGAGCACTCTGCACATGGCCGACCAGTTGGCGGCCGAGGAGCGGCCGGTTCAGGAGGTGCTGGGAGTGCATCGAAGTTGGTTGCGGACGAAAGTCTCCGAGAGCAAGACGAAGGTGACCAACAAGGTCACCGAACGGGCCAAGTCGTTGATACCCATGCAGCGCGACGGCGAAACCGATGCGTGCATGGTGTGCGGACGAACCATGCGCCCGGCAGGCGTGGTGCGAGGAGAAGGAAGGGTGTGCTCCCCGACATGCGCCCGCCAATGGGCCGAGGGCATCTCCTAACCCCACCCCAACCCCAAACCCCAAGAAGGCCCAGGCACCCCCTGGGCCTTCCACATGCAAACCCCAAAACCCCAAAACCACACGGAAGACCAACCCAAGCACACAAAACCAAGGCCCCAACTCACTGCCCCACACAGCGCCAACGAACCAGCACGCGACCCCTCAAAGCTGCCCGAACAAAAATGCTGGTCGAAAACCCAGGCCGGGAACGCCCCAAACGCAGGGAGCCAACGAAAACGCAACCACCGCACCGTGGGGGCCTACGGGGGCTCGGCCCCCGTAAAGAAATAAGAACAACGAGAAAAGACCCCCAGGCAAAGCCTGGGGGTCTTTGAACATCGGAATCGTAGCGGGGACAGGATTCGAACCTGCGACCTCTGGGTTATGAGCCCAGCGAGCTACCGAGCTGCTCCACCCCGCGCCGTTTGCGTTCTTAACTTGTAGATAGAACCCTACACACCCCCGAAAACCACCGAACAACCGGGTACCCCAAACTCCAAAACCCCCACCCCACCAGCCAAAACACAACCAACCCCCAAAAAAAGCCACCACACCCCCGAGCAACGCCCCAACCACCAAACCCCGCCCAGCAACCGAAGACCACCACAACCACAACACCAAACAAAAGCCCAGCCCTAGAGCCCCCACCCCAGGCCTGCGCAGCACCTGAAGCTCAAGAGTGGCCGTTCCGACACAAACCAGATTTCCACTCACGACCACAGACAACCGAACCCACCTGGCGCCCCTCACCTATCCGGTCCAACACCCAACGCCCCCAACGAAAATGCTGGTCCACAACCCAGGCCGGGAACGCCCCAAACGCAGGGAGCCAACGAAAACGCAACCACCGCACCGTGGGGGCCTACGGGGGCTCGGCCCCCGTAAAAAAATAAAAAACGGGAAAAGGGCCCCAGGCAAAGCCTGGGGCCCTTGAACATCGGAATCGTAGCGGGGACAGGATTCGAACCTGCGACCTCTGGGTTATGAGCCCAGCGAGCTACCGAGCTGCTCCACCCCGCGTTGGGTGTCCCTAACTTTACGGGTCGCGGAACCTTAGTGCAAATCGCCTGGCCAGAGAAGTGACGCACGGCATTTTGCACTCGATCGGAGGCCGGAAAAGCACCGGGGCGGGATCGCTCGCGCGATTCCCGCCCCGGTGCCGTCTCCGCTGGTCAGCCACCACTGCCCTGGGCCTGCTCGAAGCGCCTGACCGCTTCGTCGAGCTGCTGGTAGGCCGCGCCGAGGTCGCCGAAGTTGCCGGACTGCTGGGCCTGTCGGATGTGCTCCAGCGCTGCCCGGATGTCGGTCACCGCCTGGGACAGCTGGGGGCTGGTCGACGTCTGCGGGGGCAGCTGGCCTTGCACTGGCGGCGGTTGCTGGCTGTTCTGCCCCGGGTTGGTGGCCTGTCCGGCGCCGGAGCCGAACACCTGCTCCAGCGCTCCGGGCAGGGTCTCGGAGAAGCCGACCTTGCCGCCGAAGGACACCAGCACCCGCGCCAGCTGCGGATAGGAGTTCTGCTCGTTGCGCTGGATGTAGATCGGTTCGACGTAGAGCAGGCCGCCCGCGACCGGCAGGGTCAGCAGGTTGCCGAAGATCGCGGTCACGTTCGGGTTGTTGAACAGCGTGCGGTTCTCGGTGACCTCGGGGGTCGACTCCATCTGGTTCTGGACCTGGTTGGGCCCCGGAGTCGAGTTGATGGTGGGTAGTCGCAGCACGGTGAGCTTGCCGTAGCTGTCCGGTTCGGAGGACGCCGACACCCAGGCCGCCAGGTTCTCGCGGCGCAGTGCGGTGAGCGCGCTGGTCAGCTGGAACTCGGGTCGGGGTTGACCCTCGACCTGGGCCAGCACGTAGTACGGGGGCTGCTGCCCCTCGGCGCTGGCCGTGGTGCCGCGACCGGTCGGGTCGGAGGGCACCTGCCAGAAGGTCTGGTTCGAGAAGAAGTCGCCCGGGTTGTCGACGTGGTACTGGGTGAGCAGGGTCCGCTGCACCTTGAAGACGTCCTCCGGGTAGCGGAAGTGGTCGCGCAGCTGCGGGCTGATCGCGCTGGACGGCTTGACCACGCCGGGGAACACACCTTCCCAGGCCTTGAGCACCGGATCGTTGTCGTCCACCGCGTAGAGGTCGACGCTGCCGTCGTAGGCGTCGACGGTGGCCTTGACCGAGTTGCGGATGTAGTTGATCTGCTGGTTGGGCTGCCGCTCGACGCCGCTGAGGGTGTCGTTGGTGGCTTCGCCGAGCTCGGTCAACTGCGAGTACGGGTAGTTGTTCAGCGTGGTGTAGCCGTCGACGATCCACTTGATCCGGCCGTCGACCACCGCCGGGTACGGGTCGCCGTCGAGCCTGAGCCAGGGCGCGACCTTCTGCACCCGGTCTCGCGGATTCCGCTCGTAGATGATCTTGGAGTCGCTGCCGATCTCGGCGCTGAACAGGAAGTTGCGCTCGCCGTAGTAGGCCGCGAAGACCATCCGCTGGAACAGGTTGCCGACCGGCACACCGCCCTTGCCGGTGTAGGTGTACTTCTGCTGGTCGGTGTCGTACTCGCGGGGCGGCGCGCCCGGGTTGCCGCCGACGATCGCGTAGTCGCTGCGCCCGGCCAGCTCGCCGTAGTACACCCGCGGCTGCTGGACCGGGATCGCGCCCTGGCCGTGGTTGGCCACGTCGCTGATCTGGAACACCGGGTAGCCGCCCTGGGTGGCGCCCTCCTGGAGCGTGGAGTCGACCCGGTCGGCAGGCGCGGCGACGAAACCGTTGCCGTGCGTGTAGACGGTGTGCCGGTTGATCCAGTTCTGCTGGTTGACCGCCAGGCGGTCGGTGTTGATCTCGCGGAGTGCCACCAGGTAGTCGTGCAGCTGACCGTTGGCGTCGCGATACCGGTCGATGTCGAGCTTGTCGGGGAAGCCGTAGAAGTTGTACTGCTGGGTCAGCTGGGTGAACGTCGGGGCCAGCACGTTCGGGTCGAGCAGCCGGATGTTGGGGATGGTGCCCTGGTCGGCGGCGACCTCGCTGGGCTGCAACTGGGTGCGCCCCGGGTAGTCGACGAACTGGACGTTCTGGTTGCCGATGCTGAAGGCCGCCTTCGTCGCCGTGAGGTTGCGTTCGATCGACTGCGCCTCCCGCTGGTTGGCGTTCGGGCGCACCGAGAACTGCTCCAGCAACGCTGGCCACACCGCGCCGACCACCACGCTGGAGAGCACCAGCAACACCGTCGCCAGCGCCGGGATCTGCAGGTTCTTCAGGAAGATCACCGCGAAGAACGCGAGCGCGCAGAACCCCGCGATGCACATCAGGATCAGCTTCGCCGGCATCACCGCGTTCAGATCGGTGTAGCTGGCACCGGTGAACAGCGGGTTGCGCTGCGAGAGCAGCAGGTCGTAGCGGTCCAGGAAGTAGTCGACGGCCTTGAGCAGCACGAACAGACCGGCGAGTATGGCCAGCTGGACGCGGGCGGGCACGGACAGCTGACCGGAGCGGCCCGCCAGCCGGATGCCGCCGAAGATGTAGTGCGTGATCAGCGCGCCGATGAAGGAGACGGTGACCGCGATGAACGCCCACGACAGCAGGAAGCGCCAGAACGGCAGCTCGAAGGTGTAGAAGCTGATGTCCTTGCCGAACTCGGGGTCGACCTGGCCGAACGGCACGCTGTGCAGGAACAGCTGCAGGGTCTGCCAGTCGGACTGCGCGGCGAGCCCACCGATCACGCCGACCACGATCGGGATCCCGAGGCCGAACAGGCGGGATCGCTCGGTGGCCACCGTCCGGTACCGGGCCAGCGGGTCGTCCGGGCCGCTGACCGGCACGAACACCGGGCGGCCGCGGTAGGCGATCCACAGGTTCAGGGCCAGCACACCGCCCAGGAAGATCGCCGCGGCCACGCCCAGCCCGGTGCGGGAGAGCAGCTGGACGTTGAACACCTGGCGGTAACCGACCTCACCGAACCACAGCCAGTCCACGTAGGTGCCCAGCATTCGCGATCCGGCGATCAGAACGACCAGCACGATGCCGCCCAGAATCAGCAGGATTCGGCTTCGCCGGGACAGTTTCGGCATTCCTACCGGGGGCCGCATGGCCACAACGCACGCTCCTGGTGGACGATCAGCAGGCCTTGGACGGTCGTGGTGTTACCGGCCGCCCTCGTGATGTTCAACTCTACGACCCCACCCAGAAGTTCCTGGAAGGGCCTTCGCGAATTGGATTAAGCGGACATCTTTGCCAGGTCACCGGCTCGGCCGCCGACGGTAGTCCGATCCGGCGGTGCGACCATGGGCGCCATGCCACCGCAATCCCCCGAGGACCTGACCGCGGCCCTGCCGTCGACGGCGCGCGAGATCGAGGAGTTCGTCGACGCCGCCGGTTGGGACCAGCCCACCCAGGTGTTCGCCCTCGTGCCCACCCGTCGGCTGCTGGCCGCCGAGCCTGGGCTGGCCGACCAACTCGACCCGGACGCGGCGCTGACGCCGATCGCGCAGGAAGCGCTGCCCGCCGAGGACCTCGCCGAGGCGTTGAGCCGCATCGAGTGGCCGGAGCAGGTGTGCGGTTGCGCGCTGGTGCAGGAGATCGTGGTGCTGCCGCCGGAGGCGGAGGCGGAACTGCCGGGCGACGCCGCGGCCGCGCGGCAGGCCGCCGCGGCGCACCCGCAGCGCCGCGAGGCTCGCCTGGTGGCGGCGGTGCTGCGGGACGGTGGTGAGACGTGCGTGATGCGGCTGCGCGCCAGCGTCGATGGCGACGGCACCGGCGGCGAGGTCATCCAGGACCCGTCGCTGGCCCCGAACCTGCTCACCGCCCTGCACGCCACCTTCGCGGAGTAACGGCCTTTCCCAACACCTGCCCCACTCCACATCTGCCCCCACTCCACATCTGTTTCGGGTGGCGCGTCAGCAGCTGGTGGGAACTCGGTTGTTGCGGAGGGCGTCGAGCGCCTTGGTGGCGTCGTCGAGGGTGGCGACCTTGGCCAGTTGCAGCCCCTCCGGCGCCTGCGCCTCGGCCTCGGCGCAGTTGCCTGCTGGCACCAGGAAGGTCGTCGCGCCCGCTTCGCGGGCCTTGACCATCTTGAACGGGATGCCGCCGATCGGCCCAACCTTGCCGGACGGGTCGATCTCCCCGGTGCCCGCCACGAACCGGCCACCGTTGAGCTCGCCCGGCGTCAGCTTGTCGATGATCGCCAGGGTGAACATCAACCCCGCCGAAGGCCCGCCGACGTCGGCCAGGCTGATCTTGATGTCGAAGTTGACGTCCGGCCGCTCGGTCGCGGCCACGCCCAGGAAGCCCTGCGGCTCGTCGCTCGGGTTCGCCGCCAGCTGCACGCTGGCGGCCTGCTCGGGCTGGTCGGCGTGCCGGTACCGGATCTCCACCCGGTCTCCCGGCTTGGTGGCGGTCAGTGCCGCCCGCAGCGATCCCGCCTCGGTCATCGGTTGGCCGTTGGCCGTCAGCAGGTGGTCGCCGGGTTGCAGCACGCCGTCCGCCGGGCTGCCCTTGACGATCTCACCGACCAGCACCTTCGTCGGGTAGCCGAGGTAGCGCAGGGCCGCGGTCTCCGCCGTGGTCTGCGAGTCGTTGAAGGCCTCGGTGTTCTCCTGCTCGATCTGCTGCTCGCTCTTGTCCGGCGGGAAGTACAGTTCCCGCGGCGCCAGCGCGTACCGCCCGCTGGCCCACAACCCCAGCGCGCCGAACAAGGACAGCTGGTCGGTCACCGACACCGTCGTCATGTTCAGGTGCCCGCCGGTCGGGAAGGTCTGCTGACCATCGATGCTGATGACCGGGATGTCCCCGTCCAGCCCGAGGGTGTCGTAGGTCGGCCCCGGTCCGAGCGCCACGTACGGCACCCGGACGAACGCACCGAGGAGACCGAAGGCGACGACCAGTACGACACTTGTCAACAGCGTCCAGGAACGGCGGTTCACGAGGCGACAGCGTACGGGTTCGATGCCTGGGGACGTGAGCAGACCTCATGTGACTTCGGCACCCGCCACCGCAAACCCGTTCCGGGACGGGCACTTGAGGTGTTCGCCCGCGGCGAGCAACGCACGACTATGTGGGAGGGTTGCCGCCGCGTACGGTGGAACTATGACCAACTTGCCGTTCGGGTTCAGCTCGCAGGACCCCGACGACCCTGACAAGGGCGACTCGTCGCAAGGCCGCTCCGAGGGCGGCGCCGGAAACTCCGGGGATCTGCCCGGTTTCGGTTACAGCGGCATGCCCGGACCGGGCGGCATGCCGAATTTCGACATCGGCCAGCTCGGCCAGATGTTGACCCAACTCGGCCAAGCACTCAGCCACTCCGGCGGCAGCGGCTCCGGCCCGGTGAACTACGAACTCGCGAAGCAGTTGGCGGTGCAGCAGCTGCACAACAACCAACGCACCGAGCGCCCGAGCCAGCAGCAGGTCAAGGCGATCGAGGAAGCGGTGCGGTTGGCCGAGCTGTGGCTGGACGCCACCACATCGCTGCCCGCTGGGGTGCGCACGGTGCAGACCTGGTCGTCGGTCGACTGGGTGGAGAAGACCCTGCCGACCTGGCAGCGGTTGTGCGATCCGGTCGCCCAGCGGATGTCCAGCGCATGGCTGGAAGCGCTGCCGGAAGAGGCGAAGCAGGCCGCGGGACCGCTGTTGTCCATGCTCGGTCAGATGGGCGGGATGACCTTCGGCTCGCAGCTCGGCAACGGCTTGGCCCAGCTCGGTGGCGAGGTGCTGACCTCCACCGACATCGGCCTGCCGCTGGGCCCGGCGGGCACCGCCGCCCTGCTGCCCGCCAACATCGAGCGCTTCATCGAGGGCTTGGACCGGCCGATCAGCGAGGCGACCGTGTTCCTGGCCGCCCGGGAAGCCGCGCACCACCGGCTGTTCAGCCACGTGCCGTGGTTGGGGCAGCGGTTGTTGGCGACCGTCGAGGAATACGCCCGCGGCATCCACATCGACACCTCGGCGCTGGAAGATCTGGCTGGCAAGGTCGATCCGGCCAACCCGAGCTCGATGCAGGAGCTGATGGGCTCCGGAATGCTCGAACCGAAGAACACCCCGGAGCAGCAGGCCGCGTTGAACCGCCTGGAGACGCTGCTCGCGCTGGTCGAGGGCTGGGTGGACGTGGTCGTGGCGGACGCCGTCGGTGAGCGGCTGCCGGGTGCCGACGCGCTGGGTGAGACCGTCCGACGGCGGCGGGCGACCGGCGGGCCGGCCGAGCAGACCTTCGCCACGCTCATCGGCCTGGAGCTGCGGCCGCGTCGGATGCGCGACGCCGCGAACCTCTGGCGGCTGATGACCGAGCGGCACGGCGTCGACAGCCGCGACCGGGTGTGGGACCACCCCGACCTGCTGCCGGACAGCTCGGATCTGGATGAGCCGCTGGACTTCGCCGACCGCTGGGGCACGGGCGCCGCCGATCTGGACGATCCGATCGCCGCGATCCGCCGCGCCGAGGCCGACGAGGCGGCGAAGTCCGACGACGAGGCCGACGGCGACGACTCGGAGAAGCGCGAGGACAACAGCTGACGGCTGCCCGCGGAGTCGAGCACAACGGGACGCCCCGACGTGCTCGGTGGCAGGGGTGCCCGCGCGACTAGGTCGCTGGCGTCTTGACCCTGGTCTCGGTGTCGTCGTCCAGGCTGATGCCGAGTTGGGCCGCCGCGGAGATCCCCTCCAGGTATCCGATGGCCCGCTCGGTCTTCGGGTAGCGCCGCACCCACTTCCAGAAGTCGGCGCCGTGGCCCGGCACCAGCAGGTGTGCCAGCTCGTGCACGAGCACGTAATCGAGCACCCATCCGGGTACATCTCGGAGGCGCTGACTCACCCGAATGGTCTTGTCGCTGGGCGTGCAGGAGGCCCACCTGGTGCGCATCGGCGGCACCCACCGGATGCCACGCGGTTGCGCCCGCCCATCGAGGTACTTCGCGGACAGCTCGCGGCAGCGCTGGATCAGCGCCTCGTCGGACTCGCGTGCGGGCGAGCGACGCCGCGACTCACTGCGCTGCAGACGGCTCAACATGTCCGCCACCCAGCGCTTTTCCTCCGTGCGGCTCATCCGCGCAGGGAGCAGCACCACGATCTTGTCGCCGTCGCGATAAGCACTCACCGTCTGCCGGCGGCGCTTGCTGCGGCGCACCTCGACCTCGGGTTCAGCCACGAAAGTGGACCTTAGCGAGTGCACCTGACAAACGGTTCCGCCTGTGAGCTGCACCTCAACTCCTACCCGTGACAATCCTCCGAGGTATTACTCCATTAAGTCGAATATGCGATGCTCTTAATGCATGCATGTCGAATGGCCCACATGTACCGTTCCCCCAGCCGCCCGGAGGAGGGCCGCAGACGACCCAGCGATGAGGCTGGA
The DNA here is from genome assembly GCF_052246905.1 of Saccharopolyspora antiqui. Lineage (NCBI taxonomy): Bacteria > Bacillati > Actinomycetota > Actinomycetes > Pseudonocardiales > Pseudonocardiaceae > Saccharopolyspora > Saccharopolyspora antiqui. Next base: position 97,330 of record NZ_JBQQBO010000017.1, read on the forward strand.
TCACGACATGAAGGAGGGGAGCCGTGGCCGAGACGTACAACGGCTACTGCGTGAAGTGCCGGGAGAAGCGCGACTTTTCCGGTGAGGTCTCGGAGACCAACGGTCGCCGGATGGCCAAGGGCATCTGCCCGGTCTGCGGCACCAAGATGACCCGCATCCTCGGCAAGGCTTGACCGGGCACGGGTGGGCCGCCCCACGGCCGCCCACCCGCCAGCCCGCCGCTGCGCTTCGCTCACGAGTTCGACATCGCACCGGCCACGCGCCGGGGCGCCGAGGGGATACGTGTGCCCATCGCGAATCGGTGGCCGCACGGATTTACCTGCCCGAGCTATCCCATTGGGCCCGCCAAGAAGTCAGCCGCAAACCAGAAGCGGGGCCCAGCCAGCAGCGCGACCATCCGGTTAAACGGACCTATCCGGCAGCCGAGGCTCGTCGGGTGCGCAGCGCAATCACCTAATTCCGCAGGGTTGCACCGGGCGCGCTCAGCGCGTCCTGCTGGCAATTCGGCGGAACGCGGAATGCCACCGGTGGCGCAAAGCCGGTATCCAACGTGTCGATCACGGCACAAGGTGCCGCAGGAAACCTCTAGCATGTGACTGGGTTTCTCGATTTCGAAATGGCCTTCGGACGCTTCGGACATCGAGGGTTTTCCTGCACGCACCAAGGAGAATTCGTGGCCGATATTCCCCGCCGGGCAGCGCACCGCACCGTCAAGCTCGCCAGCCTGCCGCTTGGCGTCGCCGGTCGCGTGGCCGCTGGCTGGGGAAAGCGGCTCACCGGGCAGAACGGCGCGGAGATCAGCGCCGAGATGACGGCGAAAACCGCGGAACAGCTGTTCGCGGTTCTCGGCCAGCTCAAGGGCGGCGCGATGAAGTTCGGCCAGGCGTTGAGCGTGTTCGAGGCCGCCGTGCCGGACGAAATGGCCGGTCCATATCGCGAGGCGCTGACCAAGCTGCAGTCCGCGGCGCCGCCGATGCCCGCCCGCAGCGTGCACCGGGTGTTGGACGAACAGCTCGGGAGCGCGTGGCGCAAGCGGTTCGCCGAGTTCGACGACACCCCGGCCGCGGCGGCGAGCATCGGTCAGGTGCACCGGGCGGTCTGGCACGACGGGCGCGAGGTCGCGGTGAAGGTGCAGTACCCGGGTGCGGACGAGGCGTTGCGCTCCGATCTGCGGCAGCTGATGCGCTTCTCCCGGCTCTTCCAGTCGCTGGCGCCAGGTGCCGAGATCAAACCGCTGCTGGCGGAGTTGCAGGACCGCATGGTCGAGGAACTCGACTACCGCACCGAAGCCGACAACCAGCGGGCGTTCGCCAAGGTTTTCCACGGCGATGAGCAAGTGGTGGTGCCAGCCGTGGTGGCCAGCGCACCCAAGGTCGTCGTCACGGAGTGGGTCAGCGGCAAGCCGTACGCGCGGATCATCGCCGACGGCGACCGCGAGGAGCGCGACGCGGCTGGCCGCCTGCTCGCCGAGTTCCACTACTCGGCGCCCGCCAGGGTCGGCCTGCTGCACGCCGACCCGCATCCCGGCAACTTCATGCTGCTTCCGACGGGCAAGCTTGCCGTGATCGACTTCGGCGCGGTCGCCCGGCTGCCCGACGGCCTGCCGCCGACCTTCGGCCGCATGCTGCGGTTGGCGTTGGAGGACAAGCCCGCGGAGCTGCTGCAGCTGCTGCGCGCGGAGCGGTTCGTGCAACTCGACCGGAACATCCAGGCCGAGGACGTGCTGGCCTATCTGGCGCCGTTCGTGGACCCAGCGCGCACGCCGAAGTTCCACTTCACCCGGCGTTGGCTGCAGCGCCAAGCGGAGCGGGTCGGCGACCTGCGCAGCCCGGACTTCCGGACCGGGCGGTCGCTCAACCTGCCGCCGGACTACCTGCTGATCCACCGGGTGACGCTCGGCGCGACCGGGATCCTCTGCCAGCTCGACGCCGAGGTCGGGGCCCGCGACATGATCGCCAGGTGGCAGCCGGGCTTCGCCGACTGACCGGCACCGCATTCCCGGGCGCGCGGCCAGGTCAGGCGCGCATCAGATGCGGACACCAATGGCCACGGGGAGCGGCCCCGCCGGGCACGCAGGCACTTCTCACGCCTCGGGGCGGGTGCCGATGTGAACCGTGTTGGCGGTGAGGTAGTAGACGTCGTCGCGATTCCCGGCGTAGTGCTCGCTGGATTCGTCGAGCAACTCCTCAAGCGCCGCCAGATCCGCTGGCGAGATGCGGTCCTCGGCGTTCCTGCGCAGCAGGTGCAGCCGCCGCAGGACCGCTTCGCGGCCGGGGCCGTCGACCGGGGCCGGTCGGTCCACCAGGTAGCTCCACGACCGCGCCTCGACCAGCCCTGCCGCGGAAAGGGCCTTGGTCCAGCCCATCGGCAACCGGACCGAGCCGGTCATCTCCGAGCGCATCTGCTGGAACCAGTCCTCGCGGGCGGCGATCAGCCGGGCCTCCAAGCCGGGCTCACCCACCCCCACGTCGGTGGGCAGCACCTTGGTCTGCAGGCCGAACTCGACGATCGCCAGCCGACCGCCGGGGCGCACCAGCCTGACCAGCCGACGCAGCCCGGCCAACTGGTCGGGCAGGTGGTGCACGACGAACGCGGCGATGACGAGATCGGCCTGCTGGCCAACGGCCTCGATCAGCGAGTCCGCCGCGGCGTCCGCCTGGACCGCGCGGACCCCCACCCGGTCGGAGACCTCCTCGGCCTGCGCACGCGCCGCGGCCAGCAGTTGCGGTGCCCCGTCCACGACCGTTACCGCACCACCGGACTCCGCCAACGCCGCCGCGAAGGCCGCCGCCGTCCCGCCCGCCCCGGCACCGATCTCGATCACGGTGCGGTCGGTCGGCCGCAGCAGCGTCGCGACGAGTTGCGCGATCTCCGGCGCGTTCAGCTCGTCGGCATCCCGGAGCCGTTGCAGGTGGGCGTCCCAGTCGATGTTGTCGTGCGAATGTGCGGTCACGGAACACCACCCTACGACGCATCTGCCGTCGGGTGCGCCACTTTGTCCAGTTGTCAAGGTGCGCGGATTCCCGGTCGCCGCAGGAGGTGCGGCGACCGGGAGTCCGGGGCGGTGCAGTCGATCCAGTCCACCCGGGCACCGGCGCTCAGCGGGCCGATCCCAGCGGTGGGCCGCTGCGGATCACCGGGCTGCGCGCTTGGCCCGCCGGTCGGCGTACTCGGCCAACCAACGCCACCAACGGCCCGCGGAGAACTCACGGGCCAACCGTTGTCGGTGCGCCTCGTCGAGCAACTCGTTACTTCGTATCCGGGACAGGTCCTCGGGTAACAACATTCGCTCCTCATCGTTCATTCGGAAGTCGATTACGGGCTGGGTCGTTCGGTGATAGGTCATGCCGCCTGCTCCTGACTTCTTCGCGCGGTCGCGCTCGCCACCGGCGTCTGGGCGGGCAGCGGGTGCTTGCGGGGCCGTCCCCTCGGCCGCTTGCGAGCGACCACGGCACCGCGCTCGAAGATCTCGCCGCCCCAGACCCCCCACGGCTCGCCGCGGGACAGCGCGCCAGCGAGGCACTCGGCCTTGATCGGGCATTCGGCGCACAGCTCCTTGGCCTGGTCCAGGTCCCGCGGGTTTTCGGCGAACCACAGGTCGGGGTCCTGGCGGCACGGCAGTTGGCCGTCCAACTCCGGGGAACTGTCGAGCAGGCCTGCCACGGTGTCGGTGTCCTGCAGAAAACCCGCTCCTGAGCTGGATATCGGCACACTCGCGGTCAACATGAAACTTCCTCCTGTAGTTGATCAGCGGCAGGTTGTAGTTGTGGATGACGAAAGATTTGGAACAACAAGAAGGCCGCGGACCCGGTGTGCGGGTCCGCGGCCTTCGAGAAGCCTTGGGCGTTCCTAGATCAGTGGATCAAGGACTCGCCAACGAACGGACCAGCGTGGGTCGACCACGGTCTGCGGGAGCGCGCGGAACCAGCGCGGCTGGAACTTTCGGCCATAACCGGCGTCGTGTTCGGCAGCGGGCGACGGCGCAGAAGTGCCACGGAACAGCGCAATTGCCCCGACCATGAGGCGGCTCGGGGTGCTGCACATCAAGATGGTGGACACCAAGGCCACCTCCCTTCCGGACTCAGACCGTGGTTCGTCCAAACCAGGTCTCGCGCTCTTGCAGGCTATTGGCACACCCGTGCCGGTCGCAACGTATTTTTCGAAGAATCCGCTCGATCGCCTGAAAAACCCGCTCTACCAGGCGTTTCACGGCGTGTCGTGGCGCTCGCCCTGGATCAGGGCGAGAACGTCGGAGCCGAACTTCTGCAACTTCGAGGCCCCGATCCCGGAGATGCCCACCAGTGCGCTCTCGTCGGACGGGCGTTGTTCGGCGATCGCGGTCAGCGTCGCGTCGGTGAACACCACATAGGCGGGGACCTTCAGCTGCCGGGCGCGCTCGCTGCGCCACGCCTTCAGCTGCGACAGCAGGTTCTCATCCACATCGGACGGACAGTCGACGCAGCGGCCCAGCTTGATGTCCATCGTGCTCGTCAGCGGGGCGTTGCAGATGCGGCAACGCGGTTTCGCGGTCTGCGACGGACGGGCGAGCAGTTCGCGCTGCTTGGCCTTGGCCGGCAGCGCGGCCGGGTGCTCGTCGGGTACCAGGCTGTACAGGAAGCGGCTGCGCCTGCGGTAGCGGCGGCCACCGGCACGCGCCAGCGCCCACGACAGGCACAGGTGCTCGCGGGCGCGGGTGACACCGACGTAGAGCAGGCGCCGTTCCTCCTCGACGGCCGCGTCGGTGTCGGCGTGCTGGATCGGCAGGGTCCCCTCGACCAGCCCCACCAGGAACACCGCGTCCCATTCGAGGCCCTTGGCGGCGTGCAGCGAGGCGAGGGTGACGCCTTCGACCGTCGGCGGGTGCTGCGTTTCGGCCCGCGCGTCCAGCTCAGCGGCGTAACGGGCCAGGTCCGCATCGGGCACCGCGGCGGTGAGTTCCTCGGCCAACTCCACCAACGCGATCAGCGACTCCCAGCGCTCGCGCGCGGCGCCACCGGCTGGCGGCTCGTCGGTCAGCCCGACCTCGGCGAGCACGGCTCGAACGGTCGCGGGCAGGTCCGCTTCCTCGCCCCCCCCAGCGGCTGCGGCACGCAGCGTCACCATCGCCTGCCGCACCTCGGCGCGTGCGAAGAACCGCTCACCGCCGCGCACCTGGTAGGGGATCTCGGCGTCGGAGAGCGACTTCTCGTAGACCTCCGACTGCGCGTTGACCCGGAACAACACCGCCATCTCCGACAGCGCGACCCCCTGCTTGGCCAGCTGCGCGATCTTCCGGGCGACCGCATCGGCCTCGTCGGTCTCGTCGTCGTACTCGGCGAAGTCCGGGCGCGGCCCGTCCGGGCGCTGCCCGACCAGCCGCAGCCGGGTGCCCGCCGGGCGTTCCCGCGCCGCGCCGATCACCTGGTTCGCCAGGTCGACCACCTGCGGCGTGGACCGGTAGTCCCGCTCCAGCCGCACCAGCGTCGCGTCCGGGAACTTGCGGGGGAAACCGATCAGCCACTGCGGCGAGGCGCCCGCGAACGAGTAGATCGTCTGGTTCGCATCGCCCACCACGGTGAGGTCGTCGCGGTTGCCCAGCCAGGCGTCCAGCACCCGCTGCTGCAGCGGGTTGACGTCCTGGTACTCGTCGACGACGAAGGACCGGTACCGGCTGCGGAACTCCTCGGCGATCTCGTGCTGGTCCTCCAGGATCGCCGCGATGTGCAGCAGGAGGTCGTCGAAGTCCAGGGCCTGCGCACGGTTCTTTAGCCGCTCGTAGGCGGCGAAGGCCTTGCTGAGCTGCTCCGGCAGCACCGGGACGTCACGACCGGCGGCGGCCGCGGCGGCCGGGTACTGCTCGGGGCCGATCAGCGATGACTTGGCCCACTCGATCTCCCCGGCGATGTCCCGGACGGCTTCCCGCTCGGTGGCCAGCCCCACCTTGTTCGCGGCCTGCATGACCAGCCGGAACTTGTTGTCCATCAGCTGCCACATCTGGGTTTCGTGCACCCGCGGCCAGAAGTAGCGCAGCTGCCGGAAAGCCGCGGCGTGGAAGGTCTGCGCCTGCACTCCCGAACCGCCGAGCGCGCGCAGCCGGGTGCGCATCTCCCCCGCCGCCCTGGCGGTGAACGTCACCGCGAGGACCTGCTGCGGCGCGACGAGGCCGCGCTGCACGAGGTAGGCGATGCGATGGGTGATCGTGCGGGTCTTGCCGGTGCCCGCGCCCGCCAGCACGCAAACCGGGCCGCGTGGTGCGATGACCGCCTGCCGCTGCTCCGGGTCCAAACCTTCCAGGAGTCGCGGCTGTTCGGTCATGCCCGGCATCTTCGCAGACACGCTCCCCCATTCGAGGCATACCCCAACACCTCATGTCGCGAGTCGACCACCCCAGCCGAGCGATTCGCACACACATTCGAGTCATGATCGAGCCGATACGCAGGTACTATGCTAAATATGCACTAGATTTGGATCATGACATGGCAGGTTGAAGCCCTACCGGAAGTCCTGGCGTGGATGCGGACCTTGGACAACCGGACCAGGGCAGGCATCGACGGCGCCGTGCAGGTGCTTTCCGCCGAAGGGCCGCGCCTCGGGCGACCGCTGGTAGACAAGATCAACAGGTCGAATCTGCACCATCTGAAAGAACTTCGACCCGGTTCCTCCGGCCACACCGAGGTACGGATCCTGTTCGCCTTCGACCCGAGGAGACACGCCATCTTGCTGGTAGCAGGCGACAAAGCAGAGCACTGGAACGCGTGGTACGAGAAGAACATCCCACTCGCTGAACGCCGATACGAAGACCACCTGCAGCGAATCGACGAGGAACTGCGATGACCACCATTCCCTGCGAGCAGACGCGGACCGAGCTGGACAAGACCGCGGAGGATCAGGCCCGCGCGGACGAGATCACCCGTGCTTGCATTGCGGTCCACCCGCTGGCCGAAGAAGATCAAGCAGGAGATCGGGAGGGATCAGCCATGACAATCCCGTGGGATGAAGTCCGGGAACAGCTCGGGATCACCCCAGAGCAGCAGGAGCTGGGCCGCCAGATCACCGAGGCTTACGTCACCGGGTATCGGTTGGCCGAGTTGCGGAAGAACGCCCAGGTCACGCAGATCGAACTCGCCAAGCGGATGGGCATCGGCCAGCCGCGAGTAAGCGCCATCGAACGTGGTGACATTGAGACGCTCACCGTGGCCAGCGTGCGTTGCTACGTAGAAGCGCTTGGCGGGACTTTGCGACTTGTAGCGCGCCTCGGCGACACCGACGTCGTTCTGCAGGTTCCCGAAACCGCTGCCTAGGCCCAACCGCCACCCGAATATGTTCGGGAAAACGGCATCGCGGGGCAAACCGCCCGATGCTCGCGCGCAATGATCTCCGGTCAACATGGCCTCCGCCCACACGAGTCGGAGGCCATGTTCCATGCTCAACCGAATCGCACGTCCCGTCGCGGCGCTGCTGATCACCTGCGCCGGTGTTCTCACCGCGGCCGGACCCGTTGCCGCAGAACCGAATCCGGACGTCACGGTGATCGCGCACCGCGGTTCATCCGGCATCGCCCCGGAGAACACCCGGGCCGCCATCGCAGCGGCGATCAAGCAGCGCGCCGACTTCGTCGAGATCGACGTCCAGCGCAGCAAGGACGGCCACCTGGTGAACTTCCACGACTGCACCATGGAGCGCACCACCGACGTGGAGCAGCGCTTCCCCGGTCGCCCGTCGTACCGCGTCTCCGACTTCACCTTGGCCGAGCTCCAGCAGCTCGACGCGGGTTCCTGGTTCGACGAGAGCTACGCCGGCGAGCCGATCATCACCGTGGCCGACGTGGTGTCGCAGGTCCGGGGTCGCACCGGGCTGCTCGCCGAGATCAGCCCTTGTGAGCACTACGACGGGATTCCGGAAGATCTCGCCGCTGAGCTCCGCGGCACCCCCGGCTACCTCGATGAGGCGCTGGCCGACGGGCAACTCGGGGTGCAGTCCTTCGAACTCGACGACGCGCAGCGGTTCCACGAACTGCTGCCCGAGGTGCCGATCGGCCTGCTCGACGCGCAGCGGCCAACCGATGCCGAGCTCGTCGCCCTGAGCGAATGGGCCGACCAGGTCAACACCGAGTCCAGCGTCACCGATGCGGCCCTGCTGGCCCGCGTCCACGAACTCGGCATGGCGAGCAACGTCTGGACCGTCAACGAACCCGGTCGGATGCGGCAGCTGCGCGACCTCGGCGTGGACGGGATCATCACCGATTTCCCGCAGTCCCTCACCCAGCGCTAGAGCTCCGATGAGCCGGTCGGGATCGCGTCCCGACCGGCTCATCGCGGATCAGTCGCGCGAGTGCGCCCAGCCGCGGATCATGCGGTAGGCGATGGAAACGCCCGGCGGTAACCGCAGGCCCTCGACCGCGTCGTCACCCTCGGCCGCCAGCGCCGCCCGAACCGTGTCGCGGTGCACCCAGCGGGCCTCCTCGATCTCCCCGTCGGCCGGGATCAGCGGCACTGCGGGGTCCGCGATCGCGGCGAAGCCCAGCATCAGCGACCGCGGGAACGGCCAGGGTTGGCTGCCGAGATACCGGATCTCGGAGACCTCGACCCCGACCTCCTCGGCCACCTCGCGTGCCACGCACGCCTCCAGCGATTCGCCGACCTCGACGAACCCGGCCAGCACCGAGTACCGGTGCGGCGGCCAGACCGGCTGGCGGGCCAACAGCACGTGGTCCGCGCCGTCGTGCACCAGGCAGATCACCGCCGGATCGGTGCGCGGGTACTCCTCGCGATCGCAACCCGTGCAGCGCCGCGCCCACCCGGCGCGCACCCGCGTGGTCGCCGCCCCGCACACCGCGCAGTACCGGGCGTTGTCGTGCCAACCGAGCAGTCCAACGGCGGTGGTGAACAGTCCCGCATCGGTGTCGTTAAGCAGACCGCCACCGGTGCGCAGATCACGCCAGCCGTCCTGGGCGCCGTCGTGATCGCTGCGCAGCGCCCAGTAGCTGACGTCGTCTTCAACGCCGAGCAGGACGGCGTTCGGGGCCGGGCGTTCGCCGAAGTCGCTCGCGGGATGCACCGCCAGGCGCGAATTCGCGTCGATCTGGGTGCGCCCCTTGGCGTCCACCAGCACCACTCGGCCGGTCGACCACAGTTCCGCCCCGCCGTCCGGGGAATCCCGCAGCGTCTCCCTCCGGTCCACAGTGGACCGGGACAGCAGCGGCGCGGCGTCCAGTTGGAAACCCGGACCGGCGAACACATCGGAAGTCATTTGCCTGCCTCATCGTCTAAGAACTCGCGCAGATCGGGCGTGACGAGCGCGGTCGTCAGGCAAGCGGCGTCAGCCGCTTGCCGCCACCCTCGCTACCCGCACCGCCGCGCGAACCAACCCGCGCACCCGCCAACCCGGTCATGGCAGCACCACGCCTCCGAGCAGCCGCAGCTGGTCGGCGAGCTTGTCGGCGTCCCCCACCACCACGCCGGTGAACGAGGTCGGGGCGAACAGCCGCGCCGCCTCCGCCACCTGCTCGACCGTCGTCGCCCGCAACCGCTCCGGGTGCAAGACCAGCCAATCCTGCGCGAGCCCGGCAGCGGCCAGCGCCGCGAGCGTGGAGGCCGTCCCGGACTGCGACGCGGTGGAGGTGAGCAGGCCGCCGATGGCGTACTGCCGGGCCGACTCGACCTCCGATTCGGTGGGCGGCACCAGCGCCAGCCGGGCCAGTTCGTACCGGGTCTCCAGCAGCGCGGCCGCGGTGACCTCGCTGGCGGTGTCGGCGTCCACGAGCAGCGTGCCGTTGCCCGGGGTGAACTCGAACGACGAGTGCGCACCGTAGGTGTAGCCCTTGTCCTCGCGGATGTTCTCCACCAGTCGCGAGGAGAAGTAGCCGCCGAAGACCAGGTTCGCGATCTGCAGGGCCGGGTACTGCGGGTCGGTGCGCGGCAGCGCCTGCGCCGAGAACCGCAGCTGCGACTGCACCGCGCCGGGCCGGTGCACCAGCCGGACATCGCCGCCGTGCACCGCGGGCAGCGACGGCAGCTCCCACGCGCTGTCCCCGGACTGCCAGTCGGCCAGGATGCGCGCGACGGCCGACACCGCCTGGTCCGGATCGATGTCGCCGACCAGCACCAGCACCGAGCCGCGCGGGAGCACCGCATCGCGGTGCAGGGCGCGGACCTCCTCGGCGTTGACCTCGGCGACGTCGTCGGCCTGCGGCACTTCGCGGACGAACGGGTGGTCGCCGTAGCGGTGCCGCTGCAGTTCCTCCCGCGCGATCACACGCGGCTGCGAGCGCGCGACGGTGATCCGCTCGACGAGCCGAGCGCGTTCCACGTCGACTTCCTCGTCGCGGTAAACCGCGCCGGTCAGCGCGTCGGCGAGCACGTCGAGCAGGGTGTCCAACCCGGTGGCGAGCGCGTCGCCGGAAATGCTGAGGCGCTCCGGATCGACGACCACGTTCAGATCGCCGCCGACCGCGGCCAGGTCGGTGTCCACCTGTACGCGGTTGCGCCGCTCGGTGCCGGTCAGCAGCGACTCCGCCAGCAGCTCGGCGCGCGCCGGGTGCTTCGGGTCCTCACCGGCGAACGGGATCCGCAACCGAAGTTCGACCATCGGGACCACGCCGTGCCGGGCCGCGATCACCCGCAGGCCGTTGTCCAGCACGGTGTCCACAGTGGCCGGTTGGCGGCCCGCGCGGGGCTCGCCGAGCGGTGGCAGCGGCCGGGGGCCGAGCTCGGTGCGGCCGATTTCCTCGGCGCTGCGGTGCGTCGCTTGGGTCATGCCGCACCTCCTGTCTCGTTCTCGTCGCCTGCGGGTTCGAGCTCCAGCACCGCACGCGCGTCGGCGCGCAGCGCCTTCGCGGCCGATGCGACGTCCTCCGCGCCGACCTCGCTGATCCGCTTCGGCAGCTCGGAGATCAGCTCGGCGCGGCCGTGCAGCAGTTCGGCGCTACCCAGGTCGAGGGTCCGGGAGACCACCCGGTCGTGTTCCCGGTGCAGGCTGGCCGCCCAGCGGGCCGTGACGCGGGACAGTTCCTCCGCGCTGGGACCGTCGGTGGCCAGCTTCTCCAACTCCTCGTCGATCGCACCGATCACCCGGTCCAGCCCCACCTCCGGCGTGTGGATCGCGGTGATGGTGAAGGTGTCCGGGTCGCGGGCGTCCAGCGTGGCGCCCATCAGGCCGCAGCCAGCGTGCACGTCGACGACCAGCGCGTCCTGGTAGACCAGGCGCTGCTGCAGGCGGGAGGCGTCCCCATCGGACAACACCGCCGCGAGGACCACGTTCGCCAGGTAGGCGTCGAGTTCGCCGACCGGGTCGGGCAGCCGGTAGCCCAGCGCGCCCGCGGGCAGCGGCGCGTGCTGGTCGGTGTGCTTGCCGCGCAGCTCACCGGACGGGAACGGCTCGGCGAACGACGGCCGCTGCGGGACATCGCGAGCCGGGACATCGCCGAAGTGCTTGTTGACCAGGTCGACGGTGCGCTCGACGTCGATGTCACCGGTGATGGTCAGCACCGCGTTGCCGGGGGCGTAGTAGGTGTCGAAGAAGGCGGCGCAGTCGTCGACGGTCGCCTGCTCCAGGTCGGTGAAATCGCCGTAGCCATTGTGGGCGTTCGCGAAGGTCGAATACAGCACCGGCGGCAGCAGGATCCACGGGAACCCGCCGTAGGGGCGGTTGAGGACGTTGAGCCGGATCTCCTCCTTGACCACGTCCACTTGGTTTCGCAGGTTCTCCTCGGTGATCTTCGGCGCCCGCATCCGGTCCGCTTCGAGGAACAGCGCCCGCTCCAGCGCCGCCGACGGCAGCACCTGGTAGTAGTCGGTGTAGTCCTGGTGCGTCGAACCGTTGAAGGTGCCGCCCGAGCCCTGCACGTGCCGGAAGTGCGCGAGTTTCTCCAGACTCTCGCTGCCCTGGAACATCAGATGCTCGAACAGGTGCGCAAAGCCGGTGCGCCCCTCCGGTTCCGAGCGGAAGCCCACGTCGTAGTGCACGCTGACACCGACCACAGGGGCCTGCCCTGACGACGCTGGGCCCGCTGCCGAGTCCGGTGCCAACACCACGCGCAGCCCATTGGGCAGAGTAACGCGATGCAGCTGGGGTTCGACCATGCCTTGCAGCCTACGTGCGCGCTGTCAAGCTGTGTGTGCCCCCTTCGCCACTCTTCGGCGTGTCGGGACGCCCCCCTCGAATGTGGGACGCCTCACAATGCCCGCCCTCGAACTCGTGCTGCGCAGCGCCGCGGATCGAAGACGGCGGCCCGACGCGGTGCCGATTGCGGTGCGAGTTGCGCAGGTGGCAGAAGACAGCAGGCGAGGAAGATCCCGGAGCGGATGGAGTTCTCCGGCCTCAACGCACCTGGGTTATTAGGGAGTCGATCTCGGTGCCGATCGTGCGCGCGTCCGCCGGGAGCAGGGCGAACACCTGCTCACCGCTACTGCCGCGCTCTACCCGGTTCAGGTAGCGGCCGTCCGGCTCCGGGTTGTCGAACCACGAAACGACCGGCGAGCGCTTCCGGCGGCCGTACCGGTCGCGGACGTTGGCCCCGAGCTGGCCGATGCGCACGTGCGGGGCCTTCCCGATCGCCTCGTAGAGCGCCACCTGTTGATCTCCGCTGCTGCCGCGGGTCGGGGTGGCGGACTGCATCACGCTCTGCTGCTGGTCGAAGTCGTCGGGCTGCTGCCGCACCAGCGAACTCTGCGGGACGCGCACCGGCCCTCGGTTTCCCGGTCGAGTGGGCGGCAAGGTCGCCAACAAGACCTGCGGCAGCGGCGTGTTCTCGTGCACCTCGACGGTCAGCATCCCGCCGCGCTGCGGGTCCTCGCTCGGCGTCTGCACCCCGAGGACGATCCGGTTCCCTTCGGCGAACACGGCGAGCGCCCGCCAGCAGTGGTCCGTACCTACCTGCGGGAACCACATCGAGTCGACCCACAGGTAAGGCGTCGCCAACGACTTGAGCGCGGCGACCAGCGGCGACACGACCTCGTCACCGGCGACGACCCCGGTCGCCGCCATCCGATCCAGTTCGGCCAGCGCGATCCGGCTGAACTGCTCGGCGGTGTACCCGGCCGAACGGCTGCTCAGCGGCAAGGTGAGACCATCGATCCGCAGGTACTTGAGCACGATGTCCAAGTGCACCGGCGAAAGCTGCCACCGCCCCAACACACTCACTGCACTTCTCCCTCGCGAGAGCCCGTCTTTGATCTTGTTCTCGAAGCGGCCAAGCCGCTCAGCCCACCTGCGCAGCCCGCGCCACCACGGGTTCGCACCGGCGTTCTCCGCGAGGCCCGCCTTGACATCCCTGGCTCGGCATCCCCGGCTCGGCATCCCCGGCTCGGCATCGCGGTATCGGCATGCGTGCTGTCGGGGCGGAAGGCTGCGTCTGAGGTTCCGACACGCACGACGAGTTCGAGGACAGGCGCTGAAACCGCCCGCCGCAGACCGGTGGTGGGGCCCACCGCCACCACCGATCGATCAGCTGGTCACTCCCCCAGCACCGGCGGGGCCGTCCTGGGCATGTCGTTCATCCAGACGTCGTCCTGCTCTTCGAGCCAGGACGGCCGCTCGTGGTCCTCGTCCTCGCCGCCCTGCCCGCGCTGACCAGCACCGCCCATGCCGCCCATCATGCCGCGACCGGCAGCAGCGCCCCGAGCACCCGCGGCACCTGCCGCGCCCGCCCCGACGCCACCACCGGCACCGAGACCACCGGCACCGGCCCGACCACCAGCGGCCATCCCGCTAGCACCACTCGCACCACCAGCGCCGATACCACCGGCCATGCCGCCGACCATCCCGGCACCGATGCCACCGGCTCCCGCGCCGGTGCCGATCCCGGCACCGCCACCGATGCCGGTGCTCGGCAGTCCGGTTCCCGGTCCGCCGGGCTGACCGGCCCACTGGCTGTCGGTTGCGGCTGGCGGGGTGTAGCCGCCGTAGTTGCCGGAACCACCACCGGAACCACCGCCGAACCCACCGACGCCGCCGCCCGGACCGTTGCCGAAGCCGATGCCACCGGGGTCGCGACCAGAACCAGCACCGCTCGGCCCGACGTTGCCCGGCCCGACGTTGCCCGGACCGACATTGCTGGGGCCGACATTGCTCGGCCCGACGTTGCTGGGCCCGACCTCACCGGGACCGACCTCGCCCCAGTCCGTGCGGTCCGGCGGAGTCACCGGGGGCGGCTCTTTGGTGGCACCGTCCGGGGCCTTGTACTGCGGCATCTTCGCGTCGACCTGGGTGAGCGTGGGGCTGTAGACGCGCGCCATCGTCTCCTGCGCGGCCTTCTCGGCCTGCTCCTGCTGCTCCATCTGAGCAAGCGCATTCATCCCACCACCGGCGAGCCCGAGCGGAATGGTGCTCGCGGCGGCCTCGCCCCAGCTGAACCCCTGCGGCTGCTCGACCATCTTCTTGGATTGGCCAGCGGCCTCGCCTGCGGCGTTGAGGTTGTTGCCGGTCATCTCGAAGGCGTCCGCACTGGCGATCATCCAGTCGGACGCGGGCTTTCCGACCTCTCGGGCGTTGCTCGCGGCTTCGCCTTGCCAACCACCGTCGACGATCTTGGCGATGTCCGCGGAGTAGTTCCTGCCCCGCTCGCGCAAGCCCTTGGCCAGATCGAGCCACGCCTGCGCAGATTCGCCGACCTTGCCCTGATCGATCGATTCCTGGTTCGTCTGGAAAATTTGCGCGTGGCTGAATCCCGACCAGTTCACGCACTGCGTGATCCCCGGCGGGTCGTAGCCGAGCACGTCCAGACCCGAGTTCTGCTGCGCCAGGTCAGCCTGCTGCTGGTGCGCGATCTGGGTGGCCTTCTCGCCCTGCTTCCTGCGCTCCTCTTCCGCGTAGCTCTCGTATCCGAAGACCTGGGAACCCGCGTCGTGGATGGTCTGCCAAAGTCCCATCACTTCCCCTGTCTACTCACTCCGGCCCTGTCTGCTCACTGCGGAAGGCGCGGCTCGATCTGACGCGCGATCTTCTCGGCCTCGCCACAGGGATCCGGCACGGAGTCGCGCATGATGCCAGCCACGTTCACATCGACGATTCCGCCACCAGCGCTGATGATCGCGGAGCAGATCCCCTGCCCGCCGGAACCAGCGGTGACGGCACGGGCCGCCTTTCGGCCATTGATGTCTATCTCGTCGAACTGCTCGAAGCTGTTCTTGCTGTACGCCTCGAAGTCCTCGGTCTCGTTCTTGCTGAGGGTCAGCAGCACATTCTCACCCTCGAAGTCGCAGCCGGGCTGCGACTCGACGGCGTTCGCCGGTCGGCCGGGGCCGGAAACGCCTGCGGCGCTGAGCTCTTCGGCCGTCAAGAACGAGCACGGGTCGAAGTCCGCCAAGCCAGAGCCAGACGCCGCGGAGGTCGGCGCAGACGTCTCTTCGCTCGTACCGGTCTCACCACCGCCACCGCTCGTACCACCTGAGCAGGCGGCTAGGCCGACCAACGCCAGACCCGCAACGCCAACGATCAAGGACCGGGAAACCATGCTCACTTAATACCTCGCTGCAAGTCGTCGGAGATCTGCTCGTCGGTCGCACGGTAATCTTTGGCCGCAGCGCGGAACGCGTCCGCCTGCTTCTTCAACTCGTCCTGCAGCTGACGGATCAGATCCACCGCGCCGCTGCCGGAGGCGGAAGCCTTGTCGATGAATCGCCGCGTCAGATCAGCGCCGTCCGGGTAATTCCCGAGGCCGCTGAGACGCGTCATCTGGTCCGCGTCACGCATCAGCCGAGCCAGCTCGCGGATCTCCTCTTCGCAGCGCTTGGCGGCGTTTTCGGCAACGGCCGGATCCAAGGCGAGCTTGCCCGCGCTGACCTGTTGGTTCATCCACTGCGTCTGGCCGCTGACCGCCTTGAGGCCTTCTCTTGCCGCGTCGAAGCCTGCACTTGTCATCCCAGACCCCTCTGGACTCTGCGATCTCCCCCATGAGCTGAGGACACTTTAGCCTGACGCAGGTGCAGGTGTAACAGTTCCCGGCAATCCAGACACCGCACGGACATCACCCGTTCGGCCGCAGGTCACGCGGCCATCACGGTCCGCCAGCCAGCGGTTGCGAGCAGTTACCCACCGGCAGGCAAATGCAGACCGGGCGGCGCCGGATTCAGTGCTTGACCGTTTCGTTCAGCTTCGACAGCAGAGCCGGGAAAGCAGCGCGGAAACGGCGCAGGTTCGTCGCCGAATCCGGGCTGCTGTACCAGTACAGCCCCGCAGCGCCGTCCGATGCCGGGTCGAGTTCGGCGAATTCCCCGAGCCAGCGGTCGGTTTCGTCCAGGACCACCGCGTACGGCAGCGACCGGGAGAACACCGTCTCGCGATCCGTCGCGGGTAGCGAATCCACCGAGACCTCGTGCAGGTAGCTGCGCAAACCGCGCACCTGCGCGACGAGCGCGCTGCCGCGCCTGGTCCGGGCCGGCATCAGGCGGGCGCTGAACATCATCGCGATGCCGCCGAGCACCACGCCGATGCCCAGCAGTGCCAACGAACTCGTCAGCGCCAGAGCCGCGGTGAGCGCCGCGCCGCCGACCGTGACGCCGATGCCGATCCACCAGAACCGGTTCCGGTCGGCGTCCGGGCGCCGGGCGAACCACTCCTTGTCCACGACCTCGGCGTACAGCGCGTCCCGGACTCGTTTGAGGTCGAGGCCGCGCAGTTGGGACAGCCGCACCTCCGCGGATTCGCCGATGAGCAGTTCGTAGACCGCGCGCTCGAACGGCCGCAGCGACTCGTCCGCCGGGTTGAGCCGCACGAATCGCCAGTCCTGGCCGGGTAGTTCCTCGATCCACAGGTAGTTGCGGACCGCCAGGTCGATGATCGTCGCGGTCACGTCGACCGGGTCCACCCGCTCGTCGATGACCGCGCCGATCTGGCCGGGCAGCACGCCGTCCGGCGAGGCGAACGTGATGGCACCGCGCGAATCGGTCATCAACACCTCGACCCGGCCGACGTCCTCGGCGAACGCCCGCTCGTCCCGACCGCGGGCGTACCAGACCAGGCCGAGGCCGCCGATGAGCAGCAGGCCGATGCCCACCAATCCCGCGGCTGTCGCGGGCGTCAGCGAAAACGCCCGCGCCAGGCTGAAGTACTCCTCGGTCACCGCATTGGCCGGTACGGTGCCCGCCGGGATCTTGAAGGTGATGTCCATCCGGTCGCCGGGCCGCAGCCCGTAGGTCAACGCGTGGACCGCCTGGGTGTGGGTGATCTCGAACCGCGCGCAGCGTTTCTCGCTGCCCGCCGGACCGGCCAGGCACATGATGTCCTGCGGAACCTTCGGGGACAGCAGCGACGCCACCTCGACACGGTCCACCGGAACGCTCCAGCCACCTGACACCTGCCACTGCACTTCCTGCAGGTCCCCGGCGTCTGCGACGGCGCCGCTGACGGCGTATTTCAGCGTGGACACACCAGGTTGCAGGGTCATGTGCACCTTGTCGGCGCCGACCTGGACCGTGCCGCCGTCCAGCGTCGCAGCGGAGATGGTGAAGACCCGATCCGTGTCAGCACCGGCGGATTGCCGCAACGGCATATCGCGTTCGATCGGCTGACCAGGTGGAACGGTGATCTGCTCGGTGACCGACACCAGGCCGTCGCGCTCCAGCTTGAGGTGCAGCGTGCTGGAAACCGCGCCAGGCAACGAATCGACTGGTTGTTCCTGCGCGGCCGCTGCGGGCGCGCCGACTAGCAGTCCGACCAGTGCCGCGGTCAGTCCCCATTTGGTCAACACGGCCCGAACCCTAGCGGTCCGCGGATAAGCTCTGGACCGCAACGGGCGCGATCAACATGAGAAAGTTCTCAGGACATGACGGACCGGTTGCAGTGCTCCGAATCCGACCGAACCGTCCACAGTAGACTTCCGCGAGGAAAACGCATGACGCAGCCGCCCTGGCCACCGCCGCCGCGCGGTCCGCAACCGCCGCGACAGCCCTGGCCACCGCAGCAACCGCCGCAACCTCGCGGTCCGCAACCACCGCAAGCCCCCCGGCAGCAGTCCCCAGGACCGTGGCCACCAGCCGGTCCGCAGCAGCCACCGCGCGGATCGCTGCCGGGCCCGCCGGGTTCCCGCCCCCCGTCGCGGCCGGTCGCACCGCCGCCGGTGGCTCGCCCGCTGCCGCAGCAGACCACCGCGCGCCTCACCGCGATCCCGCCGGTGCAGGCACCACCGCAGCAGATTCCGCCCCAGCTGCCGCCGATGCGCCCACCGCAGCGCAAAGGCAGTGGTGGTGTCGTGCTCGCGCTGGTTCTCGTGGGGGTCGCACTGCTCGGGGTGGGCACGATCGGTGCGCTCGCGGCCTCGGTCTCCAGCGACAGCGCGTCCGACTACGACACCAGCGCGACCGAGACGTCGGCTGCCGAGTCCAGCAGCAGCGAAACGTCCAGCGCCGAGATGTCCAGCAGCGCGGAAACCACCACGGCGGAGGACAGCACGGACGGCGAAGCCGAGCCGGTGGCGGCACTCGGTGACAACCCGATCAACATCGCTGGCAACGGCGCGATGACCACGTCGTGCGACCTGCCCACCTTCGACACCGATGTGGCCTCGCAGGACGCCTTCTACCAAGCCGCCCTGCCCTGCCTGATGGAAGCGTGGACCCCGGCGCTGCAGGCCGCGGATCTGCCGGTCGAGATGCCGAGCGTCATCACCACCGGGGACAGCGTCGACAGCCCGTGCGGCACCCGGATGTGGAACCAAACGGCCATGTACTGCCCCGGCAACCACACGATCTACATGACCGCGCGGTACTACGCCGAGGTGGAGAACCGCACCGATGCCGGGGCCTACCTCGGGCAGTTCGCCCACGAATTCGGCCACGCGCTGCAGGGCATGACCGGGATCAGCGGCGCCTACGGCAATGCCTCGTACGACGCGGGGGGCAGCACCACGTCAGCCGGTCTGGAGCTGACCCGGCGCTCGGAACTGCAGGCGACCTGCTTCGAGGGCATGTCGTTGGCCGCGCTGCAAAACGGCGGTGTCAGCAACGACTACATCTTCCCGGCGCTGGAGGACTCGGCCTCGCGCGGCGACGAGAACAGCAACGTGCCCGATCACGGGAGCAAGGCGACCAACAACGCCTGGGTCCAGCAGGGCTTCGGCAAGAACCGGGTCACCGAGTGCAACACGTGGCTGGCCGCCCCGTCCGACGTCGACTAGGTGGGATGGGCGATTTCGCGCGAAATCGCCTGGCTCGCCACGCGGAATGACGTCAACGGCAGTTTCTCAGGACCGGCGGAGCATCAGGCCGTAGCCGCCGCCAGCGACGGCGGCGAGCGTCAGCAGCACCCAGTGCGCGCGCTGCGCCAGGTCGCCGAGTTCGGAGTCGCTCGCCTGCGCCGGGCGGACCACGAAGTCCTGGGCCGGATCGGCCGGTACCTGCACCGCCAACTGCTGGCCGGGGATGTGCCCGCAACCGTCGAACGGCGCTTGCCGCAGCACACCGTCGATTCGGACCTCGACGATGTCTCCGGCAGCCTGCGCACCGCACGGCCGCGACTCGACGACGGTGGCCGTCGCCGGGCGCATCGCGGTCCGCTCCTGGCCCGCGGCCGTCACCAACGGCCACAGCGTCACGGCGACCACCACGACGCCGAGCATGCCCAGGACAAGCAGGATCGACGCCACCGACGCCGAACCTCGTTGCCTACCCACGGCGTCGATATTCCCAGAAACGGGGTCGGGCGGTTGCGGGGTCACCCCGAGCGGTCGCCGGATGACCGACCGTGCGCCGGATCAGGCCTCCGCGGGGGTCACTTTCTTGACGTAGAGCAGCCGGTCGCCCGCCTCGATCGCGTCGGCTTCCGGCGCGTCCACCCGGTACAGCTGACCGTCGCGCACCACGCCGAGCACGATGTCCGAGAGGTGCCGGGGCGAGCCGCCGATCTCCTGCGACTCGACCTCGCGCTCGGCGATCGCCAAACCGACGTCCGGGGTCAGCAGGTCTTCGAACATCGCCACCACCGACGGCGTCGAGGTCGCCATGCCCAGCAACCGGCCCGCCGTCTCGCTGGAGACCACCACGGAATCCGCGCCGGACTGCCGCAGCAGGTGCACGTTCTCGGCCTCCCGAACGGCCGCGACGATCTGCGCCTTCGGTGCGAGCTCCCGCGCGGTCAGGGTGACGAGCACCGCGGTGTCGTCCCGCGCGGGCGCCACCACGATCGCGCGGGCGCGCGGCACACCGGCGACCCGCAGCACGTCCGAGCGCGTGCCGGAGCCGTTGACGGTGACCAGGCCTTGCGCGGATGCGGCTTCCAGCGCGTGCTGGTTGGTGTCGACGACCACGATGCGGCCGGGCTCGGCGCCCTCGCCGACCAGTGCGGTGACCGCCGAACGGCCCTTGGTTCCGAATCCGATGACGACCACGTGGTCGCGCACCTTGGACCTCCAGCGTTGGATCTTGAACGCCTGCCGGGAGCGCTCGGTGAGCACTTCCAGTGTGGTACCGACCAGCACGATCAGGAACAGCACTCGAAGCGGCGTGATAATCAGCACATTCACCAGCCGCGCCTGCGGGGTGATCGGGGTGATGTCGCCGTAGCCCGTGGTGGACAGCGACACCGTGGCGTAGTACAGGGCATCCAGCAAATCCAGTTCG
Source organism: Saccharopolyspora antiqui (assembly GCF_052246905.1). Classification (NCBI taxonomy): domain Bacteria; kingdom Bacillati; phylum Actinomycetota; class Actinomycetes; order Pseudonocardiales; family Pseudonocardiaceae; genus Saccharopolyspora; species Saccharopolyspora antiqui. Next base: position 117,861 of record NZ_JBQQBO010000017.1, read on the forward strand.
CCGCCTGCGGCGTCCCGGTAGCCGGTCCGACCGAAGTACACGATGAGCACCGTGGCGGTCAGCGCCAGGATCGCGCCGATGATCCGGCGGACGATCGACCGGACCGGGCTGCTGGTGGTGCCCGGCATCCGGATCACGCCGACGAGCGCGTGGTCGGGCCGGTTGGTCAATTCCTCCTCGTCGGAGCGCCCACCGATGAAGGGGTGCGCCAAATTCTTGGGACCGCGCCGCATCATGACCTGTGCTCCCCGGCTTGGTGACCGCTACGGCGCAGAACAGTAACGCTTCCGCCCGAACCGGGTGCGATGTGCACCGGTGTTCGGCTATGGCTCTTGCAGGTCGGAAGACCGCGTCTGGATATTCGGGTGCGTCGTTTTACCATGCTTCGGTGCAGCAGCTTCAGCACGCGGCCCGTGCCCTGGGTTGGGACGGCCAGCTGATCCCGGACGTCGAGGTGCTCGGCACGCGGTTCGCCGCCGTGGCGCGCATCCGGCACGACGTCCACCAGTGGCGCAGCCACCACGGCTGGGCGCCCGAGCTCAACCCGACCTGGTTCCGCTCCTGGTCCGAGCCCCGCACGCACGATCAACTGCCGGTGGCGGCCGTCGATCTGCTCGGGATCCTGGTGCCGGTGTCGCGCGCCCGGCACGCGCTGCAGGCGTGCGGGACGTTGCTGACGTTGGCGCCGTGCGTCGTCGTGCTGCCCGCGAACTACCCGTACCGGCCGTGGTCGATGCTCGAACTCGACTACTACGGCGTCGGGGTGGTCAACGCCGGTTCCGAGGGACCTGCCGAGTTGGTGATCGCCCCGGAGGACCGGACCGCCGAGTTCGGGTCGTCGATGTTCGGCCGCTGGCTGTTGGAGGTCCTCTACTCGAAGCTCCTGGAACATCCGCAGCTGACCGAGAACGCCTAGCCGGACAGCGAATGCCTGTCTTTGGTCTTGTTCTTTGAAGCGGCGTAGCCGTTACCCCACCTACGCAGCTTGCACCGCCGCAAGTTCGCAGAACCTGCCTTTGGTCTTGTTCTTTGAAGCGGCGCCAGCCGCTTAGCCCACCCACGCAACTTGCACCGCCGCGGGTTCTCAGAGGCCTTCTCGCGAGGACAGCCCCGACGTGGTGTCGGCATACATGAGTCGGGGATCCCGGAGACGAGAAGACCTCTGAGAGTCTGTCTTCGAACTCGTCCTGCTTCGCGGTGCGGGTGGCAGACCTGGCGATTTCGCGCGAAAACGCCACCCGCCCCGCCTCGGAGCCAGCGGATTCGCGCGAAAGCGCCCACCTCACCCGAGGCGAACGGCCCGACACGACCACTTCAAAAACAGGCACTGAGGTTCCGCCACCCGCACCGCGAGAGCAAAACGACCACAAGAAAATTCTCGATCAGGCCAGCAGGTATTCGTGCCAGTTGAGGCCTGTTGGGTTCCAGCGCATGCCGCGCCCCTCCTTCAGCGCGCGCAACGCCTGCATCGTGTGCGGCCAGCGGCGGATCGCGTTCGCCAGCGCGACCGGGGCCATCAGGTCGGCGGTGCGCCGGTGGTCGCCGGGGCCGAGCAGCGCGATACCGCCGGGCGTGGAGATGATGTCGGTCAGCGAAACCTGCCCGTTCAGCGCGGCCTGCTCGACGCTGAGGATGGTGTGCGGCTGCAGTTCGGTCGGCCAGCTGTTGCGGTCGATGTCCGAGGCCACCGGCTGTTCGCAGCTGCCGCATTCGCACTCGAACTCGCTGGCCCAGCCGTGCTGCTTCCACGACCACACCGCGGCACCGCCGGTGTCCAGCTCGGACAGCGCGGCGACGTGCGGCCAGGCGCCGACCACGGCGCTGAGCATCGTCCGCTTCGACGGCCGCGGGGTTTGGCCGGGACCGTCGAAGGACCAGCCTCCTTCCGCATCGCGGTGCACCCGCACCAGCGGGGCCCGCATCGCCAGGACGTCGGTGTCCACCTGCACTTCGGATTCCGGCGGTGTGCTGAGCTTCCAGTCCGTGTTCATCGCGGGCATAGTCGTCCGCCGCGCGCCGCGATCTCAAGCTCCGCCACCCGAACGTGTAAGGATCTCCGCATCCAAGGTGATCTTCAGGCGAGCGGAACCGCCCGAACCGGCCGGGAGCCCCGTTCGCCTGGTTTCAGCCGGGGGCCGGGACTTCTGCGATGAGGGTTCGAATGCCTTCGCCATCGAGGAGGTCGGCTGGGCGCAGGGTGTGGTCGTGGCGCACGTAGTGGAAGGCCGCCCGGACCTTCTCCATCGGGGTGCCGGACAGCTCCGCCCAGGCCAGCCGGTACGCCGCGAGCTGCACCGACAGCGCGGGAACCTGGTCACCGTCGGGCACCGCGCCGGTCTTCCAGTCGACCACGGTCCAGCCGCCGTCGGCGTCGGCGAACACCGCGTCCATCCGGCCGCGCACAACCACGCCTTCGACCTGGGTCTCGAACGGCACCTCGACGCGGTGCGGGGTGCGGTCGGCCCAGGAACCGGCGAGGAATGCCTCCTGCAGTGCCGCCAGGTCCTCGTGCACCGGCGCCGAATCGTCGGCGGCGCCGGGCAGTTCGTCGATGTCCAGCAGCGCGGTCGAGGTGAACCGGTGCTCCAGCCAAGCGTGGAACGCGGTGCCTCGGCGAGTCATCGGATTCGGCGGGAACGGCAGCGGACGGCGCAGCCGCCGGGCGAGGCCGTCGGCGTCACTGGCCAGTTCGACGAGCTGGCTCACCGACAGGTGCTCGGGCAACCGCACCTGCTCGCGCCGCCGCGCCGCCGCCGCGCGTTCGGCCAGCAGCACGTCGACGTCCCTGGTCCAGCCGTCCTCGTCGTCCTCCGACTCCAACTCGTCCACAGTAGACAAAGCGGCTCGGACGAGTTCCGCGCCTTCGGCCACCGCTGCCCGGCGCGGGCCAAGCGGGTCGACCGGCCACTGCTCGCACCGCACCGCCTCGGCCAGCGGGTTCGTCGCGTCCTCGTCCGGTTCCGGTGTCCAGAGGTCGACCACACCGGCCCCGGACTCGTGCAGCACCCCGGCCAACTGCCGCAGGAAGTCCGACGGCCCCTTGGGTCTGTCGCCGTTCTCGCCCCACCAGTGCCCGGACAGCAGCAAGGTCCGCTCCGAGCGCGTCACCGCGACGTAGAGCAGCCGCCGTTCCTCGGCGAGCCGCCGCTGCTCGAACTCCTCGTCGTGGATCCCCAGCACCTCGGTGAGTTCCTTGCGGTCCAGGCCCGCGAGCCGGTCGACGTCCAGCCGGGGCAGGTCTTGGGCGTCACCGCGCAGTTCGGCGGGCAGTTCGGTGACCGACCGAAGCCACGACGACGACTTCCGCTTGCCGGGGAAGACGTCGTTCACCAGGTGCGGCACGGCGACCACCTGCCACTCCAGCCCCTTGGCGGCGTGCACGGTGAGCACCTGGACCCGGTCTTCGGCCACCTCGACCTCGCCCGGTTCCAGGCCGTCCTCGGCACGTTCGGCGGTTTGGAGGTAGTCCAGCAGCGCGGGCAGCGTGGCCGACGGGCTCGCGGTGGCGAAGTCGGTGACCACGTCGGCGAAGGCGTCCAGGTGGATCCGGCCCGGGCCCACCAACCGCGCCATGCTCTCGATGTCCAGCAGCAGCGTCCGTTCGACATCGGCGACGAGTTCCGGCAGCGGCTGGTCCAGTCGTCGCCGCAGGACGGCGAGTTCTCCGCCCAGGCGCCGGATGCGTTGATATCCGGCGGCCGAATAGCGCTGCGCGTCACCCGGGTCGTCGAGGGCGTCCACCAGCCCGGCCTGCTCGGCGTTCTCGCCCGGCAGCGCCGCGGTGACCACGGCGGAGGGATCGGCGGACTCCGGTGCGCCGTAGGCCTGGGCACCGAGTTCCCGCGCGCGGTCCCACAGGGCGGCGATGTCCGCCGCCCCGAGCCGCCAACGCGAGCCGGTGAGCAGTCGCATCGCGGCCGTTCCGGCGAGCGGGTCGACCAGCAGTCGCAGCGCGCTGACCAGGTCGCGCACCTCGGCCTCGTCGAGCAGTCCGCCGAGACCGACGACTTCGACCGGCAGCCCGCGGTCCCGCAACGCCACCGCGAGCTCGGCCATGTCGGCGCGCCGACGCACCAGCACCGCCGCGGTCGGTGGCCGGCCGGTTTCGTCCATCGCGGCCTGCCACTGCGCGGTCACCTGGTCGGCGACCCAGTCGCGCTCCGCCCGCACCTGCTCGGTCAGCGCCAGCCGGATGTCTCCGGCACCGGCACCATCCCTGGCGCGCAGTTCGTCGACTTCCAGCCCGGTGCTGCGCAGCGGTCCCGAGACCGCGTTGGCGACCTGCAGGACTTCCGGCGGATTGCGGAAGCTGGTCAGCAGCCCGTACCGGTGCGCAGGGGCCTGGTGGTCGACGTCGATGCGCGGGAAGTCGGTGGTGAAGCGCGGGAGGTTCGCCGCGCTCGCGCCGCGCCAGCCGTAGATGGCCTGCGCCGGGTCGCCGACCGCCGTCACCGGCAGCGGGTCGCCCTCGCCGAACAGCGATCGCAGCAGAACCCGTTGCGCGTGCCCGGTGTCCTGGTATTCGTCCAGCAGCACGGCGCCGTAGCGGGCGCGTTCGCCGTCGACGACCTCGGGATGTCCGGCGGCCAGCAGCGCGGCCAGCGACATCTGGTCGGCGAAGTCCATCGCGCCTTCGCGCCGCTTGCGCTGCGCGTACTCCTCGACCAGCGGCAGCAGCGCAACCCGCAACCGTTGCGCGGCAACGACTCTCACCAGGTCCTGCGGCACGTTCGCGCGCTGCCCCTTGGCCCGTGGCGCGTTCTCGACCGCCTCGCAGAGCTTTTCGGCGTGCGCGCGCAGCTCGTCCGGGCTCACCAGGTGTTCGGCGAGCTCTCCGGCCAGCGCCAGCAGGTAACCGGTCACTGTGGACGGGACCTTGTCGGTTTCGATGTCCTCGGTCCAGGTCGCGACCACTCGGTGCGCCAGCTGCCAGGACGCCGTCTGGGTCAGCAGCCGGGCGCCCGGCTCCACCGGCACCCGCAGGCCGTGTTCGGCGACCAGCCGCCCCGCATAGGCGTGGTAGGTCAACACCGTGGGGTCTTCGGTGAGCACCGCGGACCGCAGTTGCCCACTGGGATCCACCTCGTCCAGCAGCCCCGACCCGGCGAGTCGGCGCAGCCGGGCGCGCACCCGGTCGGCGAGTTGCCGGGCGGCCTTGCGGGTGAACGTCAGGCCGAGGATGCGCTCCGGAGTCGCCAGCCGGTTGGCGACCAGCCACACCACCCGGGCGGCCATCGTCTCGGTCTTGCCCGCACCCGCACCCGCCACGACCAGCGCCGGTTCGGCCGGTGCTGCGATCACCGCGGCCTGTTCCGGGGTGGGCGGGTGCAGTCCGAGCGCCTGGGCGATGCGGTGCGGACTGATCACTGGGCGACCTGCCTTCCGGCAGGGTGGACGGGGCAGCAGGTGCGCGCCGGGCAGCGCGGGCAGTCGGAGTTCTCGCTTGCCACGTAAGCAGGTCCGAGGCTGGATGCGGCAGCGGTGTGCACCACGTCGAGCCACACCCGGATGCGGTCGGCGTCCAACGCCTGCTGGGTTCGTTCGGTCGCCGCCCCCTTGCGGTCGGACTTGGCGACGTAGAGCAGCCGAGCGCCGCCGGGCTCGTCGCTGCCGCCGAACGCGCCCAGCGCCGCCGCCAGCTGGTACACCGCGAGCTGCGGGTGCTCCTCGGCGTCACCCTTGCTGACCGGGGTCTTCCCGGTCTTGACGTCGACCACCACCGGCCGCCCCTGGGCGTCGGCCTCCAGCCGGTCGACGCGGCCGCGCAGCCGCAGCCACGGGCCACCCGACTGTCCCGGAACCGTCAGGTCCAGGTCCTTCTCCACACCGATCTGGGTGAGTTCGGCCCGCGACTGCACCAGCCAGGTCAGGAACGCGTCGAGCATCTGCTGCACGCGCTTGCGTTCCTTGCGGGAGAACCACGGCGCACCGGCGTCCACCGACTCCCACGCGTCGTCGAGCGCCTTGTGCAGTTGCGCGGCGTCCGCGCCGTCGGCGGCGGCCTGCACGAGCGCGTGCACGAGAGTTCCCGTGATGGCGGCGAGTTCTGCGGTGTCCTGGCCGCCGTGCCGCTCGACCAGCCAACGCAGCGGACAGTTGGCCAAGATGTCCACAGTGGATGGTGAAACTCGGACCGGTTCGTCGCCGGTCACCAGCGGCGCCGAACTGGAGCTCTCCGGCAGGCCGTACCAGGTGTCCGGGCTCGCCCCCGGCACCCCGGCGGCGGCCAGCCGCGCGAGCTGCGCCGCGGCGCGCTCCCGCCGCTTCGGCTCGGTCTCCGCATCGCACACCACCCGGCGCAACTCGCCGACCAGATCCGCGAGCGCCAGACCGCGTTCCGGGCGGGCGATCGGGCGCTCCACCGCATCCGGATCGCTGACCACGCCCTCCAACTCGTCCAGGAACCGCGACGGCTGCTCGTCCTCGCCGCGAACCGCGCTGACCAGCAGGTTCCGCCGCGCCCGGCTCGCCGCCACCAGCAGCAACCGGCGCTCCTCGGCCAACAGCGGCGCGGTCGCCGACACCCGCTCGGCGTCCACTCCGGACAGCACGTCGACCAGTCGCTCGACGCCCAGCAGCGAGCCGCGCAGCCGCAGGTCGGGCCAGACGCCCTCCTGCACGCCGGGGATCGCCACGACCTCCCACTCCTGGCCGCTGGCGGCATGCGCGGTCAGCACCGACACCGCGTTGTCCCTGGGTGCGGTGGGCGCCAGCGAACTGCCCGCGATCTGCTGGCTGGTCAGGTAGTCGGCGAAACCGGCGACATCCGCACCCGGCAACCGGTCGACGTACTGGGCCGCCGCGTCGAACAGCGACACCACGGCATCCAGATCGCGGTCCGCCTGCGCACCGGCCACACCGTGCCGCTCGGACTGCGCGACCCAGCGCTTCTCCAGGCCGCTGGCCTTCCACACCCGCCACAGGGTGTCTTCGACGGTGTGCCCGGCGGCCACCGAGTCGGCCGCGGTGCGCAGCAGGCCGCTGATGCGCCGGGCGGGTGCGGCGGCGGAGTCCTCCAGAGCCGCGAGCCGGTCGCCGTCCTGCAGCACCTCGACCAGCAGGTCACCGCTGGCGCGGCTGCCGCCCGCGGCGACCTCCAGGCGGCGCAGGCCCCGGCGCAACCGCCGCAGCGCGAGCGGGTCGGCGCCGCCCAGCGGCGAGGCGAGCAGTTCGGCGGCGGCGTCCGCGTCGAGCGCCTGCGGGCGCGCCGCGCAGCGCAGCAGTGTCAACAGTGGACGGATCGCATTGCGCCCCGCCAGCGGCAGATCGTCGACCGGCAGCGCGATCGGCACCCCGGCGGCCAGCAACGCCCGGCGCAGCACCGGAAGCGACAGACCGGTCGACCGCACCACCACGGCCATGTCCGACCAGGCGATCTCGTCGAGCAGATGCGCGCGGCGGAGCTGATCGGCTACCCACGCGGCTTCTTGCGCTTCGGTGGCCAGCAGTCGCACCTGGACCGTTCCACCGTGTCCGGTGTCGGACTCGACCAGCTCGCGCTGCGGGCCCGCGCCCGGCAGCCGCGCGGCCAGCCGCCGCACCGCTTCGCGGACCGCTTTGGACATCCGGTGATCGACCGTCAGCACCGCGGTGTTCGTGCCGTCCCGGTCGGCGTCCAGCAGGCAGCGCGGATCGGCGCCGCGGAAGGCGTACACCGCCTGGTCGGGGTCACCGGCGAGGACGAACTCGGCGGCGGTGTCGCCGAGCCGCCGGATCAGCCAGTACTGCTGCGGGTCCAGGTGCTGTGCGTCGTCCACCAGCAGGTACCGCACCCGGTCCTGTTCGGTCGCCAGCAGCCCCGGGTCCGTGTCGAACGCCAGCAGCGCCGATCCGACCAGTTCCGCGGCGTCCAGCGCCGGAGCCTGCCCACCTCCGGTCCCGCGCAGCAGCGTGACCTGCTCGTACTGCCGGGCGAACCGGCCAGCGGCGATCCATTCCGGACGGTCGTGCTGGCGGCCGAAGGCGATCAGCCGCTCGGGTCCGACACCGCGTTCGGCGGCGCGCAGCAGCAGATCGCGCAGTTCCTCGGCGAAACCGGGGACGGTCAACGCCGGTCGCAACGCCTCCGGCCAGTCCTTGGCACCGGTTTCGACGTCACCGGCCAGCAGTTCGCGCACCAACGCGTCCTGGTCCGGGCCGTTGAGCAGCTGCGGCGGCGGCAGTTCGTCCCGCACCGCCTGCAACCGCAGCACCGCGAAGGCGTAGGAGTGGACGGTCCTGACCAGCGGCTGCGGCGCGGTCCGCTGCTCAGCCGAAGATCCGGTCAGCAGTCGGGTGATCTCGGTGCGCATCCAGCCCGCCGCACGCCGGTTCGCGGTTAGCACCAGGACGTTTTCCGGCGACACCCCCCGGTTCTGGATGCGCTCGGCGGCCAGCTGCGCGATCAGCGTGCTCTTCCCGGTGCCGGGTCCACCGAGGACCCGCAGGAAGCCGCCGGGGTGCGAAAGCGCCCGGTGTCCGGCGGCGTCCCAGGTCCGCTGCCGCCGAGCTGGTTCGGCTCGGCGAACGAGGACGGGCGCGGTCGGGGATGGCACGCACCGATGGAACCACGCGCTGGCGACAAGGTCGTGAACGGCTCGCTGATAGCGCCCGCTCAACCGGGAATTAACTGAACCTTTTGGTGGTACAAACCAATTTTGATCTCTGGCAGGGTCCTGATCGTCACCGGCCCGATGGGCCTGTGACCTGCGAAAGCGCGCCCCCCGAGCGCGATGGACCCCGAAGGAGGAACCGTGAGCAAGGTCCGCAAGAGCCTGCTTACCTGTGCCGCGGCCGCCGCGGCGTTGACCCTCGGTGCCGTGCCCGCACTGAGCGCCCAGGCCCCCGCCACGACCCCGAAAGCGGCCGCCGCACCGGTCGCCGCCTCGCCCTACCTGTACAACGGCTGGGGCAGCCCACCAGCGGTCGGCGAGGTGATGAGCGCGACCGGGATCAAGGACTTCACCCTGGCGTTCATCCTCTCCGATGGCACCTGCAACCCCGCCTGGGACGGCACCCGTCCGCTGGACGGCCAGGACAAGGCCACCATCGACGCGGTCCGCGCCGGTGGCGGCGACGTCGTGCCGTCCATCGGCGGCTACTCCGGCAGCAAGCTCGGTGAGGTCTGCCAGGACCCGCAGTCGCTGGCCGCCGCCTACCAGGAGGTGATCGACGCCTACGGGCTGAAGGCCATCGACATCGACATCGAGGCCTCGGAGTTCGACAACCCCGCCTCGCAGGACCGGGTGCTGGAGGCGCTGAAGATCGCCAAGGAGGCCAACCCCGGCCTGCTGACGGTCGTCACCTTCCCGACCCTGGTCAGCGGCCCGAACGAGGTGGGCCAGCGAATGATCAGCCGCGCCAACGAAATCGGCGCCAACGTCGACGTGTGGACGCAGATGCCGTTCAACTTCGGCGGCTCGGACATGGCGGCCGACACCATCACCTCCACGGAGGCGCTGAAGGAGCTGCTCAAGAGCACCTTCGGCTACAGCGACGCGGAGGCCTACGCGCACACCGGCATCTCGTCGATGAACGGCCAGACCGACACCGGGGAGACCGTCAGCCAGGCGGCGTTCCAGCAGATGGCCGACTACGCCAAGCAGAACGGCCTCGGCCGCTTCACCTTCTGGTCGGTCAACCGGGACCGCCCGTGCGACGGTGCGCCGGACGCCTGCGGCGGCATCGACCAGCAGCCGTGGGACTTCACCAAGATCGTGGCCGGTTTCCAGGGCTGACGGTCAGCTGTTCGGCGGCTCGTGGGTGAAAAACCGGTTCTCACCAGAACAATCACCCACGAACCGGATGGCGTGGGTGCGTTGGGGCGTGTTGGCGGCCCAGCGCACCCACGGTCGTCACCGGCCTGCCGCGGTGCGACGTCGCAGGTCGCGGTCGGCGCGGTGCGGTACTTTCGGGCTCGTGGACGAGGAGACGGTGGAGCAGGTGCGGGCCGTGGTGGCGTCGATCCCGCCCGGATCGGTGCTGTCCTACGGCGACGTCGCCGAGTTGGCGGGCCTGCGCTCGGCTCGGCTGGTGGGCCGCATCCTCGCCGAGGACGGTGGCGACCTGCCGTGGCACCGCGTGCTGCGCTCCAACGGCACCGTCGCCGACCACCTGCGCCAGCGCCAACTGGAACTGCTGCGAGCCGAAGGCGTGCTCGCCGACGGAGCCCGCGTCGACCTCCGCCGCTACCGCTGGGGAGCCTGATCCACAAAGGCTCGTCGCGGCCGAACGGTGAATTTCCCGGTTTTGCCGGGATCCGAACACGCCTCCTGGTGAAATCACCAGCGCGGCACCAAGTCCGATATGGACACTAGGGCTACCGCACCGCGTGCTTCGGGAGTTCGTCGGCGACGAGGCGCACCAGGGACACCGTGCGAGCTCGCTCCGGCATCACGTACGGCAGCCCTGCCGCATCGATCGGCGCCGCCGTGACCGGGCCGACGCAGGCGATGAAAACCTTGTCGCGCAACGCTTCCCGGAATTGCGCCCCGCACCCGGTCCGGTCGGCGCGAGCCAGCAGGTTGGTCGCGGCTGGCGCACTGGTCAGCGGCAGCGCATCGACCTCACCGCGCAGCACCGCATCGATCAACCGGTCCAGCGCGGCGAGGTCCACCGGATCCGTCCAGCGGTAGACGGTCACCGGCACCACCTCGGCACCGGCCGCCCGCAGCGCTTCGCGGAAGCCCAGCATCGGGTCACCGTGCACCTGGACGACGATCCGCTTCCCCTCCACGCGCTGCTCCAGCAAGTACGCCAAGACCTCCGCGGACTCCTCCGCCGGAGACGTCCAGGACTCCACCAACCCGGCACCCCGAACCGCGCCGCGCGCCTTGGCACCCCGCGCCACCACCTCGGCCGAACGCAGGTGCGCCAGCAGCCGATCACCGAGGCCGCCCAGCTGCGCGGCCTCGATCCATCCCCGGAACCCGACACCGGTGATCGCGACGACGTAGTCCACCGGGGCGGCCAGCACCGCCTCGATGGCGGCGGCCAGCTCGCCGTCCTCGGGCAACGGCACCGTGTGCATCGCCGCGCCGTACAGCACCCGCGCCCCCCGGCGCGCGAACAACTCGCCGATCTCCGCGGCCTTGCGCTCCGCTGTCACGCCGACGGTGAAGCCGCTCAACACTCCCTGCACCGCCCAATCGTCACACAGCGCGGGGCACCGCCGTGGGACAGCTGAGGTGCACCTCACCCCGATCGCACGCGGCCACGCACCACAGGGCACAACGAGTTCGAAGGCGGAGCTCTCAGAAGACAGGGCGCTTCAGAGGACTTCGAGGACCATCTGGGAGGCGCGCTCCAGGCCGGTGAGGGTCTGCGATGACGAGCGCGGGTGCAGGGCGTGCACCGAGAGCCGGAACAGCAGGGCGCGCAACAGGGCCTGCGGCCACTCGGCGAGGTGCGACCAGCGCTCCACGATGGCCGGGTCGGCACCGCCCCACGCCAGGGAGTCGATCACCACGACCGCCGCCGCCCACTCGGCGGACCGCCAGTACGGGTTGAAGTCGATGATGCCGGGCGGCGCGTCCTCGGTGAACAGCACGTTGCCGAACAGGTCCCCGTGCACCACCTGGGATCGCAGGTCGACTTCGCGCCGCGAACCGGCGAGCACGTCGTAGAGCCGACCGCCCTTCTCCTGCGGCAGCACGTATTCCTCTTCGCCCCAGGCCATCCGATCGGCCAACGCGTAGATGTCCTGCCGGGCCTGCAAGAACCGCGGCCGGGCCAGGAACCGGCTCGCCGCGTGCAGCCGCAGCGACATGGCCACCACATCGTCGTGCCGGGGCTCGGCCCGACCGGCGAGGTTCCGGCTGGCCGACCAACCGGAGACCACCCAGCGACCGTCGGTGGAACGCACCGGGCGGGACACCCGCACCTCGTCGGGTTCCAGCAGGTCCAACGTCTGCGCGACCCAAGCGGCCTCGGCGGTGTTCGCGGCGGGTTTGAGCACGATCTCGCCACACCGCCAGGCGACCGCGCCGTCCAGCGGCTCGGGGTCTTCGACGCGCGCACCGAATGCCGCGCGCACGTGCGGCGGGGGCGGCTCCGGCGTAGGACTCACGGCCCAGACGCTACCCGGGTGATCGCGATTTCCGTAGCAGGCACTCCGTGCGCCGCACCCGATGCACCGTCCGCCAGCAAGGTGAAGGGCACCTTTCGCCAAGTAATTTGGTAAAAGGTGCCCTTCACCCCTCACCCGGACGGAGCACGCCGGTCCGCGCGACCGCTCAGTACGTCGGCAGACTCGGGTCGACCTGGTTGGCCCAGCCGAGCACGCCGCCACCGACGTGCACCGCGTCGGCGAACCCGGCCTTGTGCAGCGCCGCCAGCGCTTCCGCGGACCGCCCGCCGGACTTGCAGTGCAGGACGATCTTGCGGTCCTGCGGCAGCTCGGCCAGCGCCTCACCGGAGAGGATGCGGTCCTTCGGGATCAGCTTGGAGCCCTCGATCCGGACGATCTCGTACTCGTGCGGCTCCCGGACGTCGATGAGCTCGAACTTCTCGCCCCGGTCGAACATGTCCTTGAGTTCGAGCGGGGTGATCGTGCTGTTCACCGCCGCTTGCTGCGCGTCGTCGGAGATCACACCGCAGAACGCCTCGTAGTCGATCAGCTCGGTGATCGGCGTGGCGTTCGGGTCCTTGCGGATCTTGACGGTGCGGTAGTTCATCTCCAGCGCGTCGTAGATCATCAGGCGCCCCAGCAGCGGCTCCCCGATACCGGTGATCAGCTTGATGGCCTCGTTGACCATGATCGAGCCGATCGAGGCGCACAGCACGCCCAGCACACCGCCCTCGGCGCAGGACGGCACCATGCCGGGCGGCGGCGGCTCCGGGTACAGGTCGCGGTAGTTCGGACCGTACTGGTCCCAGAACACGCTGGCCTGACCCTCGAAGCGGAAGATCGAACCCCACACGTACGGCTTGCCGAGCAGCACCGCGGCGTCGTTGACCAGGTACCGGGTGGCGAAGTTGTCGGTGCCGTCCAGGATCAGGTCGTAATCCCGGAAGATGTCGAGCGCGTTTTCCGAGCTCAGGTGCGTCTGGTGCAGGTTGACCTTGACGAACGGGTTGACCTCGGCGATCGAGTCGCGCGCCGACTCCGCCTTGGGGCGTCCGAGGTCGGACTGCCCGTGGATGATCTGGCGGTGCAGGTTGGACTCGTCGACCTCGTCGAACTCGACGATGCCGAGCGTGCCCACCCCGGCGGCGGCCAGGTACAACAGCGCTGGGCTGCCGAGCCCACCGGCGCCGACCACCAGCACTTTGGCGTTCTTCAGCCGCTTCTGCCCGTCCATCCCGACGTCCGGGATGATCAGGTGGCGGCTGTAGCGCGCGACCTCTTCCTTGGTCAGCTCCGACGCCGGTTCGACCAGCGGCGGTAGCGACGTTGCGCCGGACATTCCCAGCTCCTCCTCAGTGGTCGGCACCGGCCGCGCTCAGAGCGTGGCGGCGGCACCTCAACCGTCCCCGAAGGGCACCCGAACGGGGCCTCACAGAATCTGTAACGCAAGACTCCCCGATGCTCTTCCGCAACCCAAGCTACTCCCACGATCCGAGAAGATTTGATGTCCCGGCTCGGCCGCTGGGTGGTCAACTCGGGCAACCCTCAGTCACCACGGCTCAGAGCCTGGGGTCAAGGCCACGAACTCAGGTGCCCGCTCCGGCGGTGGGGAACGGCCAGGCGTTGTACTTGCAGACGAAGCCGTTGGCCGGGATGGAAGTGCCCTGGTCGGCGATCTTGTTCAGCTCGTGCAGCTCGTTGTTCGACACGCTGAAGCTCTGCTGCATCATCACCGGCGCCAGCGCCCCCTGCGCCGGGCAGCCGACGTGCTTGTTGCCGAAGACGTGCCCGACCTCGTGATTGATCGCATAGCGCTGGTAGTTGCCCATGTCACCCTCGAACGACACGGCACCGCGAACCCAGCGCGCCCCGTTGATGTAGACCATGTCGCCCTTGCGGCACGAGCTGTCGTAGGGCACGCCGTCGCTGTAGTCGCACGCCTCCCGCGCGGTCTGCTGGCTGACCAGGATGACCCGGAAGTCCGGGCGCGGGCCGCTGGCATCCACTCGCTGGAGCGAGATCCCGCCGCCCTGCGGATTGGTCCAGCTGCGCGGATCGGACAGCGTCGTCTGCACCAGGTTGCCGAATTCCCGGTTCGGGTCGCCGATCTGCACGCCGACCTCGATCTCGACCGTGTACCGGTACAGCGTTCCCGAACCGATCGCCTGAGATGTGCCGGGCAGCACCTGGAAGGTGCGGGCACCGGTCTCCGGGATCAGGCCCCCGGGCGGCAGGTCGGCGGAGAACATCGCAGGCCCGAAGGTCTGGCCGTGCGGCGCCTCGGTGACGATCGGCCTCGCCGGATCCACCGAGTTCAGCGGTTTTGCCATCCCGGTCGCGGCACCGCCGTCGGACGGGCGGACGGTTTGGAAGACGGCGAGGGCGGACACCACGATCAGCAGCGGCACCGCGTAGATCCGCCAGCCGTATCGCGACAGCACGCCCCCACGTCGTCGGCGCCGTCGCGGACGGATCTCGTCATCGAGATCATCCGACTCATCGACGATCTCCGGGTCAGGCGGCTCGGAGATCGGATCCCACGACGCCGCTAACGGCTCCCCGGAACGCGCATCCACGCCGACTCGCGCGCTCGCACGCCCCACCGGTCGACGGTCGGAGGCGGAGGCACGAGGTCGCTGCGGCGGACGAGTCACGCTCATAAGCTTCGCACAGCCGATCTGGCGGCCTAGATCACCACTGGCCACCCGTAGTGACCGAAAACTTCAAGATCACCCGAACCGAGCAATCCGGTCACCACCGGAAATCGGCGTCGACCAGGCCGAGGACCGCGCGGGCGACCACTCGCGGTCGTTCCATCTGGGCGACGTGCCCCGTTCGAGGCAGCACCAGGAGCCGACCGCGCGGCAGCAGCGCCGCCGTGCGCGGGGCTTTGCGGACGGTGACCACCCGATCGTCGACGCCCCACACGACCAGGGCGGGCGTGATGATCTCCGGCAACCGGCGCCACAGCGACTGCGCGGGCGGGACGAGCCAGGAGCGCACCAGTTCCCTGGTGGTCCGGCCCAGCGCCGGGCCGGACCAGGGCAGCAGGGCGCGCTCCTCGAACTCCGCGACGGCCTCGGCGAGCCGGTGCGGCGGCACCGCGTCCGGGTCGGCGAAGCACAGCCGCATCAGTTGCACGGCCCGCTCGCCCGGCGGCACCGCCGCCAGCTGCTCCCTGGTCCGAGTGCCGACCATCGGCAACATGGCCAGCGCGATCCGCGGGTCGGACAGCCGCCACGGGTTGGGCCGCAGATCCGGCATGGCCGGTGAGATCAACGTCAGCGAGGTGATCAGGTCCGGGCGCAGCGCGGCCACCTCGGCGGCCACGGCGGCGCCGAAGGAGTTCCCGCACAGGTGCACCGGCCCGGCGCCGAGCTGCTCCAGGAAGCGGATCACCACGTGCGCGTTGGCCTGGCGGGTGAAGTTGAACCCGGCCGCCGGCTCGGACAGCCCGAACCCGGGCAGGTCCAGCGCGATGCTGCGCAGCCGCACCGAAAGCAGCCCGGCCAGATCGGTCCAGTTCGTCGACGAACCGGCCAGCCCGTGCAGGTGCACCGCGGTCGGCGCGGTGGCCGACACTCCCGGCGTCTCCCGCAGGTGCACCCGCTGCGGGCCCCAGTGGGTGACGAGGTCGACGTGACGGCCAGGCGGCGGCTTCGCGCTGAGGTCAACCGGCGGTATGCCATCGACCACCAGCGGCACCCTGGTCAGCTCCCCGCGGAGCAACATGCCTCGACCGTGCAGCGCAGCGGCGCGCGTTGTCGTCGTCACACCTACAGCATGGCGGTCCAGGTTGGCCCGGATTTCGGTACCCGGCTCTACCGGCGAGTAGAGTCAGGGCCCACTGGGGGGCCGCTAGGCCACCGAGCGCGAGTGAAGGAATCGGGTGGAGGCGAGGATGACCGAGACCGCGCAGCCGAGCCGAGGCGTCCGGCTGCCTCGCGACGCACGCCGGGCACAGCTGCTCGAAGCGGCTCAGTACGTTTTCGTGCACAACGGCTACCACGCCGCCGCGATGGACGACATCGCCGAGCGCGCCGGGGTCAGCAAGCCAGTCCTCTACCAGCACTTCCCGGGCAAGCTGGAGCTCTACCTCGCGCTGCTGGAGACGCACGGCGACGAACTGGTGCGCCGCGTCCGGGCAGCCATCGAGTCCACGACGGACAACAAGCTGCGGGTGCGGGCCGCGATCGGCGCGCTGTACGAGTTCGTGGCCGGTGAGGGGCAGGCGTTCCGACTGGTCTTCGAGTCCGACCTGCGCGGTGAACCGGCCGTGGAGAAGGCGGTGGAAGGTGCCCTGTCCGGATGCATCGATGCGATCACCGAGGCGGTGACCGCGGACGCCGGGCTGGACGCCGAGCGCGCGAGGCTGCTGGCGGTGGGCCTGGTCGGGCTCAGCCAGGTGACCGCGCGCTACTGGCTGGACGAGCAGGAGATCATCTCCCGCGACGAAGCGGTGAACCTGATGTCCACGCTGGCCTGGAAGGGCCTCGCGGGTTTCCCGCTCCAGAACCCCTGACGGTCAGCGGATGGCGCGGGTGACGAGTTCGGCGACGCGGGCGGTGACCTCGTCGGCGCGTTCCAGCGGGAGCATGTGCCCGGCATCGGCGTAGATCAGCAGTTTGGCATCCGGCAGCGCATCCGCGATGCGCCGCGCGTGCGAGAACGGCGTCAGCCGGTCGGACAGCCCGGCCAGCACCAGCGTCGGAACGGCCCGCAGCGCCGCCAGCGCCGCGGGCCGATCGTGTTCGGCCAGCGCGTGCCGGTAGGCGGCCATGTTCGCCGGGTGGCTGGCCGCCACCCAGTCGGCGGTCACCGCCACGTCGCCGCGCTCGGGGTGGCTGCCGAACAGCAGCCAACGCATCCCCGGCCGCAGCCAGCGCGACTGCTGGGTCAGCCGCCGCCCGTCCGAGGCCGCCAGCCGCTTGCGGAGCCCGCAGTCGAGTTCCGTCGCTGGTCGTGAACGCCGTCGTGGGCAAGCTTTCCGCCGTCATCGGATCAGATGCGCCTTTTTCCACCAGCGCATGCCCGGCCTGCCGACGAGTCCGACCTCGTCGAGGAACCCCATGATCTTCTCGCCGCCCCAGTGCAGGGTGTCCTGGAAATTGGGGTTCGCCCAGGCGACTCGCATTGCGTCCCCGGGCCGCAGCCCGACCGCTCGGTAGACGTGCGGGTTGATCAGGCTGAAGCAGATGCAGTACGCCACGAGCGCGGTCCAGTACTGGTGGTAGGCCCGCTCGGCGGCGCCGCACTCGGCCATCCGGCGCACCACCTCCTCACGGGCGAAGGTGACGTGCCGGGCTTCTTCCAGCACGTGGATCCGGTTGATCATCCGCACCAGCGGCTGGACTTGCTCGTCCTGCATCTGGTCGCGCTGGAACCGGTCCAGGATCTCCTCGGCGACCAGGATCGAGGCGTACGCGGATGGGCCGCGCAACACCGCGGGCAGCACCTTGCCGCCGTGGTGCAGCAGCGGAAGCGGCCCGTAGGCGGGCGCGCCGACGCGGTCGACGGCCTTGGCGAACATCGTGGAGTGGCGGCACTCGTCGGCGATCTCGGTGAGTGCGTACTGGGCGTGGTTGGTGCGCGGATCGGAGTTGTAGAACTCCTTGAGCAGCATTTGCATCAGCAGCACCTCGAACCACAGCCCGTTGGAGGCGATGCTGGCGAATTCGTGCTTGGTCAGTTCGATGCGCTGTTCGTCGCTGAGCCGCTCCCACAGGTGCGTGCCGTAGAGCGAGCTGCGCCGGAACGGGATGTAGGGCTTGTCGTCGGCTAGCTCGGCGTCCCAGTCCACGTCGACTTCGGGGTCGTAGCTGTTGCGGGCCGAGGAATTCAGCAATCGTGCGGCGGTCTTCTCGCGGTCGTTGACCTGCAGAGTCCTGCTCATCCGGCGACCACCCTCCCATTTCGGCATTGCGTGTAACTTCCGGTAACAGTTACCTTGGGTAGCGTGAGCGACATCTCCCGTCCTGTCAAGGCGGTTCCACGCGACGAAACCCGCGGTGATGCGCGTCGGGAGCGCTGGCGCGAACACCGGCAGGCACGCCGGGCCGAGTTCGTCGAGGCCGCGGTGCGCGCCATCGTCAAGCACGGCGCCGAGGTCGGCATGGACGAGATCGCCGCCGAGGCCGGAGTCAGCAAACCCGTGCTGTACCGGCACTTCAGCGACAAGAGCGACCTCTACGTGGCGGTCGGCGAGTGGGGCACCGAGCTGCTGATGCAGCGGCTCGGCCCGCGGTTCTACGAGGGCGGCAGTCCCAACCAGCGCATTCGCGGTCTGCTGGACGCCTACCTCAGCACCATCGAGCAGTACCCGGAGCTGTACCGGTTCGTCGTGCAGCGCACCTTCGCCGACCGCCCGGTGCGCGCCGACCCGGTGTCGGCGGAGAAGACGGTGATCGCGAACTCGCTGTCCCGCATCCTCGGCGAGTACCTGCGCGCGCTGGGCCTGGACTCCGGCGGGGTCGAGGTCTGGAGCCACGGACTGGTGGGGATGGTGCAGGCCAGCGGCGATTGGTGGCTGGAGCGCCAGTCGATGAGCCGCCACGATCTCACCGACTACCTGGCGCAGATCATCTGGTTCGCCATCGACGGCGTGCTGCGCTCGGCCGGTCTGGTGATCGACCCCGACGAACCGCTGGACATCGACACCGGCCTGCGCGTGGTGCCCGATGACGAAGACCAGGAGGACGCCGACCATGGCTGACCACGACGAGGACGACTACCGGGGTCCGGCGACCATGTCCGCCGAGGACCGGGAGATCGCGGTCGAAGTGGTGCTGCGCGGCCACTTCCAGCCCATCGACGGACGTTTCCACTGGTACGGACGGCTGGCCGCGCAGCAGGCGGTCGAGGAGTTCGCCGCCCACCGCAAGAAGGATGTGGTGTTGCGCACACCGACGGGCGAGGCGATCGGCACCCTGTCCGATCCGGATCCCTGGGGTCGCTACCGGATCACCGGCACCGGCCGCCCACCCTTCCCCATCCCGACCGAGCTGACATGAGCGAGGGGCACCCGTGACCCAGTTACTTGGTCACGGGTGCCCCTCACCTCGATGAAATCCGGGTCAGCTGATGCCGAAACCGACGCGCGGCATCTCCGCCGGGCCGATCTCGACATAGGCGACCTTGGTGGCCGGGACGATGATGCGCCGCCCCTTCTCATCGGTCAGGGCCAGCACGCCTTCAGCGTTCTTCAGCGCGTTGGCGACCAGCGACTCGACCTCGTCGGGGGACTGCACGCTGGCGACCGTCAGCTCGCGCGGGCTATCCACGACGCCGATCTTGACCTCCACGCCGAACCTCCGTTGAGCACTCGAAATCCATTTGGGATGCGGCAAGGCTATCCCAGGTCCCGCCGGGGTCGACGCATCCCAGGACGGGACGATCGCGCAGGGAAACCCGGTGCTCCGCCAACCGAGTCCGGGAACCCACCAGAGCCCGTCTTCGATCTTGCTCTCATGATGTCGGGGATCGGCGGAGCGAGATCGCCCGGGGTGCGGGGTGTCCCCGCACAGGCACTGCCCGAGGTTCCGCCACCCGCACCGCAAAGCGGAACGAGCTATTGACAGGCACTCAGCCCAGGCCGAGTTGGGTCATCCGTTTGGCGTGGTTGTTCTGCAGGCGCCGGAACATGGCGGCTATTCCGGTGAGGTCCCCGGAGCCCTTGATGATCAGTTCGGCCAGTGCGTCGCGCTCGGCGACGACCCGCTGGGCCTGCGTCAGGGCCTCGCCCAGCAGCCGCCGCCCCCACAGGGTCAGCTTGTCGCGCAGCTTGCGGTCCGACTCGCAGGCGGCCCGCACTTCGCGCTCGGCGAACGCCGAGTGGCCGGTGTCCGCGAGCACGGTCAGCACCAGCTGCCGCGACGTGGGGTCCAGCCATTCCGCCACCTCGCGGTAGAAGTCGGCCGCCAGCCCGTCCCCGACGTAGGCCTTGACCAGCGATTCCAACCACGAATGCGGCGCGGTGGAGGCGTTGAACGCATCGAAGGGCGCGGCGAACGGCTGCATCAACTCGTCGATCGCCACACCACGAGCGGCCAGGTGGTCTTCGAGCATCCGGTAGTGCCCGATCTCGGCAGCGGCCATGCGGGCCAACGCCGCACGGCCGCTCAGCGTGGGCGCCGTGCGGGAATCCTCGGCGAGGCGATCAAAGGCCGACAGCTCTCCGTAGGCCAGCGCCGCGAGCAGATCCACGACGCCTTCCTCGTAACGCTCGTCACTTTCACCGGGCAACGTCGCGCTTTGGTCAGCCTCATTCATGGCTGCGAGCGTAACCGGCGGCACGCCCGAGTTATATGCACCACGGCGAGAACAGCCGACGAACAGGTACGCTCAGGACTCGGAGGAGCATCGGCGTCCGGCGGCGCGGTCGGCGACCCGGTCGGTAAAGCCGTGGGGCTGGTTCCCCGGACGTCACGGTCCGGGCGACTCGCGCACGAGCGGGACGGCCCTGCGGACGTGGCCCGAGCGAACCGCTTGTCGGCTTTGGCGCGACGCGACGCCGATAGGAACTAACCAACAGCGGACGCACCGCTGAGCGAGCAAGAGCGCGCACCATCAGGTCGATGACCACGAGCACTACGAGTGGCTGCGAAAGCAAGCCACCGCCGTGCCGGGAGGACGTCGCCGCGGATCAGCCCGTTGCGGGGCGCATGCGCGCAGGTAACGAGAGAGGCGATCATTCTGACGTTCACCAATAGCCAGGCCCCCGGCGGCCTCGAAAATCACACCGGGGGCGGTACCCCCGACACAGTGGACGGTCTACAGCTGGAACACAGCGAGTCCGGTGCACCTGAAGTCGACACCGCCGCACCCCTGCGGGCGGGCACCTCCGGCAATCCGGACGCTCCGACCTTCGCCGAACTGGACGTGCACCCGGAGATCGTCCGCGCGCTGCGCGAAGCCGGGATCGAGCACACCTTCGCCATCCAGGAACTGACCCTGCCACTGGCGATGCGCGGTGAGGACCTGATCGGTCAAGCCCGCACCGGCACCGGCAAAACCCTCGGCTTCGGTGCTCCGCTGCTGCACCGCCTGCAGCTGCCCGGCGACGGCACCCCGCAGGTGCTGGTCGTGGTGCCGACCCGCGAGCTGTGCCTCCAGGTCACCCGCGATCTCACCGACGCGGGCAAGCACCTGGGCGTGCGTACGGTCGCGGTCTACGGCGGCCGTCCCTACGAGGAGCAGATCTCCGCGCTGCGCAAGGGCGTCGACCTGGTCATCGGCACCCCGGGCCGACTGCTCGACCTGGCCGAACAGCGCCACCTGGTGCTCGGCAAGGTCCGCGGACTGGTGCTCGACGAGGCCGACGAGATGCTCGACCTCGGGTTCCTGCCGGACGTCGAGCGCATCCTGCGGATGGTCCCCGAGCAGCGGCAGACGATGCTGTTCTCGGCCACCATGCCGGGCCCGATCCTGACCCTGGCCCGCACCTTCATGACGCAGCCCACGCACATCCGGGCCGAGCAGGCCGACGAGAGCGCGGTGCACGAGCGCACCCGGCAGTTCATCTACCGGGCACACGCCATGGACAAGATCGAGCTGATCGCGAAGGCGCTGCAGTCCTCCGGCCGCGGCCTGGCGATGATCTTCAGCCGGACCAAGCGGACGGCGCAGAAGCTCGCCGACGAGCTCACCGAGCGCGGCTTCGCGGCCGGGGCGGTGCACGGCGACCTCGGGCAGGGCGCGCGTGAGAAGGCGCTCCGGGCGTTCCGCTCCGGCAAGGTCGACATCCTGGTGGCCACCGACGTCGCGGCCCGCGGCATCGACGTCGCAGGCGTCACGCACGTGATCAACCTGCAGTGCCCGGACGACGAGAAGACCTACGTGCACCGCATCGGCCGCACCGGTCGGGCCGGCCGCGAAGGCGTCGCGATCACCCTGGTCGACTGGGACGATGAACCCCGCTGGAAGCTGATCAGCGACACGCTCGGCCTGGACAAGCCGGAACCCGTCGAGACGTACTCCACCTCGCCGCACCTGTTCAGCGAACTCGACATCCCGACCGACGTCACCGGGCGACTGCCGCTGGCCAAGCGCACCCGCGCCGGGCTGGACGCCGAGCCCGAGACGCAGGGCGATGTCAAGCGGCCACGGCGCAACCGGCGCCGGACCCGAGGCGGTTCGGACCAGCGCACCGGCGGCGGCGACACCGAGACCGGTGCCCGCCACGAGGGCGACGCCGAGACCCGGCCCGCGGGTCGGCGGCAGCGCCGTCGCACACGCGGCGGCGCCGAGGCCGCCGCGCAGCCGACCGACGCGCCCGCCCCAGGTGGGGAAGCGGACGCGGGCGAGCGGCCCCGCAGGCGGCGCCGCAGGCGGCGCTCGGGCGAGGCGTCCGGCGAAGCCGGTGACGCGGCGCGCAGCGGCAACGCCGAAGGCGGCGCCGCATAACACCCGAGGCGGCAGTCGTGCGTGCACACCGGGCACGCACGACCCCGCGCGGAACTTGCTCGTGAGTGGCGGTAGGAACCAGGATTTCCACTCACGAGCACGTGCTGCCGAGCCCCGATCC
This sequence comes from Saccharopolyspora antiqui, assembly GCF_052246905.1. Lineage (NCBI taxonomy): Bacteria > Bacillati > Actinomycetota > Actinomycetes > Pseudonocardiales > Pseudonocardiaceae > Saccharopolyspora > Saccharopolyspora antiqui. The sequence goes on from NZ_JBQQBO010000017.1 coordinate 140,429, forward strand.
GCGCGCCTTCTAAGCTCGTCGAGGGATAGCCCGCCGATCGAGGAGTTGCTGTGGTCCGGCCGGAACGGCGTACGAAAGCCGACCTCGCCGTGGTGGCGCTGATCGTGGTGGCCGTGCTCGTCGGTGGTGCTGTGATCTGGTTGAACAGCGATGCACGCGCCACGGTGTCCGAAACCGCGGCGCAGCCCGTACCGGAACCTCCTGAGGCCACCAGCATCCCGACGACGTTGACCGAGGCGTGGCGCGCGACCAGTCCCGTCACACCCGTACCGGTGGTGGCCGGGCCCGCAGTGGTCACCGGGGCTGGCAACGAGGTGCTCGGCCACGACCCGATCACCGGCCGGATCGTCTGGCGCTACTCCCGCGACCTGCCGCTGTGCACGATCGGCGCGGAGTGGGACCGCGCCCTCGCGGTCTACCGCAAGTCGCTGAACTGCAGCGAAGTCACTTCACTGCTCGGGCCAACCGGGGTGCGCGGACCGCAGCGCAATTCCGACGCCGAGTTCGGCACCCAACTGCTGGCCGACGGCACCTACGTGACGGCCACCGGACAGCGGTCCTTCGAGTCCTGGCGCTCGGACCTGGTGCGCACCCAGCAGTTCGGCATGCCGCCGGCGGTGAAGAACCCGAACAACGACATGGCGCGCCCGGATTGCACCTACTCATCGATCGCGGTGGGCGACGAGCGCGTCGGGGTGGTCGAGCAATGCCCGCAGGAACAGGGCCGGATCACCGTTCTGAAGGCCCACCCCGAGGACGACGAGAAACCCGAGGAGATCTTCAGCGTCGGCCTGGGCAGCGCGGCGGCCGGGGTCGTAGCGGTCACCGACGAGCGCGTCGCAGTGATCCTCCGGGACCGTTCCGAGGTCGCCGTCTTCGACAACGCGGGCGCCGAGGTGGCGCACTTCCCGGTGCGGGTGGGCCCGCCCGACCTCCGGGCGAACGTGCTGGTCGAGTCGACCGCGAAGGGCCACCGGATCTACTGGCACACCGGCGCCGACACGGTCGCCCTGGACCCGACCGCGCTCACTCCACTGTGGACTTCACCGGACACGCTCGGCCCCGGGGTCGGTTTCGCCGGGAAGATGCTGGTGCCGGTGCGGGACGGTCTCGCGGTGCTCGACCCGATCACCGGCAACCGCGAGCGGGTGATCCCGGTGGACCGCGCGGGCTACACCGGCCCGGTGCAGCTGAGCGCGGTCGGCCCGATCATCCTGGAACAACGCGGCGACACCCTGGTCGCGCTGCGCTGACGAACGCTCCGGACCCCGCACGCAAAACGACCACGGGACCAGGCCTTCAGACCCACCACCAGAACCAGAGCGAGCCCAACACGACGGCGAGCACACCGAACGTCGCGAAACCGCCCGGCACATCGCGGCGGCGATCCGCAGTCGCCTGCAGCGTCACGGCCACCACGGCGGCCACCAGTTGGGCGATCACCGCAGCTATGCCGGGCCCTTCCTGCCCCCGGTTGGTCGCCCAGAACTGGATCACCACGAGTGCGATGGCGAGCAGCACCGAACCGGCCGCCAAAGCGCCGGTGAGGTTCCGGGTCACCGATCCGGCCCGGGTGGCCGGTTTCGTCCTGCTGAGCCCGTGGCGACGGCGCGACCGTCGCGGCCGGAGGTCGCCGGACTCCGGCAGCCGTCGTGTTCGGGGTGGCAGCGGTCGTTGCGAAGCGGGTGTGCGCATCGGCCCGTCCTCCGGTCGCATGCTCGTCAGTCCCCCAGCAAGGCCCACGGGGACAAGTTCGGCGCCGCTTGCTGACCCTCCGGGCAGTGCGCCCGGAAATCGCACCACGAGCAGTGCGGCCCGGTCCGCACCGGGAACAGCGCCGATGCATCGGCCCCTTCGTCCAACGCGTCGGTGGCGGCCTGCAGTTCCGCCGCGAGCTGTTCGGCGCGATCCTGCAGTTCGGCCAACGATTCCGGGCTGTGCTCCCAGCTCGCGACCGTCCCGGTCGGCAGGTGGTGCAGCTCGACCCGTCGACACGGCCGACGGAAGTTCTTGCGCGCTGCCAACGCGTACAGCCCCAGCGCCAACGACTGCCGCGCGTCGTCGACGCGCAAGCCGTGCCTGCCGGTCTTGTAGTCGACGATGACGAGTTCGCCGTGCCGGTCGTCGATCCGGTCCACCCGGCCCTCGCCGATGATCGACCCCATCGGAGCGGACACCCAGCGCTCAACCGCCAGCGGTACCACGTCGGGGTCCAGCTGCTCGACGTAGGAACCGACCCATTCCTGCGCGCGGCGCCGGTAGTCCCCGGCCTGCGCAGGGCTTGCGAAACCGTCGCCCTTCCAGTGCTCGCGAACCAGCGCGGCGGCCCGTTGCGGGGAGCGCTCGTCGGCGCGCAGCTCGAAGTACGCGCGCAACGCGTTGTGCACCACCGCGCCCAACGTGGCGTTCGCCCAGGCCCCGGCGCGCGTCGGCGTCGGCCGGTCCAGGTAGGTCATGCGGTACTTCCGGGGACACCCGGCCCAGGTGGCAAGTCTGGCCGGGGTCACCCGCACCAGCTTGCTGGGAATTCCTTCGAGACTGAGCTGCCCCTGCACGATCCCCACAGTACGCAGTTTTCCCGTTACCCCAACGATGCGCCCCGTTCAGCCGATGACCTTGCTGCCGCTGCATCGCTCGATCAGGCGATCCAGCGAGTCGGGCGGGGTGGTCTCCTGGCCGATCCGGATCGTCTTGTTGGTGCCGTGGTAGTCGCTGCTGCCGGTGGGGATCAGATCCAGCTCGGCGGCCAGCCCGCGCAGCCGCGCCCGGGTCTCGGGGTCGTGATCGGGGTGGTCGATCTCGATTCCGGACAGCCCGCGCCCGGCCAGCGCGGCGACGACGTCGGCGGTCACCACCGGGCCGCGCGCGGTCGCGAAGGGGTGCGCCAGCACCGTCACCCCACCGGCCTCGGCGATCATCTCGATCGCGCGGTGCACCGGCGTGTCGGTGCGCGGCAGGTAGTACCGACCGCGGCCGCCCAGGTACTTGGCGAAGGCTTCGTCGACGCTGGCCACCGTTCCGGCGTTGACCAAGGCGCGAGCCAGGTGCGGACGGCCGCCTGGCGAATCGGGCGGCAGCCCCGCCATGATCGCGTCCGGGTCGACCGGGAACCCGTCTTCGGCCATGTGCCGCGCCATCTCGTACAACCGGTCCCGGCGCTCCGCGCGCAGCCGCGACTGCTCCCGCGCGAGCGCGACGGCGTTCGGGTCGAAGAGGTACGCCAGCAGGTGCACGGTGATCTTCCGCCCGTTGCCGTCCGGGCACGAGCAGGACAGCTCCGCGCCCGGCACGAGCCGGAACCGACCGGCCCGGGCCTGCTCGCGCACGGCGCGCTCGGCCGCCGCCCAGCCCGCCGTGGTGTCGTGATCGGTCAGCGCGATCACGTCCAGCCCGGCAGCGATCGCGGTCGCTACCAGCTCAGCGGGCGTATCGGTCCCGTCGGACTCGGTGGAATGCGTGTGCAGGTCGATTCGCACATCCACCAGTGTGACCGATGCAGCAGCACCGAACCGCACCTGCACCCGACCACGGGCGGCGGGGATGCGCCACCAACTGCACCTCGACGGCGCGGGAACGGGCCCGCGCCGCGCAACCGGGCAAAACCGCTACGGTCCGTGATCAGAGCTTGGCGGCTTTCCGCTTGCCCACCGCGGCGCGCCGCGCCTTGAGCATCGAGAAGCGGTCCTGCTGCTGGCCCTTCTTGTCACCGAAGACGAGCCCCGAGATCGCGTCCTCGACCTCGGTCGGGTTCGGCACGTACTCGATGCGGTTGAGCGCCTGGATCTGACCAGCCGACTCGACCACGAGCGTGCCGTATCCGAGGAGGCGGCCCATCAGCGTCCGCGCGAAGGTCAGGTCGGTGACCTTGGTGATCGGCATCATCGCCACGTTGGTGGTGAAGATGCCGGAGGTGATCAGGAACCGCTTGTCCGTGACGACGACGCGTTCCACGTACCAGTCCAGGACTTGGTACGTGAAGCGCACCAGCACGATCAACCCGGCGTACCAGAGGATGTTCTGGACCAACCAACTGCTGCCGCTGGGCAGCAGGTAGGACACCATCACCAAGCCCACGAGCAAGCCCGCCGCCTCGAAGAGGTCCCACACCAGGCATGCCCAGTGCCGCCGGACGCGGATCACCCGGCGCTCGGTGTCCAGCAGGTACTCGTCGGGATCCCTCGGAGCGAACAAGGCACCCGCCTCCTGCGGCTCGGTTTACGACGTGAAGAGGTTCTGCATGAAGGTGATGACGGCTTCAGCTGCTCCCTGGAGACTGGCCAGGATGCCGTTGACGACATTACTGGCCTGGTCCGGCGCGGAAAACAGGAAGAACAGGAGGAACGCAACTCCGGCCCACGTGAGGATTTTCTTCATGTTCATTGTGACGCACCCCGTCCGAATGCCCTTGAGTAGCGCAGGCGCCTGCTGATCCGTTGTACCGCACTCCGCCCCTTTACGGCAGCTTTGTACCGCACTTGGGTCAGTCGTTTCCGGGTAGGCCCGGATCAACTACCCTCCGTGTTGATGATGATATCGGAGAAACCGGTGATCCGCTGCGTCGGCGCGGTAATCCACGACCCGAGCGGTCGGTTGCTGCTGGTCAAGCGTGCGCATGAACCCGGCAAGGGGAAGTGGTCCCTTCCGGGTGGCCGAGTGGAGCAGGGCGAGACCGACCATTCGGCGGTACAACGCGAAGTTCTTGAGGAAACCGGACTCTCCGTCACCGTCGGAGAACTCGTCGGACGCATCTTCCGACCGGCACCGCTTGGCACCTACGAGATTCTGGATTACTCCTGTCGGAGCATTGAATCGGAACTTTCCGCTGGTGACGACGCCGCAGATGCGATGTGGGCGGATCGCGCGACTTTCGCCACATTGGAACGCAATGGGGCGCTGACCGAAGGTTTGCCGGAGACATTGCGATCCTGGGATTGTTTACCCCGCAACGAGTGATGACCGAAAGGCGTCCGGGTTACCTGCCAACACCCCGATCGGCAGAGTCCGTTGAGCCGAACGCGAATCCGGACCTGATTCGCCCATCCGGCCCAATTCGCCCCGCCATGCAGCACCGTTCATGCCCGATTGTGACGTTGGATGCCCACCGTTGCCAACGACGTACCCAGCCGGAGTAGCATGTCGGGTTGGCTGACTCAAGGACCACCGCAGCGGTGGATGACCTCCGGGAGGTGAGGGATCGTGGGCAATAGTGCCGATAGTGCGCTTCCGTGCAGTACCAACCGCATCCCCGCCGGGAAGGTCAGCCGCTAGGCGCCGCACCGCAGCCCCTCGGGGCCCTGGCCGGGATGCGAGAAGCGAAGGGAATCCGCTCAGCGCCACTTCGCGCAGCATCCCCCGGACCGTCCATCGCCGGGGCACTGCGCCCGGACCCTGGAGGTCGCCGTGCCCAACCTGCCCTCACTCGGCCTGCGCAACCGCAACGGTCGCGGCTCGCAGCCGGTCGCCCGCACCGCCGCGCCGCTGTCCGCGTACGTCGTCGACTGCGCGATCTACGTCGACGGCCACCGGCTGGACGGCTCCTGGAACCACGTCGACGCCATCGAAGAGGTCCGGCGGCGGGGTTCCGGCTTCGTCTGGATCGGCCTGCACGAGCCCACCGAGGAACAGATCAACGGCATCGCCGACACCTTCGGCCTGCACGAGCTGGCCGTCGAGGATGCCGTGCACGCGCACCAGCGCCCGAAGCTGGAGCGCTACCAGAACACGTTGTTCATGGTGCTCAAGACGGTCCGCTACGTGGCGACCGAGACGCGTTCGGCGACCAGCGAGATCGTCGACACCGGCGAGCTGATGGTGTTCCTCGGGCGCGATTTCGTCATCACGGTGCGGCACGGCAAGCACGCGGGACTGGGCGATTTGCGCGGCCAACTGGAGGCCGATCCCGAACAGCTCGCGCTGGGGCCATCGGCGGTGCTGCACGGGGTCGCCGATCACGTGGTGGACACCTACCTGGACGTCACCGAGGCGATCCAGGACGACATCGACGAGATCGAGGCCGAGGTCTTCGAGCCGCGTACCAAGGTCGACGCCGAGCAGATCTACCTGATGAAGCGGGAAGTCATGGAGCTGCGGCGGGCAGTGCTGCCGCTGACCAAGCCGATGCAGCGGCTGGCCGAGGGCTACACCCCGATGGTGGCCGACGAGGTGCGCTCCTACTTCCGCAACGTGGAGGACCACCTGGCCAAGGTCTCCGAAATGGTCGGGGCCTTCGACGAACTGCTGACCACGCTGGTGGACGCCACGCTGGCCAAGATCACGCTGCAGCAGAACACCGACATGCGCAAGATCTCCGCGTGGGTCGCGATCATCTCGACGCCGACCATGATCGCCGGGATCTACGGCATGAACTTCGACCTGATGCCGGAACTGCACTGGAGTTTCGGCTATCCGGTGACCCTCGTGGTGATGCTCATCGCCTGCATCACCCTGTTCAAGACCTTCCGGCGGAACAAGTGGCTGTGACCGCGCGGTGTAACGATTTCCCGGCCGTCGGCGATATGCCGTGCGGGGTTGCTTCGCGCCGGGCCGTTCGCCGGGCGCCGTTCCACCTGGGATTGACCACCGCCCGTCCTAATCGGGCGATGCGAGCGCGTGAGGGGGTTGTCATGCATCGGCTGCTGCAGCACCAAGGGCGGGACCGGCATCGGCTCCTCACCGATCCGGTTCTGCTGCGGCGGAATCCCGTGACCCGTCGGGAGATCGCCGAGCAGTTGTTCCGGCACACTGCGTGGGTGCAGCGAAAACCTGGCGCGATGTGGGACGCGGTTCCCGTCGCGCCGCGCGCCGCTGCGCGCTGACGCCTGCCGGGAGCACCGCTGGCCACATCGTGAACACGAATCTCTTGCAGATCCTCGTCTTCACGTTGGGAGGCAACGCCATGACCCGCTTGGTCAACAGCAAGCTCACCGTTCTGCTGGCGCTGATCATGGGGTGGATCCTCACCCTTTTCGTGCTGATCGCCAACCAGCTCTGACCGCGAACAGCCCTGCCGTCCACTGTGGCCTGAATCGGCACGCATGGGCGGTAGCCGGATCCAGCGACAACACCGCGCAGTTCCGCAGCGGCGCCGCTATAACTGCCGCAGCCGAATCGGCGGAGGTGGTCACGGATGTCGCTGGGCGGACGGGTGTGGTGCTTCGCGGTCCTCTTGCTGCTGGCGCAACTCGGCGCTGGGCCGCCGCTGCTGGCGGCTCAGCGGCCTTCGCCGGAGCAGCAGATCCTCGAACTGACCAATGCCGCGCGCGCCCGCGCGGGCTGCCCGGCGCTGCGCCTGAACCCGGACCTGAACCGGGCGGCTGCCGAGCACAGCGCGGACATGGCACACCGGAACTTCTTCGCGCACACCGGAAGCGACGGCCGGGCACCGTCGGCCCGCACCCGCTCGGCGGGCTACCCCGGTAGCTACATCGGCGAGAACATCGCCGCCGGAAACCCGACCGCGGATGGCACCTTTGGACAGTGGATGCGCACCGCCGCGCACCGCAGCAACGTCCTCAACTGCGCCTTCACCGACCTCGGCGTCGGCCACGCCGTCGTCGACCGCAGCCACTACCGCCACTACTGGACCCAAGAACTCGGCCGACTCTGACTTCCTGTCCTTGAACTCGCTTTGCTTCGCGGTGTGCCAGTGGCGAGAGTGGGCCAAGCGGCTGCGCCGCTTCAAAAACCGCCGCGCTGAGCCGAGAATTTACCATCTGATGTGGTGATGGGCACCCGTGGCCGAGCCTCGGGTGCCCATCGTTGGCGTTGGAAACCCGTGTCAGGTGAGGGTTTCGCCGGTGGTCGGGTTGAACAGGTGGATCTTGTCCGGGTCGAACCAGACCGTGAGGGGCTGGTTCTCGCGGGCCGACGATTCGACCGAGAGGCGGGTGACCACCTGGCCCTCGTCGGTGGGCACTTCCGAACTGCCGCTGTCGGCGGCCAGTTCGTCAAGTTCCGCCGTGCTCGCCCGTCCACCGTGGAGGGTGAAGTAGACGTACTTGTCGGAGCCCATTTCTTCCACGACATCCACCTCGGCGGTGAAGGTCGCACCCGCGGTGCGGGCCGTGTCGTCCAGCAGCGCCGCGTCTTCGAAGTGCTCCGGCCGGATGCCCAGCACCAGCTCCCGCGGTGCGTCCGCGGACTCCAGCGCACCGCGGACCCGGTCGCTCAGCGGCACGTCGCCGAGCGCGCTGCGCAGCACACCGTCGGTCAGCTCGACCGGCACGAAGTTCATCGCGGGTGAACCGATGAAACCCGCGACGAACAGGTTCGCCGGGTGTTCGTAGAGGTTCTGCGGGGCGCCGACCTGCTGCACCACCCCGCCGCGCAGCACCACGACGCGGTCGCCGAGGGTCATCGCCTCGGTCTGGTCGTGCGTGACGTAGACCGTCGTGGTGCCCAGCCGCTTCTGCAGCTTCGACACCGAGGTCCGCATCTGCACCCGCAGCTTGGCGTCCAGGTTGGACAGCGGTTCGTCCATCAGGAACGCCTTCGGGCTGCGCACGATCGCCCGCCCCATCGCGACCCGCTGCCGCTGCCCGCCGGAGAGGTTGGCCGGTTTGCGGTCCAGGTGCGGGGTGAGGTCGAGGATCTTGGCAGCCTCCTCGACCTTCTCCTTGACCGTCGACGAATCGACTTTGGCCAGCCGCAGCGGGAAGGCCATGTTCTCGAACACCGTCATGTGCGGGTACAGCGCGTAGGACTGGAACACCATGGCGATGTCGCGGTCCTTCGGTGCGCGCTCGTTCATCCGTTCCCCGCCGATGCGCAGTTCGCCGCCGCTGATGTCCTCCAGCCCGGCGATCATGTTCAGCGTGGTGGACTTGCCGCAGCCGGACGGGCCGACCAGGATCACGAACTCACCGTCCGCGATCTCCAGATTCACCTCGTTGACCGCCAGCGCCCCATCGGGATAGCGCTTGGTCACCTTGTCCAGCACGATCTCGGCCACTTCGGTTACCCCTTCACTGCGCCGGAGGTCAGTCCGGACACGATGCGTCGCTGGAAGAACAGCACGAACAGGATGATCGGAATGGTGATCACCACCGCGGCCGCGGAGATCGACCCCGTCGGGTCCTCGAACTGCGAGTCACCGGTGAAGAACTGCAGCGCCACCGGCACGGTGCGGGAGTTCTCCGTCGAGGTCAGCGAGATCGCGAACAGGAAGTCGTTCCAGCAGAAGATGAACACCAGGATGGCGGTGGTGAACACACCCGGCGCGGCCAGCGGCGCGATCACCTTCGCGAAGGCCTGGCCGGGGGTGGCACCGTCCATCTTGGCCGCCTTCTCCAGCTCCCACGGAATCTCCCGGAAGAACGCCGACAGCGTGTAGATGGCCAGCGGCAGCGAGAAGGTGATGTACGGCAGGATCAGACCCGGCCAGGTGTCGAACAGGCCCAGCGCCCGCTCGATCTCGAACAACGGTGACACCAGCGATACCTGCGGGAACATCGCGATCAGCAGCGACGCCCCGACCAGCAACCGCTTGCCGGGGAACTCCAGCCGGGCGATCGCGTAGGCGGCCATGGTGCCCAGCACCACGGCGATCGCGGTGGCGATCAGCGCGATGCCGATCGAATTCAGCAGCGCTCGGGTGAACTCGGTGGTCTGGAAGATCGCCGAGTAGTTCTCCAGCGTCCACTCGCGCGGGATGAGGTTGCCGTCCGAGAGCGTGTCCGGGCTCTTGAACGACAACGACAGGATCCACAGCACCGGCAGCAGCGCGTAGACCAAGACGACGATGTTGAGCACCGTCCACTTGGCTTTCCGCGCGGGGGTCTCGGCCCCGCCCACGCCCGCCATCAACGCCTCCCCTTGTCGTCACTACCGGGCGCGGCCGTGCCGAAGAGCTTGACGAAGATCCACGCGATCAGCGCGACCGCGATGAAGATCAGCACGGACATTGTCGAGCCGATGCCCAGGTTCAGACCCTTGATCAGGTTGTTGTAGGCGAGCACCGACACCGACGAGGTGTCCTGCGCGCCCGAGGTGAGCACCACGATGTTGTCGAAGACCCGGAACGCGTCGAGGGTGCGGAACAACAGCGCCACCAGGATGGCCGGTTTCATCACCGGCAACATCACCTTCAGGAACCGCTGCCACGGCCCGGCCCCGTCCATCGCCGCCGCCTTCAGCAGGTCGTCGGGCACCAGGGCCAGCCCAGCCATCAGCAGCAGCGCCATGAACGGCGTGGTCTTCCAGATCTCGGCCAGGATCACGATCGCCAGCGCGCTGGCGTGCTCGGTCAGCGGTGCGCCGTCCGGGGTGATCGCGTTGGCCAGGTAGCCGGTGTCGGGTGTCCAGGCGTAGCGCCAGCTGAACGCCGCGACGACGGTGACGATCCCGTACGGGATCAGGCTGACGGTGCGCACCAGACCGCGGCCGACCAGTGCTCGGTGCATCACCAGCGCCAAGCCCATGCCGAGCGCGAACTCGATCGCCACCGAGACCACGGTGACCAGCACGGTCACCCAGAACGCGTTCCACCAGTAGCCGTTGGTCAGCACCGTGACGTAGTTGTCGAGCCCGACGAATTCGCGCTGTTCCGGGTACTTCAGGTCGAACCGCTGGAACGACAGCCACAGCGCGTAGAGGATCGGCCAACCGGTGACGGCGATCATCACCAGCGCAGCCGGGGCGCACAGCAGCCAGCCGAGCCTGCGTTCGGCCCTCTTGCCCTCGCTGAGCTCCGGCGCCGACGGCTGGGGATCGTCGGTCGCCCCGCCGACCGGCGGGGCGTCCTTGGCCTGCACCATCACGGCATCACTCCCTTGGAGTCCAAGGCGTTCTGCACCTCGGTGCGCATCCGGTCTGCGGTCGGCTGCGGGTCGATCGCCGCGATCGGGGAGAGCATGTTGGACAGCACCGTGGAGACGTTCTGCGCGGCGGGGGTCACGGGTCGCACACCCGGATCCTTCAGGGCCTCCAGGATGGTCTCCCGCATCGGGTACTCGGCGGCCACTTCGGGATCCGCGTATACGGACTCGATGGTCGGCGGCACGCCGTCGTTGATGGCGGAGAACTTCTGGCTGGCCGGGTTGCGCAGGCACTTGGCCGCCTCGAATGCCAGGTCCGGTTTGGTCGAGTAGTTGCTGATCGCGAAGTTCGCGCCGCCGATGGTGGACTTGCTCGGCACGCCCGGCTGCAGGCCGGGCAGCCGCGCCCAGTCGACGTTGCGGGCCAGGTCGGGCTTGTTCTCCAGCATCGACGGGTAGACGAACGGCCAGTTCAGCTCGAACGCGGACTGCCCGGTCTCGAACTCCTGCCGGGCGTCGTCCTCCTTGGCGTTGTTCATCGACGGGCTGGTGACACCCGCCGTACCGAGGTCCCGCAGCGCCTGCAACGCCCGCACCGCACCCGCGTCGACCACCGCGCGCTTGCCGTCATCGGCGATGACCTGCCCGCCCGCCGACTGCACGAGGGTGTTGAAGTGCACGTAAATGCCCTCGTACTGCGCGCCGGTGAGCGAGATCCAGTGCGGCTTGCCCTCCTGCTTGAGCCGCTGGGCGGTCGAAATCATCTCGTCCCAGGTCTCCGGCGGGTCGGGCACCAGGTCCTTGCGGTACCAGAGCAACTGCACGTTGGTGTTCTTCGGTGCGGCGAAGAGCTTGCCCTCCCAGGTGGCCGTCTCAAGCGGTCCCTGCAGGGTGCCGCGCTCGACGTCGGCCTTGTTCTCCCCGGTCCACTCCCGGATCCAGTTCGCCTCCGCGAACTCGCCGGTCCACGTGACGTCCAGGTAGAGGATGTCCATCCCGCTGTCCCCGGCGGCCAACCGGCGCACCATCTGTTCGCGCTGGCCGTCGGCGTCGCGGGGCAGCTTGTGGTAGACGATCTGGTAACGCCCGCCCGACTCGGTGTTGCAACGGTCGACGTTGCTCTGCAGGTTCTCCTCTGGCGCGCTGTACAGGTTCACGGTGTTCGCACCGGAGGCCGGTGCACAGGCGGCAAGCGCGGACGCGCACACCATTGATGCGCTCAGCACGGCCGCCAGACGAGTGCGGCGAACTCCCACGATCGGTCCTCCCAGTTGCCGGTCGCAGCACGACAAGCACTGGGTGCCCACGCTTCGTCGCCTGCCACCACCGGCCAGCAAGCCGGTGGTGGCAAGTTAGGCCTCTTGATCAGTCCAGGCAAGGGCGATCGGTCCCTTGTTGCCAATACGTGAAAGTCGGCAAAACCGGACACCGCGAAGTTGCGCCGAAGGCCACACCCCACTGAGCTGATCGCCACAGAGGGCACTTGCTCGAAGCGCGCGGGACGCTACTGGGTCGAGGGTGGGCGCATGGCTAGTTTGGCGAGGAGGTCTCGGCCTTGTTCGGCGTGCCGGGGTTGGGCCAGCACGTCGTAGCGGCCCGCGACCAGTTGGCTGGCCGAGGAGAAGTCCCGGCGACCGCGGGTGGAGGCGTAGCCGACGGCGGCGAAGACCAGGCCGAACACGATGCCCGCGCCCAAGCCGACCAGCACCGGGCCGATCCACGAGCCCTGGGGCGTGAACATGCCCAAGATCAGGCCGACGAACAGACCGAACCACGCGCCGGAAGCCGCTCCACCGCCCAGCACCCGGCCCCAGGTAAGCCGTCCGGTGACCCGCTCGACGAGCATCAGGTCGACGCCGACGATGGTCACCTCCTGGACCGGGAAGTCGCTGTCCGCGAGGTGGTCGACCGCGCGCTGCGCCTCTTCGTACTTGCCGTAGGAACCGATCGGCCAGCCGCTCGGCGGGGTGGGCAGGTTCGGCGTGCCCGGCGTCGGCCGACCGGAGCCGGTGAACGGATTGGACACCGCTGACACCTCCATAGAACGTGCTGCCACGGGCGGGACCGGACGGACCGGGCGAGCCCGATTCCGGTGTAATGTCCCCTACCCCATCAGGCTACCCCGAGGGGTGCCCGCAGAGATCATGTCGGTCGGTTCGCAACCACGCATCCGCACCCCCGCATTTTCACGCGGATGCCTCTTGGTGGATGACTGCGAAGGTCAACGCCGCGCAGCCCAGTGCGGCTAGCGCGAGTAGCGCGAAGCGACCAGGGCGAACACCGCGCCCGCGCCCGCCCCGAGCACGGCGGCCAGGCCGAGGAAGGCGATCGTGCCGAGCAGGATCAGCGGCAGCTCGAAGGCCGCCAGCACGGCGAACAGCACCGCGAGCGAGCACAGCGCGCGAGCACGTCGGCCGGGTCGCTGAGCAGGGTCCAGGACAGCACCGCCACCGCGACCAGCGCCAACGACACGATCACGAACGGCGTGACCGGCCCGAACGCGCTGGCCAGCGGCAGCGTCGAGAAAGACGCGATCGCCGTGCCACCGGTGCCGATGCTGGACCACCCGGTCTTCGCAGCTCTACGAGTCGCGGTTGCTGCGGTTCGCCAGTCCGCTGTGCCACTTCGGACTGCTGGTGGTGATCGTCGGGTATGTGATCGGGCTGCTGGTGCCGGAGTCGTGGACCGCCGCACTGTGGTGGGGATGCTGCTGTTCGCGCTGTTCCGGTTCACCCGGCTGGTGCACGCCTTCAGCGGTTTCGCGTCGGTGCGCTACCTCTTCCGGCCCTACATCGTCTACCGCAGCCGCGCGGCGACCCGCACCCGCCAAGGCTGGGAACCGGTCGGCAGGCACGACTCGCCGCGCCCAGCCCGCAAGCGCTGACCCGAGCGTCGAAGCCGGTGAAGCTCACTTCCTGGCGAGATCGGTTTCCGCTCTGGGACGTGGGGCGAGGACGTCAACCGTGCCGAGCAGGATCATGTGGGCATACGCGGCGAGTGCGGTGGCCAGGACGATCCAGCCTCCGCCGCTCCAGCCGTTCGGCTCGCACAACCACAGCACCCCGCCGAACACCAGCAGCGTCAGGACCACCGCGCCCACCCGGGCGATCGGCCGGTAGGCGACCGTCGCGGGCCAGGTCAACAGCCCGGCGACCAGCGCGAGGCCCAGCGGGCCGAGGCGGAATCCGGTGGTGAACAGCCAGAATTCGGCCGCGAGCAGCACCAGCGCGACGAACACCGCGGGCAGCCAGCGCGCCAGGCCACGGCCGAGGCGGTGCGTCAGCCTGCGGCCGGACCAGACCGCGAAGACGACCGCGAACAGCATCGCCAGCAGCACGCCGGGACCGAAGGACGCCCCCGAGAAGTCGGCCACCACCAACCAGTCGCCCGGCCGTCCGCCGGGCGTGCGGATTTCCGCGGTCGAAATCGCGCACAGCACGACCTCATGAGGACCGGATTCCGGGCACAACCCCGCGGCGACCAAAGGCGCTTCATGCCCGGGGACGGGCTCGCCCTCGGAGCCGCTGAGCGAGTCGTAGTACGGGTCGCCGAGACCGGCGTAGTGCTGCTCGCCGGACAGGAACTGCGTACCCGGCATCGGTGCGCTGAGACCGACACCGGTGAACGCCACCGCGCTCGCCGCCAGCAAACCCAGCAACGCCGCGCGGCGCGGTGCGGCCACCGCGAACAGGACCACCATCAGCAGCGGCTTGATCAGCGTCATCGCCCGCCGCCCGAGCCAGGGCAGCACACCGCGCCCGGACGGGCGCAGCGCGCGGTAGGCCAACAGCCCGAAGCGGGTGCCCATCGACAGCGTGCGCTGCTCACCGAGGTCGGCGAACCGCTGGCGGCCGACGTCGTAGCGCTGCACCGCATCCGCCAACTGCGCCGGGGCGGGCGTCGGCGGCTCGCCACCACCGCGCGGGTCCGCGCCCGCGGACACCGCCCCGACGAACGGGATCTCCTCGGCCGCGATCGTCCACTGCAGACGCTCGGTGAGCAGCCTGCGGGTCTCGGTCAGCAGGTGCTCGTCGGTCGGATCGGCGAACAACGCGTCGAGTTCGGCGCGCACCTCCCCGGCGTGCCGCGCCCACACCTCGGCCAGGAAGCCCCGCCACCGCTTGGCCTGCTCCTCGTCGAGTTCGCCGAGTTCCGCTCTCGTGGGACGGCTGACGATGGCCTGCAACGCGTCGCCGAGCTCCTCCGAACCGCCGTGCCGCCGCACCAACCGGACCGGGTCGACGAGCAGGCCGACCAGTCCGGCGGCGGCGTCCAGCCGTCCCCACATCCAGTCGTTGGCCCGCCACTTCGCGGACAGGAACGCGCCGAAGCTGCCCAGGTCCAGGCCGCGGATCTTGTCCTCGATGCGAGGCGGCACGTTCTTCCCGGTCCGCAGCGCGGCGAACGGCAGCGGGCTGTGTTCATCGCTGACCACCCGCAGCAGGTTGATCCGCGAGCCCGGTGCCCGACCGACGTCCAACGGCGCGGTGAGCACCAGCAGCTGCCGCAACGTGTCCGGACGCCACTGGCTTCGTTCCAGCAGCGCGTAGCCGATCTGCTGGGGCTCGTCGGTGCGTTCGCGCGGCGGAGCCGCCGCGGCCAGCCGGTCGGTGACCCGGTGCAGCACCGCCCGTGCCTCGGCCACCGCGTCCAGCCCGGCCGCGTCGGGAGCCGCGTCCGCGCCCGAGGATTCCACAATGGACTCCAGTTCGCGGGCGAACTCGGCGAGCTCCCGCTGGAAACCCGCGCCGTCCTCCACGGCGCGCAGCACCGCGCCCAGCAGCGGTTGGATCGGGGACGGCAGCCGATGCTGCAACCGGACGCGACGGCGCAGCACGCGCTGCACCCACTCGTCGAGCTCGGCGGTCTCGACGATCGGTTCCAGTTTCGCGCCGTTGATCCAGTACCGGTCGGCGTGCCCGGCCAGCACCTCGGCGAAGCCGCGCAGCCGGTACAGCACCGACTTGCAGCGCCCGATCTCGCGGGTCTGCGCCGCCCAGCGTTCGATGTCCCATGCCCAGCCCAAGCACTCCTGCACCGCGGTGAGCAGGCCGCGCGCATCGTCGAAAACCCGCGTGGTGGCCTCGCGGCCCAGCCCGTCGGAGAGCCGCTGCGCGAGCTGCGTCCGAGCTTGCGCCGACCACTGCGCGAGCGGATCGCCGATCACCGGTGGCAGCAGCTTGCCGTCCTCGGTGCCCGCGGGCTCGGTGAGCAGCCGGTGCGCCGCCTGGGCGTCCAGTTCCGCTCGCACCACCGCGTTGTCGGGCTCGACCGCCTCGGCCAACTGCGCCAGCACCCTGGCGCGCTGGTCGACGGGTGCGGCGCGCAACGGGGCGAACAATGCCTTCCGGCGCAAGGCGATCCGCTCCACCACCCGGTTGTGCTCGTCCAGCGCATCGATGTCGGCGAGCAGCGATTCCTGGGACAGCCGAGCCCGCAGCGCGGTCGCGGTGACCGGCACCGCCCGCGCCGGTTCGCGGCGCCCGCCGCGCGAGGCGGCGGGATCCGGGTTCAGGTACAGCAGCCACCGCTGGGTCGGGCGGTCCGCCGGAGCCGCCGAGATCGCCCGGATCGCCGCCGCCACCGGAATGTTGTCCAGCACACCTCCGTCGATGACCCGAAACGGCAACCGCTTCGAGTCGGCGACCGTCTCGGAGAACAACCCCGCCATGTTCGGCTCGCCCGCTGGCGGCTCGCCGAGCGAGGAGTACACCCGCGCGGGCTCGAAGGCGAACGGGAACGACGACGTCGAGCGGGCGGCGTGGGCCAGCCGGAGCACGGTGGCGGCGAAGTCCTCGCCCGCACCGAAGTCCGACATCGGGTCACCGGCGCGGCCCTGGTGCTGGAACCGGAACGACGCCGTGCGGCGCTCCTGCAGCATCGGCCCGGAACGGGCGTCGAAGTGCTGCTCGACGACCGGGTCCAGCAGCGTGGCGGTCAGCAGCAGATCGGTGCGGTTGCCCGGGTGGTCAACGGCGGCGGGCACGTTGTCGGTGATGACCTTGGCGAGCTCGGCGCGGAAGTAGCGGTCGCCCTCCAGCAGTGACGGCGGGCTGTGCTGCCAGAACTTGGGCACCGGCCGGGACATCGCTTCCGCATCGGCCAACCGCACCCACATCCGGCGCATCCGGTCGAAGGGCATCCCGTACACCAGCGTCGCCGAAAGCAGCGTCGCGTTCAGGCCACCGGCCGACGCCCCGGCCAGCACGTCGACCGCGACGGCGTCGTAACCGGACAGCTTCGCCAACGCCGCCCACGGATGGGTTCCTGGCGAATCCCCGGAGTCCGCGACCGCTTCGCGCAACCGGTTGATCTCGGCGACCGCGCCGCCGATCCACACCGCCATGCTCGCGCCGCCGCGCATCGCCAGCGCCAAGCGCAGTTCCTGCTCGTTCTCCGCTCCTGCCGCAGTGGCCACCTCGGAGCCCGCCCTCTCGCTCGACGCCTGCGGATCTTCCGAAACCTACCGCGCGAGACCGCCGCGGTGAGCGGCTATTCCGGTACGAACCGGATACCTGATGCCGGGGATCAGCCCGCGCACTCCGCTAATCCTGCGGTGCGGTCCAGCGATCGGTGCGGGTCATGCCCGCCGCGCGGCCCTTGCCCGCGATCACCAGCGCCATCTTGCGGGACGCCTCGTCGATCATCTCGTCGCCGAGCATCGCCGCGCCGCGCTTGCCACCGGCCGCCGAGGTGTGCCACTGGTAGGCGTCCAGGATGTTCTCGGCGTGGTCGTAGTCGGCCTGCCGCGGCGAGAAGATCTCGTTGACCGCCGCCACCTGCGCCGGGTGCAGCACCCACTTCCCGTCGAAGCCCAGCGCCGCCGACCGGCCACCCACCCGCCGCAGCCCGTCGACGTCCTTGATCTGCAGGTACGGCCCGTCGATCGCCTGCACCCCGGCCGCGCGGGCGGCGGTCAGGATGCGCATCAGGATGTAGTGGTAGGCATCGCCGACGTCGTAGCCCGGCGGCTGGTCGCCCACCACCAGCGACCGCATGTTGATGGAGGCCATGAAGTCGGCGGGCCCGTAGACCAGCGTCACCACCCGCGGCGAGGCGCTCGCGATCGCGTCCACCTCGACCAGGCCGCGGGCGTCCTCGATCTGCGGCTCGATGCCGATCCGGCCGATCTCCAGCCCGACCGCCCGCTCGATCTGGGTCAGCGTCATGTCCAGCCAGCGCACGTGGTCCGGGGTGCTGACCTTCGGCAGGATGATCGTGTCGAGCTCGGCACCGGCGCGCTCCACCACGGTCACCACGTCTCGGTAGGTCCACTCGGTGTCCAGCGCGTTGACCCGCACCGAGCGGATCTTGCCGCCCCAGCCGCCCTCGTTCAGCGCGCCGACGATCCGGTCCCGCGCCTCGGCCTTGGCCAACGGCGCCACCGCGTCTTCGAGATCCAGGAAGAACTGGTCGGCGGCCAGCCCGCGCGCCTTGTCGATCATCTTCGCACTGGACCCAGGTACCGCCAAGCAGCTGCGCCGGGCACGTCGACCGTCCACCTCGTCCTCCTCCAACCACCGAACCTGCTGCGTGTGTACCACCACCCCGTTCAGGTGATGAGTGAAGGGCACCTTCGACCGAGTAAGCCGGTCAAAGGTGCCCTTCACTCGGTTCCCGTCACCCTGGGGTGCCGCCGGAGCGCGGTTGGGGCGGAGGTGGTTGGGGGCTCATCGTTCCCGTGCGTTTCGTCCGGGCAGCGTGCGGGTCGATGAGTCCTTAGCCTGATCACGTGGTAGCCGCGACCAGGGTTTTCGCGGCCCGGATCGCCGGTCTTTCGGTGTTCGGGCCGGACGGCGAATCGATCGGCCGGGTGCGCGACGTCGTCGCTGGGCTCAGCGTCCGGCGGCAGCCGCCGCGCGTGCTCGGGCTGGTCGTCGAGCTGCCCACCCGACGCCGGATCTTCGTGCCGATGCTGCGGGTGACCCGCATCGAGCCGAGTGCGGTGACGCTGGCGACCGGCTCGGTGAACCTGCGGCACTTCCACCAGCGCCCCAACGAACTGCTGGTGCTCGGCCAACTGCTCGACGCGCGGGTCACCATCGACTCCTCCGGTGCGCCCGCCGTGCTGGTGGACGTGGCGCTGGAGCAGACCCGCACCCGCGACTGGCAGCTGATCAAGCTCGCGGTCCGGGAACGCACCCGGCGGCTCGGTCGGCGCGGGCCGACCCAGGTGCTGGACTGGGACCAGGTCACCGGGCTGGCGGCCGCCGAGCTGACCGGCCAGCCGCAGGGCGTGCAGCAGCTGCTGGCCGTGTTCGACACGATGCGCGCCGTCGACGTGGCCAGCACCCTGCACGAACTGCCGACCAAACGCCGCTACGAAGTCGCCGAAGCGCTCGACGACGAGCGGCTGGCCGATGTCGTCGAGGAGCTGCCCGAAGACGACCAGAAGGACCTGCTCGCGCACCTCGACGACGAACGCGCGGCGGACGTGCTGGAAGCGATGAACCCGGACGACGCCGCCGACCTGCTCGCCGAACTGTCCGAAGTGGACAAGGAACGGCTGCTCGGGCTGATGGCGCCGGAAGAATCGGCGCCGGTCAAGCGGCTGCTGGCGTACTCGTTCGACACCGCGGGCGGGTTGATGACCCCGGAACCGATCGTCGTCGGCCCGGACGCGACGATCGCCGAGGCGCTGGCGATGGTCCGAAACCCCGACCTGCCGGTGGCGCTGGTCAGCCTGGTGTTCGTCTGCCGACCGCCGTCGGCCACCCCGACCGGCCGCTACCTGGGCTGCGTGCACATCCAGCGGCTGCTCCGCGAGCCACCGTCCACTTTGGTCGGTGGCGCGCTGGACACCGATCTGGCCAGCCTGCCCGCCGGGGCGTCGCTGGCCGACGTCACCCGCTACTTCGCCGCCTACAACCTGGTGTGCGGGCCGGTGCTGGACGACGAGGAGCACCTCATCGGCGCGGTCACCGTGGACGACTTGCTCGACCACCTGCTGCCGGAGAACTGGCGGGAGAGCGGACTTCCCGAGCCGGAGACCGGCTCGACCAACCAGGAGGCGCGCTGATGCCCGAGTTGCTGACCCACCGCCGACTCGACCAGCCCCGGCCACCGCACCGGCTCAGCTTCTCGTTCGACCCGGAGCTGTTCGGGCAGATCTCGGAGCGGATCGCCCGGTTCCTCGGCACCGGCAAGTTCCTGTTCTGGATGACCCTGCTCGTGATCAGCTGGATCGCGGTCAACCTGTTCGCGGTCGGCCTGCGCTGGGACCCCTACCCGTTCATCCTGCTCAACCTGGCCTTCTCCACCCAGGCCTCCTACGCCGCGCCGCTGATCCTGCTCGCGCAGAACCGGCAGGACGACCGCGACCGGGTCTCGCTGGAGGAAGACCGGGCTCGGGCGGCCCAGACCAAGGCCGACACCGACTACCTGGCCCGCGAACTCGCCGCCCTGCGGCTGGCGATCGGCGAGGTGGCCACCCGCGACTACCTGCGCGGCGAACTCGAACGGCTCCGCGAAGAACTCCCCGGCCTGCGAAGCGCCGCCGACCGGCGCCGCGTCCGCACCACCAAGAACCCCGACGAGACCTGACCGCCGCCGCCCGCTCAGGGGTCGAGGTCGGCGAAGAGGGCGACGATCGCCGGGGCCGTCACCCGGTGCGACAGGTATTCCGCGCGGGTCAGCCAGGCGAGTTCGGCGATCTCCGCCGCGGGCCGCGGCAGGCCGTCGAGTTCGCCCGCGTAGCAGCTGAGCTCGACCCGGACGCCGTCGCCCTGGCCGACCGCATCGGTGACGTAGCGGCCGAAGAACTCGGCGCCGACCATGCCGACCCCGAGCTCCTCGCGCACCTCGCGGTGCAGCGCCTGCACCTCGGTCTCACCTGGATCGATCTTGCCGCCGGGCAGGTAGAACGCGATCTGGTAGTCGGCGCGGACCAGCAGCAGCCGTCGATCCACGAACCGGACCAGGCCGACCGCCCGGATCAGCTGCTCGGCAGCCGAGGACATCGCATCGGGCATGTCCTCATGCTTGCGCACGCTGACCGGGCGGCGAGGGCACACCCCCGTCGGCCAGCCGCTCGCAGGTGCGCATCAGCGCCTCCAGTTCGCCGTTCGTCGCGGACAGGAAGTAGCGCGCCACACCGCTGCGGTGCGTCGACGAAGCCAGCCGCAACCGGCCCTCGCCACGTTCGGTGATCACGGCCTGCACGCCACGCCCGTCGGAATCCACCCGGACCCGGCGCACCAGCCCGAGCCGTTCGAGGCGGTCGACCAGCCTGGTCACCCCGGACCGCGACAACAGCACGACCTCGGCGAGTTCAGTCATCCGCAACCGGTGCTCCGGGGCTTCTGCCAGCGCTTCGAGAACGTCGTAGGCGGCAAGGGTGAGCCGTTGCTCGGCGATCAGATCGCCTTCCAGGCAGCGGGTGACCCTGGCGTGCGCGCGGAGGAAACTGCGGTACGCCAACAATTCACTTCGAGTCGGTAATCGTTCAAGAGCCGTCTCGGCCACGAAGATTGATATTACGGAATGCGTTCGCCCGACTGCGCAGCGCCCCCGAACAAATGTCGCATTCTTCCCGCCGCGGTTTGCGCGGGCGGTGCGACCCGACGCTCAGCAGGCTGTTCCCGGTGGGCTACCGGTCCGTAGCATGGGATTGCCCACAGCGGTGTGTGAGAGTCTTCAAGGTCGGCGGGCCGGTCACCGGTTCGTCCGAAGCGACCACCGACCACGTTCGCGACAGCTTGCCGAGGTAATCGTGACCAGTACGCAGTCCACGCCCACCGAGGATGCCGTTCGGAAGGCACTCAGCCAGGTCGAGGATCCGGAGATCCGCAAACCGATCACCGACCTGGGCATGGTCAAGAGCGTGTCCATCGGCTCCGACGGCGCGGTTGACGTCGAGGTGTACCTGACGGTCCAGGGCTGCCCGATGCGGGAAACGATCACGCAGCGGGTCACCAAGGCCGTTTCCGCCGTCGAAGGCGTGGCTTCGGTGCGGGTCGAACTCGACGTCATGAGCGACGAACAGCGCACCGAGCTGCGCAAGCAACTGCGCGGCAACGCCGAGGAACCCCGCATCCCGTTCGCCGAGCCGGGGTCGATGACGCGCGTCTTCTGCGTGGCCTCCGGCAAGGGCGGGGTCGGCAAATCCAGCGTCACCGTCAACCTGGCGGCCGCGATGGCCAAGCGCGGCCTGTCGGTCGGCGTGGTCGACGCCGACATCTACGGCCACTCGGTGCCGCGGATGCTGGGCGCGGACGGCAAGCCCACCCAGGTGGAGAAGATGATCATGCCGCCGCAGGCGCACGGTGTGAAGGTCATCTCCATCGGCATGTTCACCCCCGGCAACACCCCGGTGGTCTGGCGCGGCCCGATGCTGCACCGCGCGCTGCAGCAGTTCCTCGCCGACGTCTTCTGGGGCGACCTGGACGTCCTGCTGCTGGACCTGCCGCCCGGCACCGGCGACGTGGCGCTGTCCACCGCCCAGCTCATCCCGAACGCGGAGCTCCTGGTGGTCACCACCCCGCAGCAGGCCGCGGCCGAGGTCGCGGAGCGGGCCGGGGCGATCGCCGTGCAGACCCGGCAGCGGTTGGCCGGCGTGGTGGAGAACATGTCCTGGATGGAGCTCCCGGACGGTCAGCGCATGGAGGTCTTCGGCTCCGGCGGCGGGCAGCTGGTGGCCGAGTCGCTGAGCCGCTCGATCGGCTCGGAGGTGCCGCTGCTCGGCCAGGTCCCGCTGGACCCGAGGCTGCGCGAATCCGGGGACAACGGCACCCCGCTGGTGCTGTCGGCACCCGATTCGCCCGCCGCGGTGGTGCTCACCGACGTCGCCAAGCGACTTTCCACCCGAGCCCGGGGTCTCGCGGGCAAGCTGCTGTCGGTCTCCCCGGCCTGAGCGCCGGTCCTTTTTGCTCTCGCGGTGCGGGTGGCGGAACCTCAGTGCCTGTCTTTGAAGTGGTCGTGTCGGGCCGTCCACCTCGGGTGAGGTGGGCGATTTCGCGCGAAATCGCCAGGTCTGCCACCCGCACCGCGAAGCAAAACGAGTTCGAAGACAGGCCCTCAGACGCCGTCTCGACATCAGGTATTGCGCTCAGGCGCGCTTGGCGACGGCGAGCAGCCCCGGCCCGGTGGGGAGGGTGACCGGCACGAGGTTCTCGTCGGCTTGGATGACGCGGATCAGATCGCGCAGCGCGAGGGCCAGCGCGCTGCGGGTGTCCGGGCTGGCCAGTTGGATCCCGGCGAACACGATCACGCCGCCGGGCCGCAGCAGGCGGACGCCGAGCTCCAGATACCGCGGGTACTCCGTGGTCGCGATACCGACCGACACCAGGTCGTAGCCGCCCTCGGTCAGCCGGGGCAGCAGGTCGACCGCCCGACCGGCGATCAGCCGCGTCCTGGCGGTCGGCACGCCCGCTTCCCGCAGCACCGCACGGGCCGCCCGCTGCCCGGCCGAATCGGCATCGACCGAGGTCAGCACGCCGTCCGGGACCATGCCCTGGAGCAGCCACAACGCGCTCTCCCCCGAGCCGGTGCCGACCTCGACGACAGCCTTGGCCCGTAACGCCGCCGCCAGGAACCGCAGCACGTGCAGCGGCGACGCCCCGACCGAGGCGTCCGTCGGACCGCCGCCGGACAAGCGGGCTCGCGCCTGCTCCCGGCCCACGGACCCAGTACCCACCGGCGTCTCGGGTATCACAACGCGAAAGGTTATCGACGTCGCGTGCGTCGGTGACCGGCGCGGCCGACATCGTTAGAGGGCCGTTTCCAGCGGCCCCGCGGTGCGAGTCAGCTCACGTCAGGTTCTCAGGCTGCTCTCAGGCGTCTTTAATCACTACCTCACCAGGGCATACGAGAGTAGTCCCGTCATGACTGTTTCCCATGTGCGTCTCTCGGACCAAAGGGTCGGGAACAACCGACCCGATGCGATCGTTGATGGAGATGCAACCGCACAGGAGGTGGCTTTTCGCCCGATGGCAACACAGCCGATGAGTGTGGCCCCTAGTGCCCAACAGAGCACCGTCTCGCCCGCCGCGGAAGAGGTCGCTTGGACCCCGCCGTCGTGGGACGAGGTGGTTCGGCAGCACGCCGACCGGGTGTACCGGCTGGCGTACCGCCTGACCGGCAACCAGCACGATGCCGAGGACCTCACCCAGGAGACCTTCATCCGGGTGTTCCGGTCGCTGGCTTCGTACAAGCCGGGAACGTTCGAGGGCTGGCTGCACCGGATCACCACGAACCTGTTCCTGGACATGGCCCGCCGCAGGTCCCGCTTGCGGATGGAGGGGCTGCCCGAGGACACCGACCGGCTGCCCAGCGGTGACCCGAGTCCGGAGCAGGTCTTCCACGACACCCACCTCGACCCCGACCTGCAGTCGGCGCTGGACGAACTGCCGCCGGAATTCCGGGCAGCGGTGGTGCTCTGCGACGTCGAGGGACTCTCCTACGAGGAGATCGGCGCCACCTTGGGCGTGAAGCTGGGTACTGTGCGCAGCAGGATCCATCGCGGGCGGCAGATGTTGAAGGCCACCTTGGAAGCTCGCCGCGAGCATGCCCGGGAGGTTTGACGGAATGACGGTTTTGCGTGGGTGGGGGCTGTCGGAGCAGCACCTCGCGCTGGACGCGATCGTCGCGTTGGTGGACGGGGAACTCAGCCCGGCCGCGCATGATCGTGCCGTCGCCCACCTGGCCAGCTGCGCCGCGTGCACCGCGGACGCCGCCGCTCAGCGGCAGGCCCGTGCCGCGGTGAAGGCGGCCGATACGCCGTCGATCTCGCCGACCCTCCTGCAAGCCCTGCAGGCCATCCCGACGCACGCCGAACTCCCGAGCCAACCGGACGGTCTGGCGCTCACCGAGGACGGCCAACTCGTCGCCGTGTCCCGACCGGACCGGGCCAAGCGGTTCGGCACCGGCGCGGTGCTGGGCACCAGCACGCCGCTCGGTCGCGGTCAGCAGCCGCTGGGCAGCGCCGCCCCCTTTGCCAGTGACCCCGTTGCCGGTGACCCCGTTGCCGGTGACACCGACGAGGCCGCTCGGGCGCGCCGCTTCGTCGGGCGCCGCACCCGGCAGGGCGCCGGGGTGGTTTTCTCCGGTCTGGTGCTGGGTGCCCTGGCGTTCATGAACCTGCCGACCGATGAGGACGGCGAACCGGTACCAGGCGTGCCGCTGCCGGGCGGAGCGTTCACCAACGGCGTCGTGCCTGCCGCGACCCGCGACGCGCTGCCCGCCGAACCGACCACCGGCCAGCCGCCGCCGACGCGCGTCGCCGCGGTCGTGCCCCCTTCCTCCGGCGCACCGGCTCCCACCACTTCCGCGAGCGCCCCACCGCAGAACTGATCTTCCCGGTCGGCATTTTCCGCCGCTCCCACACGAACTTCACCTGTGACCCGGCAAAATGGGCGCACCGGCAGTGGGTCCGCATGCCGGTGACGCGGGCGTGTCGCCCGTGTGATCCACTCGAACGGACGAGTCCCGACCGCATGCCCGGGGAGCGATGAGCGACCAGCCAAGAAGGCCCGCGCAGGGCTTCGACGCCGATGGGGGGCGTCCGGACCAGCCTGAGGCGGACCGGCAAGATCCAACCGGCCGGCCCGCCCAGCCCGTGCACCCGTGGCAGGGCGCCGCCAGGTCCACCCCCGGAGTGCCCGCTGAGCACCTCACCCGTGGTCGAGAGGCGGGCAACGGTGCGCAGCCCAATGCCCAGCCGCACCGAATCGCTCCGCGCCCGCTGCGCCGCCCCCCGGTCGACCCGGCGCAGACCTCCGTCTTCGGCCGCCCGCGAGGCGTGACCGGCAGCTTCGACCCGAACCGGCGCGACCTGCCGAGCCGCGGCATCGAGCACGCCCCGCCCCCGACCGAAGCCCTGGCCCAAGCGTTCAGCCGACCGCCGCGCAGCAACGACCGGTTGCAGCGAGCTCCCGGCGAGCAACCCATGACGCCCGGCCCGGCCGACGAGCCGGTGCTGTGGAACGCCGGTGAACGCGATGCCTGGCGCGACCCGGCGGCGGGCGCGATGATCGGACCACCGGCGCTCGCCGAGGAGCAGCAGGAAAAACCCGACCGTTCCGAGTCCGGTCCGCTGCTGAGCGCCCGCGAAGTGCTCTTCGGCCGCCGGGTGCATCCGCGCGCGCTGGCGATACTCGCGGTGCTCGCCGTGCTGCTCGCGGTGGTCGGTGGGTTCATCGGCCGGATCACCGCCGAGGAGGGCAACCCGCTCACCAATCCCGACGTCACCCTCGCCGAGGTGGAGCAGGGCACCCAACGACCGAAGGGCACCGTGGCCTCGGTCGCGCAGCGGGTGGTGCCCGCCGTGGTGTCGGTCGAGGTGCGCGTCGGTTCGCAGGGCGGCAGCGGCTCCGGGGTCGTCATCGACGGCAACGGCTACGTCGTCACCAACAACCACGTCGTCTCGATGGCCGCGGACACCCCGAACGCCCAGGTCTCCACGGTCTTCCACGACGGCACCAGGGCACCTGCGCGGATCGTCGGCCGGGACGTCAAGACCGACCTGGCGGTGCTCAAGGTGGAGATCGCCAACCCGACGGTCGCCCAGCTCGGCGACTCCGACAGCCTGTCGGTCGGCGACGACGTGATCGCGATCGGCTCGCCGCTGGGACTGGCCGGCACCGTGACCTCCGGCATCGTCAGCTCGGTGCACCGGCCGCTGCGGCTGGCCGGCGAGGGCACCGACACCAACGCGGTCATCGACGCGATCCAGACCGACGCGGCGATCAACCCGGGCAACTCCGGTGGCGCGCTGGTCGACGGCAACGGCGCGGTGGTCGGCATCAACAGCGCGATCCGCACCCTGGGCAGCTCCGGCGAAGGCGGATCGATCGGGCTGGGCTTCGCGATTCCGATCGACGACGTCCGGCGCATCGCCCAGGAGCTGATCCGCACCGGCAACGTGCTGCACGCCGACCTCGGCGTCAACACCAAGTCGGTCAGCGACGGGTTGGCCGACGGCGCCCAGGTGCAGAACGTGCAGGACGGCAGCGCTGCGGCGGCCAGCGGCATCGCCGAGGGCGACGTGATCATCCGGGTCGGTGACCGCAAGGTCGGCAGCGCCGACGAGCTGGTCGTGGCCGTCGACCGGCACCAGGTCGGCGAGCGGATCCCGGTCACCGTGGTCCGGCAGGGCCGCGAGCTGGTGCTCGATGTGACGCTGAAGTGACCGATCGCAGATCCGCGCCCCACCCGCACGGCGGGGCCGACCGGATTCGGAGGCAGGCGCCGAGGTCCGAGCGGAACGAGCTGCTAACTCTTCATGAAGCCCGGGTGCCAGGCCACTTCCCCCTCCTGCCGGTATCCCCCGGTCGGTACTCTGGGGGGCGTTGGCAGCTCGTGCGGTGCCGGTCCGCGAGCGCGAGGACCCGGAGGTAGTCGAGAGGTGTTCGATAGCATCGGCTGGCCCGAGCTCCTGGTTCTCATCGTGGTCGGCCTTTTCGTGCTCGGCCCGGAGCGGTTGCCGCAGGGCGCGGCTTGGCTGGGGCGGACCATCCGCCAGGTCAAGGAGTACGCGACGGGTGCCCGCGAGCAGATCCGGTCCGAGCTGGGTCCGGAGTTCGACGAGCTGCGCAAACCGCTGGAGGACCTGCGCGGCATCCGCAACTTCAACCCGCGCAGCGCGGTGACCAAGCACCTCTTCGACGGTGAGAACCCGCTCGACGGCATCACCAACGGCAACGGCCAGCAGCCGAAACCGGCTGATCCGCCCAAGCCCCAGCCCCGCCCGCTGGCGCCGGGCGAGCGCCCCCCTTACGACTCCGACGCCACCTGACTACCGGGACGCCACCTGACAACCGGCGAGCACGCAACCACGCCGGATCGAACCGCACTTCGCGACACCACCGGGTGACGGGCACGGGGTGAGGGGCACCTGTGACCCAGTTACTTGGTCACGGGTGCCCTCACTCCTCACCTGAACGGGGTCGGGAGTGCGTAGCCGGGCTGGCGCCCGGTGTGCTGGCGCTTCGGAACGCGGTGGGCGATCCACACCGCGACCGCGGCAGTCGCGAGCCAGCAGCAGAGCACGATCGTCATGCCGGACCAACCCCACGCACCGTAGGCGGTGCCGCCCAACACCCCGCCCACGCTGCTGCCGCCGTAGTAGGCCAACTGGTAAAGCGCAGCCGCCTGGCCACGGGCCGATGCCGGTGCCCGCATCCCGACCCAACCGCTGGCCACGCCGTGCGCGGCGAAGAACCCGCCGGTGAACACCACCAGCCCCACCACGATCAGCAGCAGGTTGTCGGCGAGCATCAGCAGCAGCCCCAACGCGGTGATCACCAGCCCGATCAGCAGCACCCGGGTGCGCCCCCAGCGATCGGCGGCGCGTCCGGCGATCGTCGAGGTCACCGTCCCGGCGGCGTAGGCGAGGAACACGAGCGCGGCGAGTGCGGGCGGCACCAGCAGCGGCGCAGCGGTGATCCGGAAACCGAGCACGTTGTAGACCGTGACGAAGGCAGCCATGCCGAGCGCGGCGACCAGGTACGGCGCGTAGAGCACCGGGTCGCGGAGCGCGATGCGCAACCCGCCGAGCAACGGCCGCCAGCTCAGCGGCTGGCGGCTGTGGTGGACCTCAGCGGGCAGCAGCGCGATGAACAGCACCGTGCACACCGCCGCGAGCAGGGCCACCGCGAGCACGCCGCCGCGCCAACCGGCGAAGTCGCCGACCACCCCGCCGAGCAGCCTGCCCGACATCCCGCCGATCGTGGTTCCGGCGACGTAGAGCCCCATCGTGGCGCCCAGGCGTTCGCCGCCGGTCTCGTCGACCAGGTACGCCGTCGCCACCGCGGCCAGACCCGCGATAGCCGCGCCCTGCACCAGCCGAATGGCCACCAGCACCGGGAAGACCGGCACCCACGGCAGCAGCAGGCCGAGGACCTCGGCGATCAGCAGCGCCACGATCATGGTTCGGCGGCGCCCGAGGGCCTCGGACAGCGTGCCGAGCGGGATGGCCGCGACCGCGAGGCCGAGCGTGCTCGCCGAGATCAGCAGCGCCGCGGTGCCCGGGTTCAGCGCGAAGGCCCCGGCCAGCTGCGGCAGCACCGGCTGCGGGGCGTAGAGCAACGCGAACAGCGCCAGCGCGCCGAGCAGCAGCGCGAGGCGGATCCTGCGGATTCGGGCCGGGTCGACCGAGGTCACGGATCCAAAAGTAAGCAGGCCTAATTAATGCGTCCAATACAACACCGACGCATCATTGATGCGATGGTGAATCAATCAGCCGCACCGGACGAAGCGTCGCAGCTCGCCGCCCACCTGGCCCCGACGCTCGCACTGCTGCGCGCGGTCGCCGCCGAGGGTCATCTCACACGGGCGGCGGATGCCCTTGGCATCCCGCAGCCGACGGTCAGCCGCACGCTGGCGAAGCTCGGCGAGCGGCTGGGCACCCCGGTGATCGTGCGGCAGGGACGCGGCATCCACCTCTCCCGCGCCGGTGCCCTGCTCGCCGCGGCGGCCGAGGACGCGATGCGCGGCCTGGAGGCGGGTTGCCGCGCCGTGATCGAGGAGATCGATCCCGATCGAGGCCAGGTGACCTTCGGGTTCCAGCACACGATGGGCAGCACGCTGGTGCCACCGCTGCTGCGCGGATTCCGCGACGAGCACCCGCGCGTGCGGTTCGGACTCGTGCAGGGTCCGCGGGACGCCATGCTGGCGCGGGCCTGGGCGGGCGAGATCGATCTCTGCCTGATCGCGCCGCTGCCGGCGGGCGACCCGCGCTGGGCGACCGCCGAGATCCGGCAGGAGCCGCTGGTCGCGGTGCTGTTCGCGCGGCATCGCCTGGCCCGGCGGCGCAGGCTGCGGCTTGCCGAGCTCGGCGAGGACGACTTCGTGGCGACCCGACGCGGTTACGGACTGCGGCAGATCTTCATGGGGCTGGCCGAGCGGGCTGGGTTCGAACCCCGGCTGGCCTTCGAGAGCGAGGAGGTCGACACGGTGCGCGGGCTGGTGGCCGCCGGGCTCGGTGTGGCGCTGCTCCCGCCTGGCGACAACGGCCCGGCGCCGGGCACCGTCGAGGTGCCGCTGGACCCACCGGCGCACCGCACGATCGGTCTCGCGTGGCCAGCCGGGCGAACGCTGCCACCGGCGGTCCGCACCTTCCGCGACTTCACCCTGGCCCAGCCCCAGTCGTGAGTGAAAATCCCGGTTCTTACCGGAACAACCCCCAGCGCATGGGTCACTTCGCCAGGGCGGCGGCGAGTTCGACGAGGCTGCGGGCGGCGAAACCGGTTCCGCCGGGCACCACCTCGGCGTAGTCCTTGTCCGCTCGGGCCGGACCCGCGATGTCCAGGTGCGCCCACCGCAGCCCGCCGGTGAACTCCCGCAGGAACAGCGCGGCGGTGATGCCGCCCGGTCCCGGCGGGGTCTGCTTGACGTCGCCGAGTTCGCCCTTCACGTCCTCGGCGTGGTCCTCCAGCAACGGCATCCGCCACCAGGCCTCGCCGACCCGCTCCCCGGCCTCGCGGATGCGGTCGGCCAGTTCGAGATCGGTGGCGAACAGCCCGCCGGTGCGCAGTCCCAGCGCGACCTTCATCGCCCCGGTCAACGTCGCGACGTCCACCAGCAGATCGGGTTCGAGCCGATCCACCGCGTAGGCGAGGGCGTCGGCGAGCACCATGCGGCCTTCCGCGTCGGTGTTGCCGACCTCCGTGGTGGTGCCGCCGTAGTGCCGGACGACGTCACCGGGCCGATAAGCGCTGCCGGACACGTGGTTCTCCGCCGACGGCACCAGGCCGGTCACCCGGATCGGCAGTTCCAGCCGCGCGATGGTCAGCAGCGCGCTGATCACCGCCGCGCCACCGGACATGTCGGTGCGCATCAGGTGCATGCCCTCGGCGGGCTTGAGCGAGATCCCACCGGTGTCGAAGGTGATGCCCTTGCCCACCAACACCAGGTGCGGGCCCGCGACGTCCTTCGGCCGATAGGTCAGCTCCAGGAACCGGGGCGGCCGGGACGAGCCGCCGCCGACCGCGAGAACTCCGCCGAAACCGTTGTCGGCGAGCCACTTCTCGTCCCGCACCGCCGCATCCAGGTCCGCGACGTCGGTGGCCAGCTCGGCGGCGATCCCGGTCAACCAGGCCGGGTCCTTGATGTTCGAGGGCGCGTTGGCGAGATCGCGGGCCAGCGCGGTGGCCGCCGCCAGCGAGCGGGCGCGCCGAACCTGCTCGCCCAGCGGCGCCGAGTCGGCATCCGCCGACGGCACCAGCAGAACCTTTCGCAGGCGCGGCGGAGCGGGTTTGGCGGTGACCCGGAACCGGTAGCCACCCAGCGCCAGCCCCAGCGTCAACGCCGACACCGTCTCGCCGTCGACTCCGTCGGGCAGCCGGATCTGGAGGTAGTCCGCGTCGGAAGCCTCCCCGAGATCACCGGTCTCGTCCTCGGCCTCCGCAGCCTCACCGAGCCGCTCGCGCAACGCGCGCGCCAGCGCGGCCCCGGCGCTGCGCCACTTCGCGGGCTCGCCCGATCCGACGCCCACGACCCAGCCGACACCACCGGAGGCGAGCGGCACGGCGCGGACCTCACCGGCGGCGGCCGACGCTCCCACGGCGCGCAGCACCGCGATGTCCACATCGAACTGTTCGGCCGCGGCA
Source organism: Saccharopolyspora antiqui (assembly GCF_052246905.1). Taxonomy (NCBI): domain Bacteria; kingdom Bacillati; phylum Actinomycetota; class Actinomycetes; order Pseudonocardiales; family Pseudonocardiaceae; genus Saccharopolyspora; species Saccharopolyspora antiqui. The sequence continues at coordinate 171,729 of NZ_JBQQBO010000017.1, forward strand.
GCCAGTTCCGGTCCCGAGTCACCGTCGAAGACCGGGACCGCGCCGGGCACGCCGTCCCGCCACTGCCGCACGACGTCCACTTCGACCAGTGACGTCGGGATCACGGGCAGTACCGGATCCGCGTCGCGGGACGGCTGGCCGGGACGGAACACTGAGGCACCGGACACGAAAAGGACCTTCCTGCACGGCCGCGCCGCGCGCGCTCGAAACTACCGTCCTCACCGGCCCGGTCACGATGTGCACCCGGCCGCGGCGGCCAGCGCCACGGCGGTGTCGCGCTGGACGGCCTCGGGTGATCACGTGGCGGGCCAAGGACTTGTCTGCTGTCGACGACGGCCCCGGCGTCGCCCTCGACACCGGGGCCCGACCGCGGCGAAGAACGCTCGCCGTCGACTTGATTGAGTTGTGGCCTCGGCGGAGGGGTACCAGAGGGCCGACCGATCGCCTCCTGGCCGCCGGTGTCCCCTCGATCGCCAGCCGGCGGCCTCAGCCGGTGGCCGACTCCAGGGCGTCGCCCAGGTTCTTGGCCTCCTCGACCGACATTTCGACGACGAGCCGCCCACCACCCTCAAGCGGGACGCGCATCACGATGCCGCGTCCCTCCTTAGTCACTTCGAGGGGACCGTCACCGGTCCGGGGCTTCATGGCCGCCATAGCGTGCTCCCTCCGTGAACTCTTCCCCCGCCGGTCGCCACAACCAGCTCGGGTCCTCCCCCATTCTCCCCCATGCCGAGGCGGGGACGAAACCGAACCGATCAACTCGTGTCGCCCGTGCGCTGGTCGAATGCCCGCGGCGGCTGGCAGACTCACCGCTCATGCGCGCTGTTTCGGCGCATTCCGGCGCAATCGGCGGGCACCCGGTGACCCACCGGGTCGGCCGGGCCACCCGCGGTCGTCGTCGGGTTCGGGCGGCGCTCGGGTACTGCGCGGGCGCCCAGCCGCAACACTGTCTACTCGGGACTTCACACGATCTGCGGAGTCCACAGTGGAACAGATGCCGATGATCTCGCAATCCGCCACAACGGACTTCGAGAAACTGTCTTCGATCTTGTTCTTGAAGCCGCGCAGTCGCTTGGCACACCTTCGCCCCTCGCACCGCCGCCGGTTCTCAGGCGCTGCCCACTGCGTCCGCTGCGAGACCTGCCCCGACGTGGCGCACGGGGGATCCGTGATGTCGAGGATCGGCGGAGTCGAGGCGGCGTCTGGGAACCTGTCTTCGACATGGCTGTGTCGGGCCGACCGCCTCGGGTGGGGTGGGCGGTTTCGCGCGAAACCGCCAGGCCCGCCACCCGCAACGCACGACGAGTACCACGACAGGCACCAAGACGAGGAGCGCGACATGACCGATGTACTGCTGACCCAGGACACCGCTGGTGTGCGACTGCTCACGCTGAACCGCCCGGAGTCGTTCAACTCGCTCGACGTCGAGCTCAAGCAGGGCTTGATCACCGCACTGCGGGAGGCGGCCGCCGACGACTCGGTGCGCGCGCTGGTGATCACCGGCGCGGGCAAGGCGTTCTGCGCCGGTCAGGACCTCAAGGAGCACATCGCGCTGCTGGAGGCCGGGGACTCGGCGCCGCTGAAGACGGTGGAGGAGCACTACAACCCGATCATCCGGGCGGTGACGAGCATGCCGAAGCCGGTGATCGCCGCGATCAACGGCACCGCGGCCGGGGCGGGCGCATCGCTGGCCTACGCGTGCGATCTGCGGGTGGCCGCGTCCAACGCCAAGTTCCTGATGGCCTTCGCCAACGTGGGCCTGTCCACCGACTCCGGTGCGTCCTGGACGCTGCCGCGGCTGATCGGCTACGGCCGGGCCATGGAGATGCTGCTGCTGGCCGAGCCGGTGGCTGCCGAGGACGCGCTGCGGATCGGCATGGTCAACCGCGTCGTGGACACCGGCGAGGCGGTCGCGGCGGCCACCGAGCTGGCCGCCCGGATGGCGGCCGGGCCGACCAGCGCCTACGCGCGGATCAAGGAGACGATGCTGGCGGCGGCAGCGGAAGGCCTGGCCGAGACGCTGGCCGTCGAGGCGGGCGCGCAGGCCGAGGCCGGTTCGACGGCCGACCACCGGGAGGCGGTGGCGGCCTTCGTCGAGAAGCGCAGCCCGAACTTCACCGGCCACTGAGCTGGGCGGCGCGATCTCGCGAGAGATCGACATTCACCCGGGTGAAACCCACATTTCTCGCGAAATTGCGCTCGGCGCCTCGTCAGTTGGCGCGCCAGCAGTCCGCCAGGTGGTCGTCGACCATGCCGGTGGCCTGCATCAGCGCGTAGCAGGTGGTGGGGCCGACGAAGGCGAAACCGCGGCGCTTGAGCTCCTTGGCCATCGCCGTCGACTCCGGGGTGGTGGCTGGAACGTCGCCGAGGGTCGCCGGGCGCGGTTTGCGGGCTTCCGGGGCGAAGGACCAGAGCAACTCGTCCAGCGGGCGGTCCAACTCCAGCACCGCACCGGCGTTGCGGATCGTCGCGTCGATCTTCGCCCGGTTGCGGACGATGCCCGCGTCGGCGAGCAGCCGCTGCCGGTCGGCTTCGCCGAAGACCGCCACCCGCGCCGGGTCGAACTCGGCGAACGCCCGCCGGAACGCCGCCCGCTTGCGCAGGATCGTCAGCCACGACAAGCCGGACTGGAACGCCTCCAAGGTGATCCGCTCGAACAGCTCCGGCACGCCGTGCAGCGGGACGCCCCACTCGCGGTCGTGGTACTCGGTGTAGTCCGCCGGACCGGCACCCCACGGACAGCGCGCCCGCCCGTCCTCGCCGAGCACCGCCGCACCGGGTTCAGTCACGCTCTTCTCCACTTCGGTAATCCCGGCAGAACGCCGCGAAAGCGCTCAGCGACCGGCGCATGCCCCAGGCGAAGGCCGGTCGCACCACCGGCCAGACCAGGACGCCGCCGGTCGGCAGCGCCAGCCGCTCCCACCACACGAACGTCGATGCGGCATTGCCGCACCGCACCACATCAAACCCGCCATCCCCGACAAGCAGGTCCCCGCAGTGGCGCACCCGGCAGCTCTGCGGCGGCCGCCACCCGACGATCTCCATCCGATCCACCACGCCGAACCCGCGGTACCCGGTGACGGCGAGCAGCCGGGTGCCCGGTCCCCCGGAGCCGCCGAGCACCTGCACATCGGTGCCCAACATCCACTCGCCCTGCCGCGCCCAGTCGGTCGCCGCGGCCCACACCACCTCGGGCGCCGCCTCGATCGGCACGCTGAACCGCAGCTCGACCGGGCGCACCGGTCAGTCCTCCGACTCGTCCGGGTGCCCGGCGCGAGCCTCCTGCAACTGCCTTCCGGCGACGTCGAGCTGCTTCTCCAGCAGCGCGATCCGGCCGTGCAGGTCGTCGAGTTCACCGGCCAGGCGCGCCAGCGCCCAGTCCACCTCCGATGCCTTGTAGCCGCGGAGGACCTGCTGGAACCGCAACGCACGCACGTCAGCGGCCTCGATGTCGGCAGCAGGCAGGCGAGTCGGGGTCGAACCCGGCGGCAGCGGTGCGAGCTGCTCGCCGCGTCCGAAGACCAGCGAGGCCAGCAGGAAGATCACCGCAGCGACCGCGAGCACCACGAACAGGTAGATGAGCGCACTAGCCACGGTCATCAATCGTGGCACGGATGGCGAACCGCCGCGGCCACGGTCAGGTCTTGGCGGGAGCCGCTTCGAGGACGCCTTCGATGGCGCTGGTGAACTCGCGCCACGCGCGGCGCTCGGCCTGCAAGGTTTGCACGCCGGTCTGGGTCAGGCGATAGGTACGGCGCTGTCGACCGCCGACAGTGCTCCAGGTGCTTTGCACGTAACCCGCGCGCTCCAGCCTGCGCAACGCGGGGTACACCGTGCCGGTGGGCAGATCGAGGGCGCCACCGCTGCGTTCTTGCAGCGCCTCGATGATCGCGTAACCATGCAGGGCCCTGCCGTCTAGCGTGGCCAGCAGCAGAGCGTCGAGATGGCCGCGGAGCGCATCAGCCTTCACAAGTAGCGACTCTACGGTTATTTCCGACCACTGTCACCGACCGCGCACAAGAGGACCAAAGTCCTTTCGCGATCCGGACATCGATGACGTGTGTCACATCAGATGACGAGCTGCGCCGTTCGGGTGGCGCGAACCCGAAAGTTCGTTGCCAACCCTCGGATCCGACCACACTGCGGAGTCGGATGTGCCGGTCGAGCAATTCAGGAGTCGTTTGCCGTGTCCGAGGACAGCGCCCAGGGCTCGACAACCGGTGCGGCACGACTCGACGCCGCGACCACCTACGCTCCTCGCCTGGAGGCCCTCGATCAACTCCGCGCCTACCTCGTGGTGCTCGTCGACGTGATCGACCAGCACCCGGAGGCGAGCATGGCGCGCGACGAGGCGCACTGGCGGCTGGAGGAGCTCGTCGACGAGCTGACCAGGACACCGCCGAGCGCGCCGCGAGTCCAGTCCCGGTGGCTGCGCCTCGTCCCGGTGCTGCGCGAGGTTCGCCCGGACGTCCCGATCCCGACCCTCACGGACCTCGTCAAGCACGCCGTCGGCAACCCGTGAACCGTCATGCCAGGGCGCGGATGATCCGGGCGGGCGGATGGGTGCCCGCGATGGCGGCGACCATGTCCACCACGCGACGGGTCTCCACCACGTGGTGGACTCGGAAGACCTTGGCGCCACCCCAGGCGGCGATCGCGGTGGCCGCGAGGGTGCCCTCCAAGCGCTCGGTCACCTCGGTGCCCAGGGTCTCGCCGATGAAATCCTTGTTGGACAGTGCCATCAGCACCGGCCAGCCGGTGGCCACCAACTCGTCGACGCGGCGCAGCAGCGCCAGGCCGTGCCAGGTGTTCTTGCCGAAGTCGTGGGTCGGGTCGATCAGCACGCCGTGCGCGGGCACCCCGAGCCGCACCATCCGGTCGGCCCGTTCGACGAGCTCGGCCGTCACCTCGGCGACCACGTCCGCGTAGCGGGGCCGGTACGGGTCGGTGCGCGGCGGCAGACCGCCGGTGTGCGAGCACACCACGCCGACGCCGAATTCGGCGGCGACCTCGGCCAACTTCGGATCCGCACCGGCCCAGGTGTCGTTGAGCAGGTCCGCGCCCGCCCCGCACACCTGGCGGGCCACCTCGTGCCGCCAGGTGTCGACGCTGATCACCAGATCCGGATGGCGGTCCCGAACCGCGGTGACGAACGGCACCACCCGGCGGATCTCCTCGGCGGCGTCCACCGCCTCGCCTTGCGCACCGGCGCGAACCCCGCCGATGTCGATGATGTCCGCGCCGTCGGCGACGGCCTGGTCCACGGCTGCGGTGGCCGCATCGACGGCGAAGGTGCGCCCGCGGTCGAAGAAGGAGTCGCGGGTGCGGTTGACGATCGCCATCACCAGCGGCCGGTCCTGGGGCACGTCCTTGTCGCGGAACCGCAATACCTGCACATCTGCAGATCCTGGCACGTCGTGGGGCGGCACGGGGATCACCACCGCGGCCGGGTCACGGGGCGCAGGCGTCCAGCGCCTCATCGACATCGGTGGTCACGGTGAGCAGGTCGAGCGAGTGCTGGGTGGCGAATCCGCTGTCGACCAGCCCGTGCAGCCAGTCCAGCATCCCGCGGTAGTGCCCGTCCGGGTCGAGCACCACGACCGGCTTGCGGTGCATGCCGAGGTAGCGGGCGGTCCAGATCTCGAACAGCTCCTCGCAGGTGCCGATGCCGCCGGGCAGCGCGAGGAACGCGGTGGCGTGCGCGTCCATCAGGCCCTTGCGTTCCCGCATCGTGTCGACGACCAGCAGCTCGTCGGAGTCCGAGTCGGCGACCTCGCGTTCCACCAGGGCACGCGGGATGACCCCGACGGTGCGGCCGTCCCCGGCGCGCACCGCCCGCGCGACCTCGCCCATCATCGACACCCGCCCGCCACCGGAGACCAGCGTCCAACCGCGCTTGGCGATCTTGGTGCCCACCTGCGCGGCGAGGTCCAGGTAGTGCTGGGGCACCGGGCCCGATGCGCAGAAGACGCAGACCGCCGCGGTGCCCTTGTGCTCAACGATCCCTTCGGCGAGCTCGACGCTGCTCAATGAGTGGCCTCCCAAGCCTCGTACGCCTCCTGCACGATGCCGATCGTGTCGTCGATGTCATCGGTGAGGTGCAGCAGCGCGAGATCCTTGGTGCCGATCTTGCCCGATCCGTACATGCTGTCCCGGATCCAGTCGTAGAGGCCCTGCCAGTAGGACTTGCCGAACAGCACCACCGGGAACTTGGTGACCTTCTTGGTCTGCACCAGGGTCAGCGACTCGAACAGCTCGTCCATGGTGCCGAACCCGCCGGGCAGGCAGACGAACGCCTGCGCGTACTTGATGAACATCGTCTTGCGGACGAAGAAGTAGCGGAAGTTCACGCCGAGGTCGACCCACGGGTTCAGCCCCTGCTCGAAGGGCAGCTCGATGCCGAGCCCGATGGACAACCCACCGGCCTCCGACGCGCCGCGGTTGACGGCCTCCATCGCGCCAGGTCCGCCGCCGGTGATCACCGCGCAGCCGACCTTGGCCAGCGCCGCACCGAGTTCGACGCCGACGGCGTACTCCTCGTGGTCCCGCGAAGTGCGCGCCGAACCGAACACGGTCACCGCGCGCGGCACCTCGGCCAGCGCGCCGAACCCCTCCACGAACTCGGCCTGGATGCGCAGCACCCGCCAGGGGTCGGTGTGCACCCAGTCAGACGGGCCGCGGGAGTCCAGCAGCCGCTGGTCGGTGGTGGTGGGCTCGCTCAACCGCGACCGGCGCAGCACTACCGGTCCGCGTTGCTTCTCCTGGGGGCGCTCCGCGCCGTTGGGCGCGCCCCACGGGCCTTCGACTGTCATGCGGTCGAGAGTACGCAGCCGCCGATCGCCACCGACGTGCGCCCACCACCCGCCGCAGCGGAGAAATGCCTGTTCACAAGGGATTCACACAGCCGTGCGGCGGCGTACGATACGAAGAAAAGATCGAGTGGTGCCAGCGACGCCGGCCGCGCCCACCACGCAGATCTGGGGCGATCTACGCAGGCGCCGGAGTCGGGTCGCCGGGCACGACAGGAATCGAGCCCGGGAGCCAGCCATGCTCATCGACCTGCTGATCGTAATCCTCGTGCTCGGCGTCATCTTCGTCGCTGCCGGTGTCAAGGTCATCAAGCAGTACGAACGCGGTGTGGTGTTCCGCTTCGGGCGGCTGCAGGAGCTCACCCGCGGACCCGGGCTGACCATGATCATCCCGGCGGTCGACCGGATGCGGAAGGTCAACCTGCAGATCGTCACCATGCCGGTACCCGCCCAGGAGGGCATCACCCGCGACAACGTCACGGTCCGGGTGGATGCGGTGGTGTACTTCAGGGTGGAGGACGCCGCGCGCGCCATCGTCAACGTCGAGGACTACCTGTTCGCCGTCGGACAGGTCGCGCAGACCTCGCTGCGTTCCATCATCGGCAAGAGCGACCTGGACGACCTGCTGTCCAACCGCGAGCGGCTCAACCAGGGCCTGGAGCTGATGATCGACAGCCCGGCGCTGGGCTGGGGCGTGCACATCGACCGGGTGGAGATCAAGGACGTCTCGCTGCCGGAGTCGATGAAGCGCTCGATCGCCCGGCAGGCCGAGGCCGAACGTGAACGGCGTTCGCGGGTCATCTCCGCGGACGGCGAGTTCCAGGCGTCCCGCAGGCTCGCCGACGCGGCGCACGTCATGGCCGACACCCCGGCGGCGCTCCAGCTGCGGCTGCTGGAGACGGTCGTCGAGGTGGCCGCCGAGAAGAACTCCACGCTCGTGCTGCCGTTCCCGGTGGAACTGCTGCAGTTCGTCGACACCGTCAAGCACGGCGGCGGCGCCAAGCGCGAGGCCGAAGCCCCCAGCCCAGCCGAAGCCAGCCCAGCCGAAGCCACCGAGGCGGAACCAGCGGCGGAGCTCACCGAGGCCGAGCGGCAGGCGCCGGAGCTCACCGAGGCGGAGAAGCAAGCGGCGGAGCTCACCGACAAGACGCCAGCGGCGGAGCTGCCCCGGCAACGCGAGTCAACCGCGGACGGCCGGAAGCCGGGCGGCGCGGAGGGCTCGGACAGTGGCGACCAGTCGATGCTCGGCATCGCCTGATCCCACATGTTGAAACGAGTGAGGGGCACCCGTGACCCAGTTACTTGGTCACAGGTGCCCCTCACCTCGAAGAGCTCAGGTGAGGAAGCGGCGCAGGACCGTCGCGCAATGGTGGATCTCGGTGGTGGCGACGTGCTCCTGCTTGGTGTGGGCGAGCGTCGGTGAGCCGGGGCCGAAGTTCACCGCGGGCAGGCCGCGGGCCGCGAAGCGGGCCACGTCCGTCCAACCGAGCTTCGCGACCGGCGCCGCGCCGGAGGCCTCGACCAGTTCGGCCGCCGCCGGGGCGCCCAAACCGGGCAGCGCCGCCGCGGCGCCGTCGGCCACGGTGACCTCGAAGCCGTCGAAGACCTCCCGGAGGTGCGCTTCGGCCTCCGCCAGCGACCGGTCCGGGGCGAACCGGTGGTTGACCGCCACCACGCACGAGTCCGGCACCACGTTCCCCGCCACACCGCCGCTGATCCGCACCGCCTGCAACCCCTCCCGGAACTGCAGGCCATCGATCACCGGTTCGCGCGGCTGGTAGTCGACCAACCGCTGCAACACCGGCTGCGCGCCGTGGATCGCGTTGACGCCCATCCAGCCTCGCGCCGTGTGCGCCCGGACGCCGGTGGTGCGCACCTCCACCCGCATGGTGCCCTGGCAGCCCGCCTCGATGACCGCGTTCGACGGCTCGCACACCACGGCCAGGTCCCCGGCCAACCAGTCGGGCAGATCGCGCTCGATGCGGCCCAGGCCGTTGCGCTCGGCTTCGACCTCCTCGCAGTCGTAGAACACGAAAGTCAGGTCGTGGCGCGGTTCGGTGAGCGTCGCGGCGAGGTGCAGCATCACCGCGTCGCCGCCCTTCATGTCGACCGTGCCGCAGCCGTGCAGGACCTCCTCGGCGCCCGATCCGGTGCGGCGCAGCGGCAGGTTGTCGTTGATCGGCACGGTGTCCAGGTGCCCGGCCAGCACCACCCGCGAGCCGCGCCCGAAGTTCGTCCGCGCCAGCACGGCTTCGCCGGACCGCACCACTTCGAGGTGCGGTGCCTGAGCGCGCAAGGCGTGCTCCACGGCATCGGCGATGGCCTTCTCCTCGCCGGAAACGCTGGGGATGTCGACCAGCGCGGCGGTGAGTTCGACCGGGTCCGCAGTGAGATCCAACGACGCAGTCACGACCGGGAGGCTACCCGGGCCGCCGAGCCCGGGCCGCACGCCCGGTTCGGCCTGCGAAATCAGCGGGAACCAGTTTCTCCCAACGACCGTCCAACGCAAGATCATCGCGCTAGGCTTCGGCCGCTGGAGGTGGGGCATGGGGTACACGGCAAATCCGGATTCGCTCAGAAAAGCGGGAACGAGTGCGAAATCGGCCGGCGAGCAGGCTGCGCAGGTGAAGCTGGGGCCACCTGCCACCGACATCGCCGAGGCGATGCCGGGCGGCAAGTCCGCGGACGCGGCGAAGCAGGTCGCGCAGAGCTGGGAGAAGTCGGTCAAGGCGTGGAGCCAGGCCGCCGCCGAGCACGGCAATTCGCTGAACGCGACCGCCGACGAGTACCAGCGTTCCGATGAGTCCAACGCGGCGGACATCGGCCGCATCGGCGCGCAGGCGGGGAGGTAGGCGGTCAAATGGTGTCGTTCGCCGAGGTGCGCCGCTGGAAGCCCGAGGAACTCGATTCCGTCCACGCCGAACTGGGCAAGCGCCGCGACAACCTGATCGACCTCCAGGACGAGCTGGACCACGCCAAGAACCCGGAAGGTTGGTCCGGCGCGGCGGCCGACGCCGCGGCCAAGCGCCACGGCGAGCTGGTCGAGAACATGCGCGCGCTGATCGCCGAAGTCGCCACCGTGCGGGTCGCCGTCGGCACCGCCGCCGACGACGTCGCCAAGATCAAGCAGCAGATCACGCAGGCCGACCACGATGCGCGGGCAGGCGGCTTCGAGATCACCGAAGAAGGCGGCGTCAAGGACGTCAAACCACCGCAGGACGTGCCGCAGGACCAGCTGGAGCAGGTGAAGCAGCAGCGGATCCAGGTCCGCGACAAGCTGGTCGCGACGATCGAGCAGATCCTCGACGAAGCCGAGCGCACCGACGCGGAGCTGGCCAAGGCCCTGGTCGCGGCGGAGAAGAACCAGATCGAGCCCGGCAAGGGCGGTTCGCTGGCCGACGCCGCGAACACCGAGAGCATCCAGGCGCTGGTCGATTCCGCGGGCAAGCCGAAGGACGACTCGCCGAAAGCCGCCGCCGAGTGGTGGAACTCGCTGTCGGACGAGCAGCGCGCGGCGTTGCAGGAGAATCCGCCCGCCTGGCTGGGCAATCGCGACGGCATCCCCGCCGAGGTCCGCGACGAGGCCAACCGCGGCCGCATCGACGAGGAGCGCAAAGCGCTGCAGGAGCAGCAGGCCGACCTGGAGAAGGGCGGCGTGGGCGAGGACGAGCAGGAGCGGCTCCAGCAGGTCAACGACAAGCTCAAGTCCCTCGATGCGGTCGAGGAGACCATTTCGCGCGACAAGCCCCCGCGCCAGCTGCTGGTGCTCGACAGCAGCGGCGAACGGATGAAGGCCGCGGTCGCGGTGGGCAACGTGGACACCGCCGACCACGTCTCGGTGTTCACCCCCGGCTACACGACCACGGTCCAGGACAGCCTCAAGGGCTACGACGACAAGATGCAGGAGCTCGTCGGGCAGTCGCAGGACGAACTGGCCCGGCACGGCAAGGACGGCGAGGTCGCCGCGGTGGCCTGGCTCGGCTACGAAGCCCCGCAGGAGTCCGAGAACCTCGACGTGTTCGGGGATTCGGTGGCCAGCTCCAGCTCCGCCCAGGAGGGCGGGGAGAAGCTCAACGACTTCTACAAGGGCATCAACGAATCCCGGGGCACCGATCCGCACCTGACCGCTATCGGCCACTCCTACGGTTCGACGACGACCGGCTACGCCCTGCAGGGCGGCGGCCACGGCGTCGACGACGCGATCATCTTCGGCTCACCCGGCGTTGGGACCAACGACATCGAAGACCTGCACGTCCCGGAGGGGCACGCCTACCGGTTGGAGGCCAAGAACGACCCGGTCGCCGACTTCGCCCGCTTCGGCGGCGATCCGTCCCACATGGACGGTTTCCAGGATCTGTCCACCGAGGACTCCGGCGAGGGCAAGGGGGTCACCGGTCACAGCGACTACCTGAATCCCGACACCACCAGCCAGCACAACATGGCCTCCATCGTCGCGGGCATGCCGGAGAACACCGTCGAGGGCAAGACCAACGGCGTCGGCGATGCGATCTCCTACCTGCCGCACCAGGCCCAGGAAGCCGGATCCGCGATCTACGACGCCGGCGCGGCGGCGGTGTCCGACGTCAAGGACTTCGGCGAGGGGGCCGCGTCCAAGGTCAAAGACCTGTTCTCATGAGGAAACTCGGCCTGCTAATCCTCTGCGCGCTGCTCGTCGGCGGCTGCGCGAGCGAACCAGAACCGTCCGACGGGGGAAGCATGGAAGACCAGCGCAGCGTCCTGCAGCAGCGACCGTCCATGGAGGAGGTCACCGCCAAGTACGAGGAGATGCAGCAGAAACTGCGCGACCGGTTGTCCGCGGAGCTGGGCCTCGCGACGGCGTGGGTCAACGACGGCGATGCGGGCGAGGCGGGCTGCGCGGAGTTCCCGGATGTCGCCGGTGCCGAGAAGCACAGCCTGGATCGCTGGCTCTACCAGGGCAACATCTCCGACAGCCAGTGGCCGCAGGCGGAGCGGATCGCCGACGAGGTCAGCTCCGAATACGGCTTCACCGAGCGGGAAGTGGTCGTGGACCGGCCTGCCGACCACAAGGTGGAAATCCGCGACGACTTCGGCGCGGCGCTGCAGTTCGGCACCGCGGTGAACACCATTCTTAGTCTGCGCACCGGCTGCCACCTGCTCCAGTCCGCCAAGGGCGGATCGGCGTAGCGGTCCTGCGCGACGCAGGACGCTTCGTAGCACGACGTGGAGGTAAGGCCGACTCATGGTGTCGTTCGCCGACGTGCGCCGCTGGCTGCCCGACACCTTGGAGGAGGTCTTCCGCACGCTCGGCAAGCGCCGGGACGAGTTGACCGGGCTGGGCGAGGAGTTGGACGGCGCCCGGCAGCCCGACGGCTGGAACGGCACGGCCGCCGAGCACGCCGCGCACCGCAACGGCGAGTTGATCAAGCGCATGCGGGTGCTGATCGCCGAGGTCAGCGGCGTGCGCGAGGCGGTGGGCCGGGCTGCCGAAGAAGTCGAGCGCATCAAGCTGCGGCTCGACGCCACGGAGCACAAGGCGCGCGCCAACGGTTTCGAGATCACCCCGGAAGGCGGCGTCCGGGACGCCAAGCCGCCGCAGGACGTGCCCGCCGCCGAGGTCGAGCAGGTGAAGCAGCAGCGGTTGCGGGTCCGCGACGAACTGGTCGCCGAAATCGAGTCGATCCTCGACGACGCCGAACGCACCGACGGCGACCTGGCCAAGGTCCTCACCGCGGCCGAGCTGGACGAGATCGACCCGGGTGCGGGCGACGGCCTGGTCAGCGCCGCCGCGCGGACCACGGCTGCCGCCGCCAAGGCGCCCAAGGACGGCGGTCCGACCGAGAACGCCGCGTGGTGGAAGTCGCTGTCGGACGCCGAGCGCGCGGCGTACACCAACAACCCGCCCGCCTGGCTCGGCAGCCGCGACGGCATCCCGGCCGAGGTGCGGGACAAGGCGAACCGCGCGCGCATCGCCGACGAGAAGTCCGCGCTGCGGGCTGAAAAAACCGAGTTGCAGCGCGGCGGCGTCACCGGCGCCGAACGGGAACAACTGGAGCGGGTCGACGGCAAGCTCAAGTCCATCGGCGCCGTCGAGAAGATCCTGGAGCGCGGCGACCGCCAACTGCTGCTGCTCGACACCGACGGGGAACGCGCCAAGGCCGCGATCGCGGTGGGCAATGTGGACACCGCCGCCCACGTCTCGGTGTACACGCCGGGCTTCAACACCACCGTCGACGGCTCGCTGAACGCGGACAAGCAGATGGACCAGCTGCGCCGCCAGGCCCAGTTCGAAAGCGACCGGCACGGCGACGGGGGAAAGGTCGCCACGGTCACCTGGGTGGGCACCGAGTTCCCGCAGTGGAGCGAGGTCTCCGACCCGGACCGGTCGGTGGCCAGTTCGAAGGCCGCCGAAGAAGGCGGCAAGAAGCTCGCCGAATTCTGCGTGGGCATCAACGCCTCCCGGGACAGCACCGCGCACCTGACCGCGATCGGCCACTCCTACGGGTCGACGATCACCGGCTACGCGATGCAGCAGCAGGGTCACGGCGTCGACGACGCGGTGTTCTCCGGCTCGCCGGGAGTGGGCACCAACAACATCAAAGACCTCAACGTGCCAGAAGGTCACGCGTACCGGATCGAAGCGAAGAACGACTGGGTGGCCGACCTGGGCCGCTTCGGCGGCGACCCCAGCCATCTCGACGGGATGACCGGGCTGTCCGCCAGGGACGCGACCGTCGGCGACCACAAGTTCAACGGTGTCGAGGGCCACGGCGGCTACTTCACGCCGGAGAGCACCAGCCAGTACAACATGAGCGTCGTGGTGGCCGGATTGCCGGACCGGGCGATCAAGGACGACGGCCGCGGTTTCGGGGACCGGATCTCCGGCATCATCTCCTGATGGCACGTCTGTCCGCCCGAGAAGACGGGGGAATCGTGGAAGACCCGCGCAGCCTGCTCCAACAGCGCCCCAGCATCGAGGAGATCAGCGAACGCTACGACCAGATGCAACAACGGCTGCTGGACCGCCTCAACACCGAGGTCGGACCGCTGACCTGGGCGGTGTCCGACCCGGTCAGCCGGGCGAGCTGCACCGAGTTCCCGGAGATCTTCGACGCGGAGAGCTGGGTGCTGGAATCGTGGCGGGCGCCGGGCAACCTGGCGGACGAGCGGTGGCCGCGCGCGGTGGCGATCGTCGCGGAGATCACCGGTGAGTACGGCTTCGGCGAGCCCGAGATCATCGTGAACCGCAGCGGCGACCACGAGATCACCGGCAACGACCAGTACGGCGCGGTCTACCAGTTCGGCACCGCGGCCAACACGGTGCTGATGGTCACCACCGGCTGCCGCCTGCGGCCGTGAGCACCTGTTCCTCGAACTCGTTCTCCGCGGCGGTGCCGGTCGCCCAGGTGAGCTGAGCGGCTGATGCCGCTTCGGATGAACAAACCGAAGAGAGGTTCTGAGCGCAGCGAGCACCCACTGACCGCTCTCATCCAATCGAGGCGTTTACTCAGCGAAGTCAGTCGTTCCAGGTTTCGTCTCAGCGAAGCGTGCGGGTGCTAGCGCTGGAGGTGCTGGGTGGCTGTACCGGCTGGTGTTGATCCTGCGGGACCGTACATCGAGCTGTCGTACGTCAACGCTCTGCATGAACGTCGCAGGCGCCCGCTGCTGGACTGTGTGTGCGAATGGGTCAAAAAGGGCGAGCCGCTGTGCTTGATCGGTGACTCCGGCACCGGCAAGTCCCACCTGCTCATCGCGCTGGGAACCGAAGCGGCCATGGCGGGCTTCCGCGTCCGCTACACGCTGGCCGCCAAGCTGGTCAACGAACTCGTCGAAGCCGCCGACGAGAAGGTCCTGACCAAGACCATCGCCCGCTACGGGCGCGTCGACCTGCTCCTCCAGGTCCGCACCGAACGGGAGGAGAAGAACTCCGTGGCCATCGCCTCCAACGACAGCTTCGGCGGCTGGACGAAGACCTTCACCGATCCCCGGCTCTGCTCCGCGATTGTCGATCGGCTCACCTTCGGCGGCACCATCATCGAAACCGGCACCGCCTCCTACCGCCTCGCCCAAACCCGCAGCCGCGCAGAACGACAGGGCACCTGACCAAATATCCGTTCCGCCGGAAGCTTTCGGGGGGTGGCGTTTGGCTGAACTGCGTTCGGTGTGGATCAGGTGAGGTCGGCCCGGGGCGCCCTGCCGGCGTTTCCATCGGTGGGTTTCCCCGAGCCGCCTCCCGCACCCGCCGTGCGCGTCTCCACGCAACGGGCGCTCCACAAGTCCCGGTGGGTTTCCCGGT